>NZ_WVRF01000001.1:0-537500 GCF_013110775.1 Ruegeria sp. HKCCD7296
CAATCGTGCCGATGTTGACGTGCGGTTTTGTACGCTCAAACTTTTCCTTTGCCATGATGGCCTCCTTTTTCGGTAATGAAGGGAGCCCCGCACCGGAGCTCCCTCAAATCTTCGCTTATGCGTATTTCGCCTGAATCTCGTCCGAGATGTTCTGCGGAACCGGATCGTAGTGGTCGAACTGCATGGTGAACTGGGCACGGCCCGACGACATCGAACGCAGAGTGTTGATGTAGCCGAACATGTTCGCCAGCGGAACGAACGCGTCGATCGCGATTGCGTTGCCGCGCGGTTCTTGACCAGACACCTGGCCACGACGCGAGGTCAGGTCGCCGATGATACCGCCGGTGTATTCTTCCGGGGTGATCACTTCGACCTTCATGATCGGTTCCAGCAGTTTCGCGCCTGCTTTGCGCATACCTTCACGCATACACATACGGGCCGCGATTTCGAACGCCAGAACGCTCGAGTCAACGTCGTGGAACTTACCGTCCAGCAAGGCAACCTTGAAGTCGATCACAGGGAAACCAGCCAGCGGGCCGCTGTCCATGACCGAGTTGATGCCTTTTTCAACACCTGGGATGTATTCCTTCGGAACAGCACCACCAACGATGCGGCTTTCGAACGAGTACCCTTCGCCCGGCTCAGTCGGCTGGATTTCCAGCTTAACTTCACCGAACTGACCCGAACCACCCGACTGTTTCTTGTGGGTGTAGGTGTGCTCGACCGGCATCGAGATGGTTTCACGATAGGCCACCTGCGGTGCACCGATGTTCGCTTCAACCTTGAACTCGCGCTTCAGACGGTCAACCAGAATGTCCAGGTGAAGTTCGCCCATGCCTTTCATGATGGTTTGACCCGATTCCAGGTCGGTTTCCACGCGGAAAGACGGGTCTTCAGCGGCCAGACGGGCCAGACCCTGGGACATCTTTTCCTGGTCGCCCTTGGTTTTGGGCTCAACCGCGATCTCGATCACTGGATCGGGGAAGGTCATGGTTTCCAGAACCACCGGATCCTTCGCATCACACAGTGTGTCACCGGTGGTGGTGTCTTTCAGACCCGCCAGCGCGATGATGTCGCCTGCAAACGCTTCTTCGATCTCTTCCCGGTTGTTCGAGTGCATCATCATCATACGACCGATGCGCTCTTTCTTACCTTTGGTCGAGTTCAAAATCGAGTCACCCTTGTTCATGGTGCCCGAGTAGATCCGGGTAAAGGTCAACGAGCCAACAAAGGGGTCGTTCATGATTTTGAACGCCAGACCCGAGAACGCCATTGCGTCATCGGCACGACGTGCGATGTCACGAACTTCTTCCTCGTCGCCGGGCTTAAAGCCCATGTAATCAACAACGTCCAGCGGGCTGGGCAGATAGTCGATCACAGCGTTGAGCAGCGGCTGAACACCTTTGTTCTTGAACGCAGAACCACCCAGAACCGGAACAAACGCGATGTCCAAGGTGCCTTTGCGCAGCAGGGCGCGCAGGGTCGGAACGTCGGGCTCATTGCCTTCCAGGTATTCCATCATCGCGTCGTCGTCCATTTCGACGGCCGCTTCGATCATCTTGCTGCGCCATTCGTCAGCCATGTCTTTCAGGCTGTCGCGGATCGGAGCTTTGATCCAGCTAGCGCCCAGATCTTCGCCCTGCCACAGCCACTCTTCCATGGTGACCAGGTCGATCAGACCTTCAAGCTCGGACTCGGCGCCGATCGGGATACCAACCGGAACAGCGCGCGCGCCGGTGCGGTCTTCGATCATGCGAACGCAGTTGAAGAAGTCTGCGCCGATCTTGTCCATTTTGTTGACGAAAACCATACGCGGAACCTTGTAACGGTCAGCCTGACGCCACACGGTTTCGGTCTGGGGCTCAACACCGGCGTTTGCGTCCAGAACGCAGACGGCACCATCGAGAACCGCCAGCGAACGTTCAACTTCGATGGTGAAGTCAACGTGGCCGGGGGTGTCGATGATGTTCAGGCGGTGCTTGGGGGTATCGGCGGTCTGACCGTCCTCGGTGCGCTCCCAGAAAGTGGTGGTCGCAGCCGAGGTGATGGTGATGCCGCGTTCCTGCTCCTGCTCCATCCAGTCCATGGTGGCTGCACCATCGTGCACCTCACCGATGTTGTGGGATTTACCAGTGTAATACAGGATACGCTCCGAGCAGGTGGTCTTACCTGCGTCGATGTGCGCCATGATACCGAAGTTACGGTACAGTTCGAGCGGATATTCGCGTGCCATTTTTGATAAGCCTCTGAATTACCAACGGTAGTGGCTGAAGGCTTTGTTTGCCTCGGCCATCTTGTGGGTGTCTTCGCGCTTCTTCACGGCAGTACCGCGGGACTGTACAGCGTCCAGCAGTTCACCGGCGAGGCGTTCTTCCATGGTGTTTTCGTTGCGGCCGCGCGCAGCAGTGATCAGCCAGCGGATGGCCAGTGCTTCGCGGCGCTCGGGGCGCACTTCGACCGGAACCTGATAGGTTGCACCACCAACCCGGCGCGAGCGAACCTCGACCGACGGTTTGATGTTGTCGAGCGCTTCGTGGAACACTTCGACAGGAGCGCGCTTTACCTTGTTCTCAACGCGGTCAAACGCGTTGTAAACGATGCGCTCTGCGACCGACTTCTTGCCGTCGATCATCAGGTTGTTCATGAATTTGGTCAGTACCTTGTCGCCAAACTTGGCGTCAGGCAGGACTTCGCGTTTTTCGGCGGCGTGACGACGTGACATATCAGCCTCTCCTTCTTACTTGGGACGCTTCGCGCCGTATTTCGAACGACGTTGCTTACGGTCTTTGACGCCCTGAGTATCCAGAACACCGCGCAGGATGTGGTAACGCACACCGGGAAGGTCTTTCACACGGCCGCCACGGATCAGAACAACCGAGTGTTCCTGCAGGTTGTGGCTTTCACCGGGGATGTACGAGATGACCTCGAACCCGTTGGTCAGGCGCACTTTGGCAACCTTACGCATAGCCGAGTTCGGCTTTTTCGGTGTGGTGGTGTACACGCGGGTGCAGACGCCGCGCTTCTGCGGGCACTGCTCCAGGTGCATGGACTTCGAGCGTTTTACTTTAGGCTGCCGCGGTTTGCGGATCAGCTGTTGAATAGTTGGCATTCCGGTTTCTTCCCCGTTTTGCAACACACATGACATGCACGCGGGCTGCGTGCGGCTAAATTCGTTGCACTCATGCGTCCACAAGCGCAAAATCCGCGAGCGTTCCCATTCCGAGGTGAACGTCGCGGTTGGTTATCAGAGGACGCGAACTGCAAAATTGTCCGGGTCTTGACCAGTTCATTACTGAAATCGGTTTTGGGGCGGCCCCCGGTACCGAGATGACGCGCGTAATAGGCGGAGTCGACCCAAGTGTCAACAGCACTATACCGGCAGCCTCGGGCGGGCAGGGATTAGGGCGTCGGAGACTTCAACATAAGACGCTACCACCCCGTTGCAGCCATTTCACGGCGGGGGCATAGTCGTGCGGAATACCAGGTGATGGACAACAGATGCAAGTGATTGGCCTGTGCCGCTTTTCCTATCCTTCGATTGGCGGCTTTCGGCTCAGCCAAGACTCAATCGAAGATCAAAGACGGTTTCTGTATGACACCGACAGGATGGAGGAACGCTTTCGCCTGTTTGAAACCATCACTCTGCCCGGCTTTCGCTCCCAAACCGATGAGGCGTTTGAGCTGCTGGTGCTTACGGGAACATGCCTGCCGCCACCCTATGCGCAACGGCTACGAGATCTGACCGCTGGGATCAAACAGATCCGCATCATCGAAAAAGAAGCCGCAGATCATAAGCGAGTGATGCGGGAGGTTCTGAACACCGCCCGAACAGACCCGCATAAACCCTGCCTTCAGTTTCGGCATGACGACGATGACGCGGTCTCGGTCGATTTCATAGAAAAGCTACGCTCTGCAATTCGCGAAAATGCAGGACTGGTACAGCAGAGCGAGTCGGTCGCGATAGACTACAACCTCGGTTACGTCGCCCGGCGTGACAAAAATGAGTTACACGTCGCGCAGGTCTATCGGTCGCTGCTGGGGGTCGGCTTGGGTATGTATGTTCGGGGCGGAAGTAAACGGACAATCTTTGACCGACTGCACAACAGACTGGCGCGGTTCATGCCAGTCGTCAGCTACCCGGACGCACCAATGTGGGTGCGGATGCTGCACGGGTTCAACGACTCGGACCACGCCCGGAAGGATACGCGTGATTTGTTGCCCGTCACTGGGGAACAGGCAGAGGATTTGCGTACACGTTTCTCTATCGACCCCGAAGAGGTCGAAACTACCCCTTTTGGGACTTAAGAAGATGCAGGTCCTCGGTCTTTGCCGCTTTTCCTATCCCGCCATTGGTGGGTTTCAGACCATGCATGCCTCTGTCGAAGAACGGCGGCAGTTCCTTTACCGTCATGATCGGCTGGAAGAGCGGTTCCGATTGTTTGAAACCATCGCCCTGCCCGGTCTGCGACAGCAAACCGACCAAGACTTTCATCTGCGGATCGTCATCGGTGAATGCCTGCCCAAACCCGCCTTCGATCGCCTGAATGACCTGACCGCTGACCTGAAACAGGTGCAAATTGTCGCCAGATCTCCGGGCCGGCACAGGAAGGTCATGCAAGAGGTTCTGAATGCGGCACGTCAAAGTCTTGACGCGCCTTGCCTGCAGTTTCGTCACGACGATGATGATGCAGTGGCCGTGGACTTTGTCGAACGGCTGCGGGGAACGGCAGTTGATTGCGCAGCGCTCTTGCAGAGCCGCACTATGGTGGCGATAGATTTCAACTGCGGGTATCTGGCGCGCGCAAATGCCCAAGGGATTCAGGCCATTCGCGTGCATCGCCCGCTGATGACAGCCGGGCTTGGCATGTTTGTGCAGGGCGGCAACCGGAAATCAATCATGAACTTTGCCCACAACAGGATGAACCGGGCCATGCCTGTGGTCACCCGCCCCGATGGCCCGATGTGGGTGCGTGGCTTGAACCGGTTCAACGACTCGCCCCGCACAAGAAGCACGAATGCCGACCTAAGTCCTCTTTCACCACCACAAAAAGCCGAATTCCTATCCCGCTTTGCAATTGACCAGACCTATGTCAGGCAGGTTCACGCTGCACCTTGACGGGCCCGCTCGCGGAACAGTGTGAACAACCCTGCGCCTACGATCAGCGCTGCACCCAGCATCGTCACCGCATCTGGCCATTCGTCAAAAACGACCCACCCCAGCCCCAACGCCCAGAGCAGGCTGGAATACCGAAACGGAGCAACAAATCCAACATCCCCCTGACGCATGACCATGACGCTTAAAAGATATCCCATCAGCACAAAGACGGCAGCGACGGCGACCAGAGACCCTGCTGCCGCCGAGACCGGCGCCCATCCTTCAAAAACCGAAGCAATCGCCGCGGCAACTGCGATTGAGCCCGAAGTTGCCAGGGTCACAACCATCGACGGCACATCGGCGGACATGCGTCGGGTAACAAGATCCCGAACCGTAATCGACGCCACTGCGATCAGGGCATAGACAGAATACACGCTGAACCCGTCCGGGCCCGGTCGTACGATCAACACCATACCAATGAACCCCACAACAATCGCCAAGGTACGCCGCCAGCCGACCTGCTCTGAGAAAACCAACGCCGCGCCCAGCGTGACAGTCAGTGGCAGCGCCTGCAAAATGGCCGTCACGTTGGCAAGCGGCATATTCTTCAACGCTGTCAAAAAAAAGAAAGTGGCAGCCAGTTCGGTCAAGCTACGCAGGGCGACCAGCCACTTGTCGTGCCGCGAAAAATTCAGGTGCAGCGCCCCCAGAGACCGCGCCAGCAGATAAACCAGCATAACGGCCAAAGCACCCCTTAGTGCAACCAACTGGAAAAGCGGCAATTCCTGTAACGCGACCTTCACCAGCGTATCGTTCAGGGTAAATGCCGCCATGCTGCCCATCATTAGCAAGGCACCTTTGGTGTTCGGGGTCATAAGGATTGGGCTCCGGGCTGGCAAACGCCTGTATTGGCCAGGGTATAACCTTGGATGTCAATATCGCTTGCCGCCACCATCCAGATGTCAGCCTAAAGGCAAAATAATTCCGAAGACGTTCAAGCTCGAAGGTTCCGTCGTGTCTTTGACAAAATCCACCCAGTCTTCTCCGTAGGTTTGCTCAAAAAATACCGGGTAGTTCCAAACCAGGTTGTGAAAGGTGAATGTCGTCAGCAACGCGCCAACCGTTAGCGCACCTGCAAATTCTCGAAGCTTACCTTTCAGAAAAAGCGTCACCATGATGCAGGCCCCACCCGCAAGACCGAGGCTGACGAAATCCTGCGTATCAACCTGTCGTTGAACTGGTATGCCGACGGATTGATACTGAATGTAGCGGGTCAGAAAAACGGCAAAGATCCCCAGCAAAAACGCCCCGAAAAATGCACCTGGATAGGCCAGGCGTCGCCAGAAGCTCTCGGCTCTGGGCCGGGGTGCGTTTCTTGCATTCTCGTCTGAGCGCTGCCTGATCCGCGCAACGCGATCTTCGAAAGAGTTGTGTTCTGTGCCCATGAGCCAATTCAAAATCAAAATAATATCTCTGGTCGGAGCTAAGCTAGAGATTGTGGGTCCGCAAGAACGAAGCACCGTGCTTGAAGGCAGTGTTGGATCAAATTGTCGTGCTGTCTTGCCACAACGCAATCTGCTTTCGTGTTAACAAGCGCGAACCGAAAACAGGACTTGGTTATGCAGCGCATTGACAGGCTTGATTGAGAAAAAGCTCACGCAAAGCCGGTGACATCTGTAATTTCATAGTCACCCAACGACGTGATAGCGTGTGCGGGCCCCAGCGCAATTTGCCTTGTTCCAATGTAAAGCGCTCAATTTTCCCAATACTTCCACAATAACTCTGAGGCCATGAAAGATGATTTCAGCCGCTTATTGCCGACTTATGGCGCGCCACAATAGATGGCAAAATATCTCGCTCATCACTGCATCGGACGGCTTGACCGAAGCTCAGCGCTGGAAGGATCGAGGCGCGTTCTTCAAATACATCGCTGCAACTATGAACCACCTCTATTGGGCCGATGCCCTTATGCTTGAGCGCATCAAAGGAAACGAACGCCCACAGGAAACAATCACCCATTCACTGACCAGCCCTTCAGATTGGTCTGAATTCAAAGACTTACGCACGCAGCGCGATACGGAAATCCAAGGATGGGCTTCTGGCACAACCTGTGAAGATCTCAATGGTTTTGTCAGGTGGTACCCACCTGGCAGCTTATCCAAAATCGAAATGCCTAAGGCCGTCTGTGTTGTTCAGTTCTTTAATCACCAAGCCCATCACCGGGGGCAAATACATGCCATGCTCACCGCCGCAGGGGCCGCGCCAGAGCCTACAGATATACCGCTAATGCCTTAGCAATTGCTTTCAATTGCCGTGGGCCAACGTTGACACTTATCCAAGAAAAAAGGCCCCGCGTTTTGCAGGGCCTTTTTCAAATTTATACTGTGAGCTTACTCGCGGCTTTCCGGGGTTTCCACCAGAACGTCCAGCTCATCACCAACCATGTCGTCGTCGAAAGTCGGCGCGGCCAGAGCAGCGGCGGCTTCGGCCTCTTCCCGGCGGGCTTCGATGACCACGTTGTCACGCGACTGCGCGATGTGGCGGACGGCCTGAGTGGCCCCACCGGTACCGGCGGGGATCAGACGACCAACGATGACGTTCTCTTTCAGGCCAACCAGCTTGTCCTTCTTGCCCTGAACCGAAGCTTCGGTCAGCACACGGGTGGTTTCCTGGAACGACGCCGCCGAGATGAACGAACGCGTCTGCAGCGAGGCTTTGGTGATCCCCAACAGGATCGGTTCGCCCTGTGCCGGACGACCACCGCGCGAGAGGGTCTTCTCGTTGGCCGCGTCGAACTCCTGCTTGTCGACATGCTCGCCTTTCAGCAGGGTGGTGTCGCCTGAATCCAGGATCTCCCACTTCTGCAGCATCTGGCGCACGATGACCTCGATGTGCTTGTCGTTGATCTTCACGCCCTGCAGACGATACACGTCCTGCACCTCGTCGATCATGTAATCCGCCAGCGCTTCGACACCCATGATGGACAGGATGTCATGCGGAGCCGGGTTACCGTCCATCAGGTATTCACCCTTCTGGATGAAGTCCCCTTCGGCGACCGGGATGTGCTTGCCCTTGGGTACCATGTACTCGATGGTCTCCATGGACTCGTCCGCCGGTTCGATGCTGATACGGCGCTTGTTCTTGTAGTCGCGGCCAAAGCGCACGTAACCATCGGCTTCTGCGATGATCGCGTGATCTTTCGGACGACGGGCTTCGAACAGTTCGGCCACACGCGGCAAACCACCGGTGATGTCCTTGGTCTTGGCACCTTCACGCGGGATACGCGCGACAACGTCACCGGCTTCGATTTGCTGGCCATCTTCGACCGACAGGATCGCATCCACCGACATCGGATAGTGAACCGGGTTGCCCGCGTCGTTGCGGACCGGCTCGCCATCTTCACCGACCAGAATGATCTCGGGCTTGAGGTCGCTGCCTTTGGGGGCCGCGCGCCAGTCGATCACGATCTTCTGGGTCATGCCGGTTGCTTCGTCAGTCTCGTCGCGGACAGCAAGGCCCGAAACAAGGTCAACGTATTTCGCGGTACCGGCTTTCTCGGCGATGATCGGCAGGGTGTAGGGATCCCATTCGAACAGCTTGTCGCCACGGGCCACTTTGGTGCCGTCTTTGACGAACAGCTTGGAGCCGTAGCCCAACTTGAAGCTGGCACGCTCTTCGCCATGCTCGTCGTTGATCACCAGCTTCATGTTCCGGCCCATGACCAGGCTTTCGCCTGCGGCATTGACCAGGATCTGCGGGTTCTCGAACGCGACAACACCTTCTTGGTTGGCTTCCTGGAACGACTGCTGACCACCTTGCGCAACACCACCGATGTGGAAAGTCCGCATGGTCAGCTGCGTACCGGGTTCACCGATCGACTGAGCGGCGATGATGCCGACAGCTTCACCTGTGTTCACCATGGTACCGCGGGCCAAGTCACGACCGTAGCAGGTTGCACAGACGCCTTCCTCGGACTCACAAGTCAGAGGTGAGCGGATGCGCATTGAGGCAACACCGGCTTCGTCGATGGTGTCGGCCATACGTTCGTCGATCAGCTGACCTGCAGCCACGATCACCTCATCGGTACCCGGACGCAGAACATCGTCAGCAGCGACACGGCCCAGCACACGTTCGGCCAGCGAGGCGACAACCTCACCGTCGTTCACAGCGGCTTCGGCTGTGATCGCACGCTCGGTGCCACAGTCGATCTCACGAACGATACAGTCTTGCGCCACGTCCACCAGACGACGGGTCAGGTAACCCGAGTTCGCTGTCTTCAGAGCGGTATCCGACAGACCCTTACGGGCACCGTGGGTCGAGTTGAAGTACTCGAGAACGGTCAGGCCTTCTTTAAAGTTCGAGATGATCGGCGTCTCGATGATGTCACCGTTCGGCTTGGCCATCAGGCCGCGCATACCGCCCAGCTGTTTCATCTGAGTGACCGAGCCACGAGCACCCGAGTGAGCCATCATGTAGACCGAGTTCGGTTCCTGCTCGGAACCGTCCTCTGCCCGATCCGACGACGAGATCGTGCTCATCATCGCGTCGGTGACGCGATCGTTACACTTCGACCAGGCATCGACAACCTTGTTGTACTTTTCGCCCTGAGTGATCAGGCCATCCATGTACTGCTGTTCGAAATCCTTCACCTGACCGCGGGTGTCATCAACGATGCCCCACTTGTCGCCTGGGATGACCATGTCGTCCTTACCGAACGAGATGCCCGCCTTGAACGCTTCTTTGAAGCCCATCGACATGATCTGGTCACAGAAGATAACCGACTCTTTCTGACCGCAGTAACGGTAGACAGTGTCGATCACCTGCTGCACTTCTTTCTTCCGCAGCAGGCGGTTGACCAGTTCGAACGGCGCTTTGTTGTTCATCGGCAGCAGAGCACCCAGACGCAGACGGCCCGGAGTGGTTTCATAGCGCTTTTGAACTTCGTTGCCTTCGTCGTCGATCTGCGTGATCCGCGCGGTGATTTTTGAGTGCAGATGCACCTCACCCGCGTCCAGCGCATGCTGAACTTCTTCGATCGAACCAAAGACCTTGCCTTCGCCCGGCATTCCTTCGCGCTCCAGGGTCACATAGTAGAGACCCAGGATCATATCCTGCGATGGAACGATGATCGGTGCGCCGTTTGCAGGCGACAGAACGTTGTTCGTCGACATCATCAGAACACGGGCTTCCAGCTGCGCCTCAAGGCTCAGCGGCACGTGAACGGCCATCTGGTCACCGTCGAAGTCGGCGTTAAAGGCCGAACAGACCAGCGGGTGCAGCTGGATCGCTTTACCTTCGATCAGGACCGGCTCGAACGCCTGAATGCCAAGACGGTGCAGCGTCGGCGCACGGTTCAGCATGACAGGGTGTTCGCGGATCACCTCGTCGAGAATATCCCACACTTCGGGACGCTCTTTCTCGACCAGTTTCTTCGCCTGTTTCACGGTCGAAGACAGACCCTTGGCTTCAAGGCGCGAGTAGATGAACGGCTTGAACAGTTCCAGCGCCATCTTCTTGGGCAGACCACACTGGTGCAGCTTAAGCTCCGGACCGGTCACAATGACCGAACGGCCCGAGAAGTCGACGCGCTTACCCAGAAGGTTCTGACGGAAGCGGCCCTGCTTGCCTTTCAGCATGTCCGACAGCGATTTCAGCGGGCGCTTGTTGGCGCCAGTGATCACGCGGCCACGACGGCCGTTGTCGAACAGAGCATCCACGGATTCCTGCAGCATCCGCTTTTCGTTGCGGACGATGATGTCAGGCGCGCGCAGTTCGATCAGACGCTTCAGACGGTTGTTCCGGTTGATGACGCGGCGATACAGATCGTTCAGGTCCGAAGTCGCGAAACGGCCACCATCCAGCGGAACCAGCGGACGCAATTCCGGCGGAATGACGGGGATCACAGTCATCACCATCCACTCGGGCCGGTTGCCCGACTCGAGGAAGGATTCGACAACCTTCAGACGCTTGATGATCTTCTTGGGCTTCAGCTCGCCGGTTGCTTCGGCCAGATCAGCGCGCAGCTGCTCGGCTTCGGCTTCCAGATCGATCTGGGCCAGCATCTCGCGGATGGCTTCAGCACCGATATTCGCGGTGAACGCGTCCATGCCATAGGCATCCTGCGCATCCATGTACTCTTCTTCGGTCAGCATCTGGCCGTAGGTCAGGTCAGTCAGACCTGGTTCGATGACGACATAGTTTTCAAAGTACAGAACGCGTTCCAGATCGCGCAGCGTCATGTCCAGCATCAGACCGATGCGGGACGGCAGCGACTTCAGGAACCAGATATGTGCGACGGGCGCGGCCAGTTCGATGTGGCCCATACGCTCGCGGCGGACTTTCTGCAGGGTGACTTCCACGCCACACTTTTCGCAGACAACGCCGCGATACTTCATCCGCTTATATTTGCCGCACAGACATTCGTAATCTTTGATCGGGCCAAAGATACGCGCGCAGAACAGACCGTCACGCTCAGGCTTGAACGTCCGGTAGTTGATGGTTTCGGGTTTCTTGATCTCGCCATAGGACCAAGACAGGATCCGCTCGGGCGACGCCAGCGAGACCTTGATCTCGTCAAAGACCTTCGGGGGCGTCAGCGGGTTGAACGGGTTGTTGGTGATTTCCTGGTTCATTTGTTACCTCAAATCTTGCGGAAGGGGGGACGGGAGAAAGGGCAGCGCCCTTACTCCTCAACCTCCGCATCCAGGAGTTCCATATTCAGGCCGAGGCCACGGACTTCTTTCACCAGAACGTTGAACGATTCCGGTACGCCCGCTTCAAAGTTATCCTCGCCCTTGACGATCGACTCATAGACCTTGGTCCGGCCGGCGACGTCATCCGATTTCACGGTGAGCATCTCCTGCAGGGTGTAGGCGGCGCCGTAAGCTTCCAGAGCCCAGACTTCCATTTCACCAAAGCGCTGACCACCGAACTGCGCCTTACCACCCAGCGGCTGCTGGGTCACCAGGCTGTACGGCCCGGTCGAACGCGCGTGGATTTTGTCGTCCACAAGGTGGTGCAGTTTCAGCAGGTACTTGATGCCCACGGTCACCGGACGCGCGAATTGCTCACCAGTACGACCGTCGAACAGAACCGACTGACCGCTTTCCGAGAAGCCCGCACGCACCAGCGCGTCGTTGACGTCAGCCTCTTTGGCGCCGTCGAAGACCGGGGTTGCGATCGGAACACCGCGGGTCACGTTGCCCGCAGCCTCGATCAGGCCATCCTCGTCCAGACCGGTGATGCCTTCTTCGTAGACATTCTCGCCATAAGCCAGCTTCATCGCTTCGCGCACCGGAGTCAGATCGCCAGAGCGACGGTATTCACCCAGAGCGTCGTCGATGTTCAGACCCAGACCGCGTGCGGCCCAACCCATGTGGGTTTCAAGGATCTGACCAACGTTCATACGCGAAGGCACACCCAGCGGGTTCAGACAGAAGTCTACCGGCGTACCATCGGCAAGGAACGGCATGTCTTCCATCGGAACAACCTTGGAGATCACACCTTTGTTCCCGTGACGACCGGCCATCTTGTCGCCCGGCTGCAGCTTACGCTTCACGGCGATGAAGACTTTGACCATCTTCATCACACCCGGCGGCAGGTCGTCGCCACGGCGGACCTTTTCGACCTTGTCTTCAAAACGGGCGTCCAGAGCACGCTTTTGCACTTCGTATTGCTCGTTCAGAGCCTCAACGATCTGGGCGTCCTGCTCGCCTTCCAGCGCCAACTGCCACCACTGACCACGGGTCAGGGTTTCCAGCAGCTCCTCGGTGATCACCGAGCCTGCCTTGACGCCCTTCGGGCCTTTGACAGCGGTTTTACCAAGGATCAGACCCTGCAGACGCGCATAGATGTTGCGGTCAAGGATCGCCAACTCGTCGTCCCGGTCACGGGCCAGACGTTCGACTTCCTCACGCTCGATCTGCAGCGCACGCTCGTCTTTCTCGACGCCGTGACGGTTGAAGACGCGGACTTCCACGACCGTACCGTAATCGCCCGGCTTCACGCGCAGCGAGGTGTCGCGCACGTCAGATGCTTTTTCGCCAAAGATGGCGCGCAGCAGCTTTTCTTCCGGGGTCATCGGGCTTTCGCCCTTCGGAGTGATCTTGCCGACCAGAATATCGCCCGGTTCAACATCCGCGCCGATGTAAACGATGCCCGCCTCGTCGAGGTTGCGCAGCGCTTCTTCACCGACGTTCGGGATGTCGCGGGTGATCTCTTCCGGACCCAGCTTGGTGTCACGGGCGGCGACTTCGAATTCCTCGATATGGACCGAGGTAAAGACGTCATCACGCGCGATACGTTCGCTGATCAGGATCGAGTCTTCGTAGTTGTAACCGTTCCACGGCATGAACGCGACGACCACGTTCTTACCAAGCGCCAGTTCACCCATATCGGTCGACGGACCATCGGCAATAACCTCGCCCTTCTGGACGGTGTCACCCACCTTGATCAGCGGACGCTGGTTGATGCAGGTGTTCTGGTTCGAACGCTGGAACTTGCGCAGACGGTAAATGTCAACGCCAGCGTCACCCAGTTCCAGATCTTCGGTGGCGCGGATAACGATACGCTGGGCATCGACCTGGTCGATGATACCGGCGCGTTTCGCCTGAATCGCAGCACCCGAGTCGATCGCAACCTTTTCCTCGATACCGGTGCCGACCAGCGGTGCCTCGGCCCGCAGCAGCGGAACCGCCTGACGTTGCATGTTCGAGCCCATCAGAGCGCGGTTGGCGTCGTCGTTTTCAAGGAACGGGATCAGCGATGCAGCGACCGAGACCAGCTGTTTCGGCGACACGTCGATCAGGTCTACATTCTCGCGCGGGGCAAGGGTGTAGTCACCGGCCTGACGGGTCGACACCAGATCGTTGATGAACTTGCCATCGGCATCCAGCGTCGCGTTCGCCTGCGCCACGGTGTGACGCATCTCCTCGGTCGCGGACATGTAGTGAACCTCATCGGTCACCTCGGCGTCTTTGACAACGCGATACGGTGTTTCGATGAAGCCATATTTGTTCACGCGAGCAAAGGTGGCCAGCGAGTTGATCAGACCGATGTTCGGACCTTCCGGCGTTTCAATCGGGCACATCCGGCCATAGTGGGTCGGGTGCACGTCGCGCACCTCAAAGCCCGCACGCTCACGCGTCAGACCACCGGGCCCAAGCGCCGAGAGACGGCGTTTGTGCGTAACTTCCGACAGCGGGTTGGTCTGGTCCATGAACTGCGACAGCTGCGACGAGCCGAAGAATTCGCGAACAGCAGCCGCAGCAGGTTTCGCGTTGATCAGGTCCTGAGGCATGACAGTGTCGATTTCAACCGACGACATACGCTCTTTGATCGCGCGCTCCATACGCAGCAGGCCAACGCGGTACTGGTTTTCCATCAGTTCGCCAACCGAACGCACACGACGGTTGCCGAGGTGGTCAATATCGTCCACGTCGCCTTTGCCGTCACGCAGTTCAACCAGCGCCTTGATGCAGGCCACGATATCTTCACGGCGTAGGGTGCGCAGGGTGTCCGGCGCATCCAGAGCCAGACGCATGTTCATCTTCACGCGGCCAACGGCGGACAGGTCATAACGCTCGCTGTCGAAGAACAGGGTGTCGAACAGGGCCGACGCAGCTTCAACGGTGGGCGGTTCGCCCGGACGCATGACGCGGTAGATATCCATCAGCGCGGTTTCGCGGCTCATGTTCTTGTCCTGAGCCATGGTGTTGCGCATGTACGGACCAACATTGACGTTGTCGATATCCAGAACCGGGATGTCGGTGATGCCCGCATCGATCAGTTCTTTGGCAGTACCGCCAATCAGGTCACCGTCTTTGTCGTATTCCAGGGTCAGTTCATCACCGGCTTCGACATAGATCGCGCCGTTTTCTTCGTTGATGATGTCCTTCGCGACAAAATTGCCAACGATGTGATCGAACGGAACCAGAAGGTCGGTTACGGTGCCTTCGTCGATCAGTTTTTTGACCGCGCGCGGAGTGACTTTCTTACCTGCTTCGGCAATCACTTCACCTGATTTGGCGTCAACCAGATCATAGGTCGGACGGGTCCCACGCACACGCTCGGGGAAGAACGGCGTGATCCACCCTTTCTTCTTGTCCAGCTTGTAGGACACGGTGTTGTAATACGCGTCCATGATCGCTTCCTGATCCAAACCCAGTGCATAAAGCAGGGTTGTCACAGGAAGTTTGCGGCGACGGTCGATACGGGCGAACACGATGTCCTTGGCGTCGAATTCAAAGTCCAGCCAGCTGCCGCGATACGGGATGATGCGGCAGGCAAACAGCAGCTTGCCCGAGGAATGGGTCTTGCCCTTGTCGTGGTCAAAGAACACACCGGGCGAGCGGTGCATCTGGGATACGATCACACGCTCGGTCCCGTTCACGACAAAGGTGCCGTTCGGCGTCATCAAAGGCATGTCGCCCATGAAGACATCCTGTTCCTTGATGTCTTTTACCGACTTCGCGCCGGTGTCTTCGTCGACATCAAACACGATCAGACGCAGAGTGACCTTCAGCGGCGCGCTGTAAGTCATGTCGCGCTGCATACACTCTTCGACGTCGTATTTAGGTTTTTCCAGATCGTATTTCACGAACTCCAGAACGGAGGTTTCGTTGAAATCCTTGATCGGGAAAACCGACTGGAACACGCCTTTGATGCCTTCGCCGTCTGTCGGCTGCTCTGCATCGCCGGAGCGCAGGAAAAGATCATAAGAAGATTTCTGTACCTCAATAAGGTTCGGCATCTCCAGCACTTCGCGGATTTTGCCGTAGTATTTACGAAGACGTTTCTGGCCAAGGAACGTTTGAGCCATGTCAGATGTCACCTTTCGATGTTCTCAGCGGGCAAAGACACCGTCGGGCCCCGGCATCTTGCACAATCGAGACAACACGTCCGGATCAATTCATGGCCACCGTCCCGAAGGCGGCCTCCCGATCCGAAAACCGTGTCTTAGAAAACGCCCCACATGTTGAGGCCCTTTCTAAGACAGGTTCGGCTGGACCCGGATTTCTCCGGACCCAGCCAAATTTTTCGGCGCATCAGCGATGCACCTGAGACTAAGCTTAGGCCAGCTCGACTTCGGCGCCAGCTGCTTCCAGCTTGGCTTTGACGTCTTCTGCTTCTGCTTTGTCCACGCCTTCTTTGATCTTGCCGCCGGCTTCGACCAGTTCCTTGGCTTCTTTCAGGCCCAGGCCGGTGATGCCACGAACTTCTTTGATGACGTTGATTTTCGATGCGCCGGCGTTCTTCAGAACGACGTCGAATTCGGTTTTTTCTTCCTCAGCTGCGCCGCCGGCGTCGCCGCCTGCTGCCATGACAACTGCGCCGCCTGCTGCGGGCTCGATGCCATATTCGTCTTTGAGGATGGTTTTCAGTTCTTGTGCTTCCAGCAGGGTCAGACCCACGATGCTTTCTGCGAGTGCTTTCAGATCAGCCATTTTATCAGCTCTTTCCGTTTACAGTGTGTGTTCCAACGTCAGGGTATTCACCCTACGCAGATCATTCAGTGCCAACCGCTTACGCAGCTTCCGCCTTCTCTTCGATGGTGGAAAGGATGCTTGCGATGTTGCTTGCAGGTGCGCCAATCGCGCCGGCGATGTTCGAAGCAGGTGCGCCAATGCAGCCCACGATCGAAGCAATAAGCTCCTCGCGAGACGGCATTTTCGAAACTGTTTCGACGCCTTTGCGGTCCAGAGCGTTCTCACCCATTGCACCGCCGAGGATCTCAAAATTCTTGTTATCCTTGGCGAAGTCCTCGGCCACCTTGGCTGCTGCCACGGGGTCCTCGGAATAGGTCAGAACGGTCATCCCTGTCAGCAGGTCGGCCATGCTTTCACACGGCTTACCCTCAAGGGCGATTTTGGCGAGCCTGTTCTTGGCAACACGCACAGAGCCACCCGCGTCACGAGCACGTGCGCGAAGGTCCTGCATCTCGGCAACTGTCAGACCGGCGTAGTGAGCAACCACTACGACGCCAGAGCTTTCGAAGATTTGGCCGAGTTCCTCGACCACTTTCTCTTTCTGGGCTCTATCCACAGTTCTCTCCAAGTTAGGGGCGATACCTCACCCCGGCTCATATTTGCCGCAGCTTTCGCTCCGGCGTTCAGGTCCGTTGTTACGGGATTGGCCAAAATGCGCCCGAGGGTGGGACCCTCAGAATTCTTTGGTCTTACCCGTCTCAGGCAGGGAATTAAGGGACCAAATGGACCCACCCACCGTCTTGGACGAAACGAAAGAAAGCGCACGACGAATCGCACGCTTTATTCCGCAGGTCTACTTAGGGCAGATAGGCAGGGTTTCCAAGGGGTAAATCACCGTCTGAACGAGTTTTCCTAGTTGCGGATATCTTTCCCTGACGATGACTCAAAGTGCCAACTGCAAAACCACATCAATTCAGTTTTCTTGCCACGACGACATATTGTGTAATTGAGAAAAAGAACTTTCCCTTCTGAGCAAGATCGTTTTGTTCATCAAACCACGCTTGCACAACTTCCGGCTCGATATGACCGTTTTGTACTGCGTAGTTCTTCATAAGATGCATCATCATCATTGCGATACCGTCTGGCTTCAGTTGGTGATCTGTCAACGCGATTGGCGCCACCCCATCTACTAGATGTCCGTGATCTCTAATCAGCCCGGGCAGCCGCTCTGGAACAGATCCGCTTACAAAGTGCTGATCCCAACTGGACAGCATCCTCTGCATTCGTTCCCGCTCGTCGCTGAACCAAATCAAACTGCCAAAGTGCAAATCTCCCACAACCAAGCGGCCACCGGGCTTCAAGCAACGCATAACTTCGGTCAAGGCACCTTCTACATCTTCAATGTATTCGAAAACCTGGATCGACGCAGCTTTATCGGCGACGGAATCTTGAATCGGCAACTCATTCGCGAAACCAGCGCGCAGCTCCACACATTCATAGTTGCTGCAGCGATCTATGGCGGCAGACATCATGTCTTCACTTGGATCGACACCGATGACACGGCCGCCCGGCCCGACTGCGCGCGCCAACTCTGCCGTCAACATTCCGTTCCCACAACCGATATCCAGGATTGTTTCGCCCGGCGCTGGTGCGAGAGCGTCAAATGAAGCCTGCCGCCTTCGGGTGATATCAGCCCCTTGATACGCGACATCAAGCAACTTGGCCGTTTCTGCATCAAAACTGATCATTTCACCGCCCCTTCGGTGCACGAAAATCGCCTTGATACTACAGCAAGCATAGGGATATGGAAAATTCAGAGCAATTTGTCACGCGAAACCAAAACAAATTCCGAAGCAGTTTGCACCAAATTGGATCAAAACTCCGCAGCTTCAAACTTCGGCCTGTTCTACCAAAAACATAAACACGCTTATTCTTCTCAACATGCCACAGCAGCGATGCCGATGGGCCATCAACGACTAAACGCATGACGCGAAATCGCTAGGAAACGCGTGAACATCCAGAAACATCACAAGACATTCAGCGCGAAAAAACTTTCGCTGCATGGGCATGGCCACCAATTTGGCTCGATCCCGGTCTAAAAATGCCAATCCTCGAATGACAAAGCTAAAGAAACTGTCCGATACTCCGTGTCAGGTATATCTGCGGTTTGAAAAGACAGTGGCGAAACTTCCTGCTCTGCCAACTTGGGTAAACCGCGCCCCACCCAATTCGCCAATGCGTCATTTTCATCCACCGAAGCAGAAGATATAATTTCAAAATCGTCGTCGCCAGCCCAAGCGCCGATAGACAGCGCTCCTTCAATGGGCTGGAAAGAAATTTCCATATCCTCTATTTGCAAGCCACCACCAGCAATCGCCGCGTTCGCGATTACTAAAGCTGGGCCTCCAGGCGCGTTTGAATTGTCTGCGCCGGCTACACTGTCAGGCAGTTCGTCTTTCATTTTCTTGATGAGGTCAGGATTCAATTTCCGTGCGCAATATCCACACATTGTATTCTCCAGGAAAATCAACTGACAGGCCTATGATCCCATCTGGCTGTAAAAGCACTTCTGGTTTCGCTATCTGAGAATTACGGCGGTATTGGGGCTGCCCGAGGAAACAGACATTGGGCAAAGAAAATCCCGGGCAGTTCGCACCACCCGGGATCAATTCTTGCTAGCTGATTGCTAGGGCTTATTCGCCCGAAGCTTCCGCAACATCCAGCGTCACGCCTGGGCCCATGGTCGAGCTCAGCGCGATTTTCTTCATATAGGTGCCTTTGGCGCCCGACGGCTTGGCCTTGGCAACAGCCGAGACAAAGGCGCGAACGTTTTCGACCAGCTTGGCTTCGTCAAACGACGCTTTGCCAACGCCAGCGTGCACAACGCCGCCTTTTTCCGCCTTGAACTGAACTTCACCGCCCTTGGCTGCTTCCACGGCTGCTTTCACATCCATGGTCACGGTGCCAACTTTGGGGTTCGGCATCAGGTTACGGGGCCCCAGAACCTTACCCAGACGACCAACGATCGGCATCATGTCCGGGGTGGCAATGCAGCGATCAAATTCGATGGTGCCGCCCTGAATGGTTTCCATCAGGTCCTCTGCGCCAACGATATCTGCGCCAGCTTCTTTCGCTTCGTCAGCCTTCGGGCCGCGAGCAAAAACAGCAACGCGCATCGCTTTACCAGTGCCGTTCGGCAGGCCAACAACGCCGCGAACCATCTGGTCTGCGTGACGGGTGTCAACGCCCAGGTTCATCGCGATTTCGATGGTCTCGTCGAATTTCGAGGTTGCGTTGCCCTTGACCAGAGCAACAGCTTCTTCAACCGACAGGTTTTCCTTGCCGGCGACAGCTTCGCGCGCAGCGCGGGTACGTTTACCGAGTTTTGCCATCTTACTTCACCTCGATACCCATAGAGCGGGCCGAGCCCAGGATGATCTGCATTGCGCCTTCGACGTCGTTGGCGTTCAGATCTTTCATTTTGGCTTCGGCGATTTCGCGAACCTGCTTGCTGGTCACGGTAGCCACGGTCTCACGACCTGGGTTTTCCGCGCCACGGGGGCGGTTACGCTTGCCGACCGGCTTCAGACCAGCTGCTTTTTTCAGGTAGTAAGACGCGGGCGGCGTCTTGATGTCCATGGTGAAGGACTTGTCCTGATAGTAGGTGATCACGGTCGGGCAAGGAGCGCCGGGCTCCATGTCTGCTGTCTTGGCGTTGAACGCCTTGCAGAATTCCATGATGTTGATGCCGCGCTGACCCAGCGCCGGACCAACTGGCGGCGACGGGTTCGCCTGACCTGCAGGAACCTGCAGCTTCATTGTACCAGCAAGCTTCTTGGCCATTTGGTTTTCCTTTCAACTTAGGCAGGACGCGTCCCACCCAGATTATGTTGCGTGGTCCGGTCGGGGATCGCGATCCCAGAAACCTCCCACGAGAGAATCTCGCCCGAAGACGATAGAGGCGGCGTGTACAGGGGAATGTGAAGCTTGGCAAGTGGTCTGGATTCCAATTGGAAATCATAGAATCAATACCCTCGCGTCCAAAGCAAGGCTTGGGCTTTGCCGAGCGTCCGATACAAGTCCGCTCCGATCGCCTCAATGAGATGCCAGGCGTTAAGCACCCAACAATGCAATAAAGTGTTAATGCCTTTAACTGCAGTGAAAAAAGCACTGCCGCACAACCTGCAAACCAGCGGGCAAACTACCCAAGCTTCAGACGGTCGTGGGCTTGGACACCCGTGCGGATCCCAGCTGTGTTATACTTAGTGAAAATAGTTATTTTTGGTGGAGGTTAATTATGATTTTCCGATTAGCAGCAACACTTGTCATCGCGGTCTCTTTCGCTGCGACCGCGCCTCAGACAGCACAAGCAGACGCTGGCGATTTCCTCGGCGGAGCCGTTGTCGGCGGGGTCGTGGGATATGCGATAGGCAAGGACCAGCAGAAAAAGAAAGCGCGGTCATCCACCCGGACATACCGACCGGGCATTCCGTCGACCACGCAAGGTGCGCAAACCCAAACAGCGCTCAACTATTTTGGCTACAATGCCGGGCGTGTCGATGGTCAGGTCGGCCGTGGCACCCGATCGGCGATCGAACGCTACCAGGCTTCAATGGGCTATCCTGTGAATGGCCATGACTTCCAGCCCTATCAATATGATTTCCTGATGCAAGCCTATTACTGGGCGACAAGCGGCGGACAAGCCACTATGCAACTTTCGGGCCAACCGCTGCTTATGGCTTATCGCCAAAAACTCCATAGCGGATCAGCCGTGGCTGCAGCCCCTCAGGCACCGGCACCGACCACGCCAGTCGCGACCCCTCAGGAGACCGAGACCGCAGAGACAAAATCTGCCAGCCTGCCAAGCCTGTTTTCCGGAGGAACCGGAGGTCCATCGCTAGCCAATCGCTGTAGCGGGGTGATGCTTCAAACATCGACCAATGGCGGTTATACAACTTTGTCGAACATGTCTGATCCTGATTTTGCACTCAGCGAGCAGTTCTGCCTCGCCCGAAGCTATGCCATGGCCCGCGGCGAGGAGCTTATGCAGGACATCCAAGGGCTGACGCCGGATCAGGTAACGGCCCAGTGCGACTCGTATGGCGATATGTTGGCACCGCAAGTGGTCGCCTTGTCTCTAAACTCAAAAACTGATGCAGAAACTCAGATGCGCAAGCTTGCGCTGGATTCCGGCCTTAGCCCCGAAGATCTTGCGGCAACAAGCAAGGTCTGCCTCGCGATCGGCTACCGTCAGGACAATATGGACACCGCAGTCGGGTCTGCGCTGATGCTGGTTGCAATGGGTGAGCCCGCCTACGGAGAGCTTATTGGCCACCACCTGCGCGAAGGCTTCGGTGTGCCAGAACGTCGTGATCTGGCGATGCAGTGGTACGATGCGAGCCTTTCGGCACTGGATGCCGGATCGCAAGCTGTTTTCCTACCGTCACAGACCGACCGCCCACAACTGCTGCGCGCAGCTATGGTTCAGGCGCAGTAGAGCGAGAAGAATGAAACGTAATTCGTCATCAAACAACGTCGCGGTGCCTGATGCTTCGCGGCGTTTTTTGCATGTTTGCGGACCTTGTTGATCTGACTAATGCGCAGTTTGATCTGATCCTCATCTGATCAGTATGCGTCGCCCCGAGACGTCGGAAACCAACTAAAGAATTACCGCAACACAACCGTTTTGCGCCCTGACCATTCCCGAACACCAACAACCGCGTAAGAAGTAAAACAGATTTCTCAAAGACATAAGTTGCTTATGAACCCCCGACGGTTATCTTAGGGCAGGTTGGATATAGAAGGGGCGGTCTGAGTTGGCATCATCTCGACTAAACAAAGGGCTACTGATTTGTGTTCTTTTCGCAATTGTGCCCGGATGCGGCAGCAACGCCCAGGATCAGGGTGCAGTGTCCGAGACAACTGCCCAATCCGAAGCACCCCAAAACACTGCTTCACGCAACACGGCAGGAATTGACCCCGCCACCTATGCCGGTCGCTTTCAAGTCAAGCTGACCAAGGAAGTTCCTTTGCGCGATATTCCCGTTCCCTTCACCGTCTACGGCGGTCTAGAGGAATCCAGCCCAACCCGCCTGCGATTGCGAGCGTTCATGGATTTGCGTGGATTGCAGGAAAAGGCACCTCAGATACTGACTGGCCCCTTGGAAGAAAGCTGTAAACGCCAGATTTACCTCGAGATCCGAGATGTCACTGCAATAGGTGAAACCGTTAAAGTAGAAGGCTCAGCCCGCGCCCAGTTTACGCGGTGCAAACGAAATGAAGAACCCGGCTTTCGGTATTTCGGGGCCACGGTTGATGCAACTGCTGTCGCCAAGGCAGAGGTTAAAGGCCAATGCCTTACGTTCAGTATCGAAAGCGCTGACCTCAGACCGCGTGGGTTCATCGGAGCTGTTACCGACCTTTTTGGGCTGACCAACCGAATAAATGAAGCTGTCCTTGAAAAGGGCGGCGAGTTTTTGGCGGCCAATCCGGTTTGTCCGCCATTACCTGAAGAATTCTCTGTACTTGATCCGAATTACGAATCCGGCGGAACGCGCGAAATCGCGCCAGGAGGATTGGGCGCTGCTGTTGTCGGTTCGGCCGATGTAAGCGCCGAGACGATAGTGAAAGTCCTTGCAGGGCTGAAAGAACTTGGTGTGTTGGAGTTTGCTGAATGAGACTTTGGTTAATTCTTCCAGCCCTTATCGCAGCAGTTCTGGGCCCTCGCGCCCCTGACGCGCAGCAGGTAGACTTTGTCATCGACGCGACACTACCGGTTCGCGATACCGAACTGCCGTATACTCTTGATCTGAACCTCACCGCCGCTGCGCCCACTCGGATCGGGGTCGGTGCCCTTCTCGACCTGCGCGAAGTTCAAAAGGTTGTGCCCGAGCGGTTGGCTGACAATGCGATCGTCGACAATTGTGGTCTGCAAGTCAGACTTGATGATTTGAGCTTTAAGGCCGAAGACCAAGTAATAGATCTGGATGGGGACGTGACCATCACGATTTTTGAATGCAGCCGCACCGGTGAACACAACTTTGAACGCGGTGAAGAAAAAAGAGCGATACTGGCAAGCCTATCCACCGAAGCAACTGTCGAAGTGCGGGACAACTGCGCCTATTTCAAGCTTATTGATCTTACCCTTACGGCCCCCGAAGAACAGCGCGAGCAACTGCTGGAAGACGACACATTAGACTCGGTGAAGGAGTTGATGTTGGCTGCAGTGGATCTTGCACTGAACGACACTCCGCTGTGCCCGGAACTGCCGGCAGAGCTTGCGTCACTTGACCCAACCTACGACAAAGGCGGCCCGCGCGAGATCGGAGAAGGTGGTCTTGGCGTTCTCCTTGAAGGCTCAGTGGACGTCAGCCCTTCGACAATCCTCGACATTCTGACAGTGCTTCAAGAACAAGAGCTTATTCCGGGCCGGCCGTAAAAACGACTGGCCGTGTGGCTGGATCGCTTTTTGGTGCTGATTGATAAACGATCGTCAAAATAAAAACGCCGCGCTGCCCGTGGCACCGCGGCGTCGAAAATAAGCGAAGAGCGATTAGCCCTGCTTCGTAACCTGCGTAAAGTCCAGCTCGACCGGGGTTTCGCGACCAAAGATCGAAACCGAGACCTTCAGTTTCTGGTTTTCGTCGTCCACACCTTCGACCATGCCGTCGAAATCCTCGAACGGTCCGTCGTTGACTTTGACCTTCTCGCCGACCTCGAAGGTGATCATCAGCTTGGGCGCTTCTTCACCTTCCTGAACGCGGTTGAGGATCTGGTTCACCTCGGCGTCACGCATCGGCATCGGGCGGCCTTGCGGGCCCAAGAAACCGGTCACGCGGTTGATCGAGTTGATCAGGTGATAGCCCTGGTCTGACATTTCCATATGCACCAGAACGTAGCCGGGCATAAAGCGGCGTTCGGTCGTGACCTTCTTGCCGCGGCGCACTTCGATCACCTCTTCGGTGGGCACCAGTACTTCGTCGATGTCGTCTTCAAGGCCCTGTTCAGCCACCGACGTGCGGATCTGTTCTGCGATCTTCTTTTCGAAATTCGAAAGAACGCTGACCGAGTACCACCGTTTCGCCATGAACCTGTCGTCCTTGTCTGTCTTCGGGGTATCGGATTTGCCGGATACACCCGTCATTAAAATCTTGTCACGTTATCCGGAATAAAAAGCGGCGCGCAGCCCGAATCGCCACACGCCCATTCCGAATAGTCCTGCGTCAACTACTCTGACATTGCCCGCTGTGCAAGGGGGCAGCCGCGTTTCCACGCTTAGCTGAACGCGCCCAGAATCAGCTGAAGGCCACCCCGGATACCCAGATCGACCAAAGCAAAGAAGACCGCCGTAAGCGCCGCCATGATGAAAACCATAACCGTGGTCAACAGCACCTCGCGCCGGGTCGGCCAGACGACCTTGGACACTTCGGCACGGACTTGCTGAATGAACTGAATCGGGTTGGTGGTGGCCATTTGGCGTGTTCTCTCTGCTAGCGGATGGCCCGGACATAACCGGGCATTGCGGCAATTTCAAGGGCAGTTGGATCAACTCTGCCCTGAGCGGTCAGGGTTTGGGTTTGTCGTCCCATTCATCGCTCAGGATCCGGCGCGCGTCACCCTCAGGATCTTCATACTGGTTCGACCGGACAGTGTAGACAAAAGCCACCAGGCCAACGCCGCCCAGCAACAGTGAAATCGGGATCAGGTAGGCAAGAACTTCCATCCGGTTCACCTCAACCGCAGGGCATTGAGCGACACGGTGATGGACGAGGTCGACATCGCAAGCGCCGCGATCAATGGAGTTGCAAGCCCAATCACTGCCAATGGAACGGCTATCACGTTGTAGACAGTCGCGATGCGGAAGTTTTCGCGAATGCGTTTTGTCGCTTTGACCGCCGTGTCGCAAGCATCCGCGATGGGGGAAAGGTCATTGCCCAACAACACAATGTCCGACGCCACCCGTGCGGCATCCAACGCTGACGCCGGTGAGATCGAAACATGCGCCGCCGCCAAGGCCGCCGTGTCATTCAGACCGTCGCCCACCATCAGGACATGGTGACCCTTATCGCTGAGGTCCTGAATGCGATGCGCCTTGTCCTGCGGCAAAGCTTCGGCAATCCAATCTGTGATCCCCAGTTTTTCAGCCAACGCGCGCACGGCCCCCTGCGAGTCGCCGGACATCAGGACCACATGCTTGCCAGCGGCACGCAACGCGTCGACCGCCTCGGCCGCACCCGGGCGCAACGCATCCGAGAACCGGAAGGCCAAAGGCGCATGATCGCCAATAGCCAGCCAGGCTGAGGTTTCACTGCCCTGCTCTGCCCCGACCCAAGCGGCCCGGCCCAAACGCACGCGTTGACCACGGTATTCACCTTCGGTGCCGTAACCCGGAACCTCAACGACGCCCCGCACGTTGGCAGGCTTGATCCCGGCCTCACGCGCGGCTTTCGCCAAAGCCACAGACAATGGGTGTGCCGACGCCTCGGCCAGCGCCAGGGCAACTTCGACCTTCGCGCGGGAATGATCCCCTAAATTGACCAGTTCCGGTGCACCGGATGTCAGAGTGCCTGTTTTGTCGAACACCACCGTGTCAGCCTCGGACAAACGCTCCAACGCGGTTGCATGTTTGATCAACATACCTTTGCGGAACAACCGGCCAGACGCCGCCGTTGTCACCGCTGGAACGGCCAGACCCAGAGCACATGGGCAGGTGATAATCAGAACCGCCGCCGCGATATTCAACGCCGTGCGGATATCGCCGGAATAAATGTACCAGCCCAGAAAGCTGAGCGCTGATAGGATGTGAACGCCCGGCGCATAAAGCTTGGCCGCCTTGTCGGCCAAAGAAGTATAACGCGACCGACCGGATTCAGCGATGGCCACCAGATCCGCCATGCGGTGCAGCGACGTATCCTCGCCCACCGCAGTTGCGCGCAATGTCAAAGGACCAGTCAGGTTGACCTCACCTGCACTGACCAACTGGCCGATTTCGGCAAATACAGGCACCGTTTCTCCGGTCAGTAGCGAGCGGTCGAGTTCGGACTGGCCCGACACAATCTCACCGTCCACTGGCATCCGACCGCCGGGGCGCACAAGGATCAAATCGCCTACTTTCAGATCAGCAACTGCAATTTCATTTTCTACGCCATCCACCAAACGGATCGCGCGCGGCACCTCAAGCGCGGTCAGTTCTTCGGCCGCGGATCGGGCTGCGGCACGGGTGCGGTAATCCAGATAACGACCGGCCAGCAGGAAGAAGGTCAGGGTCAGGGCCGCATCGAAATAGGCATGTTCGCCACTCAACGCGGTTTCCCAAAGCGATGTGACCAGCGCCAACAAGATCGCCAACACAATTGGCACATCCATGTTCAGGCGGCGCACCCGCAAGGCGCTCCACGCATTGGCAAAGAAGGGCTGGGCTGAAAACGCGATGGCAGGCAGAGCAATCGCGGCAGAAATCCAGTGGAACATGTCCCGCGTGGCGTCAGTGGCCCCGGACCAGACCGAAACCGACAACAGCATGACGTTCATGGAAGCAAACCCGGCCACCGCCAGGCGCATCAGTAAGTCACGCCCTGCCTTGTCCGTCTGAGTGGCCGACAAGGCGCCCGGATCAAGCTCGTGCGCTTCAAAACCGGCTTTCTCAAGCACTGGGATCAGATCGACAGCACGTGTTTCAGGCGTTGCTTTGATCATCGCGCGTTTCAGGGTTAGGTTCACCCGTGCATTTTCAACACCGGGATGCGCGTTCAGTTCCCTTTCGACGGTCGCAATACAGGCCGAGCAGTGAATACCCGGCAAAGACAGGGCTATCTGCACATCCTCCGGAATCGACCGGGCGGGTTCCGCCGGGGCTGCAAGGCAGCCCGGGCAGGCTGCGGTGCCGGAAGAAAGCTGCGCCGTCATCGCTTACCCCTTCACATACAGCGGAACGCGCTGCGAAAATTCCGCGCCATCACTGTCCCGCGCCACCAGACGAATGTTCCAGTTGCCCTCGCCCAACGTGGCCGGCGTGGCGTAGGCCGTTCCGTCAAAGGTGAAATCCGGCACGAAATCCTCGCGGACATGAGTCGCGCGGCCCACAACAGCCTGCAACTCGCTGACCTGAACCGGCGCACCACTTTCATCGGTGATGTGCAGGATCAGCAACCCGCCCTTGGTTTCAGCCCGTACGGTCCACCCCAGCGCTTGTTGCTCTTTCAAACGTTCGTTGAACTCCTGACTGGCCACGTATGAATTCTTGACCTCAAGCCCCGGAAAGGTTTTGACCGCGCTGTAGGCCAGAACAAGGTTCACGGCGATGATCACGCCAAAGGCGCCCACAAACACCGCCAAAGCGTGTTTTCCGGTGAATTTCCGTTCCGCCATGATCAATTCCCCCGTCCGTTAAACGTGGTGTCCTTATAGGCCCGCTCACCGCTGCTCAGATCTTCAACCCAGATGCGGACCGGCGTTGAATCCGCTCCGGCTGGGCCCGTGTCGCGGGACGAGATAATATATACACGAGTCAATTGTGCTGTATCTGCCGGCACATTCACAGTGTGCAGGTTCGTGCCTTCGATTTCCAGCCGCATAGCCGGATCTCCGGTCAGAGACAGGGTGAACAGACGATCTTCGCCATGTTTGTTACGTAGCCGCACATCATAAGTGTTGCGGATCGTTCCATCAGACAGGGTTACAAATGTCGGGTTGCGGACCGGCGCAACAGTCAAATCGATATCCGAGCGAATGAACAGCGCAAAGAGCAGGGCAAAGCCAACCAGCGACCACAGGGACGTGTACATGATCGTGCGGGCCCGGAAGATATGCTTCCACACGCTTTTGGGCGGCTGGCCGGACCGCTCTCTCGTTTCATCGCTGAGGGCCATGTAATCGATCAGCCCACGCGGCTTACCGATCTTTGCCATCATGTCGTCACAGGCATCAATACACAGGGCGCAGGTGATGCATTCAAGCTGCTGTCCATCGCGAATGTCGATCCCAACAGGGCAGACATTCACGCAGGCCATACAGTCGATGCAATCCCCCAATTCGGAATCTGCAGTCCGTTTACCCTTGCCGCGTGGCTCGCCCCGCCATTCGCGGTAACCGACAACCAGTGTGTCTTCGTCCATCATTGCCGCTTGAATGCGGGGCCATGGGCAAGCGTAGATGCAGATCTGTTCGCGGGCGAAACCGCCAAAGAAAAAGGTAGTGCCCGTCAGGATCAGCATCGTTGTGTACGCGACCGGATGCGCGTTGCCAGTGACTAGATCCATCAAAAGCGTCGGGGCGTCTGCAAAATAGAATACCCAGGCCCCGCCCGTCGCCAAGCCAATCAAGAACCAAACGATCCATTTGGTGATCCGTAGGCGAGCCTTGCGGAAATCCAGCTTTTCTTGGCGGTGCAGGCGCAGACGAGCATTTCGATCCCCTTCGATCCAACGCTCGACCAGTATGAAAAGGTCGGTCCAGACTGTTTGCGGGCAGGCATAGCCACACCAGACGCGCCCAAGGGCCGAAGTGAACAGAAACAGGCCAAGGCCGGCCATGATCAGCAGACCGGCGACAAAGTAGAATTCATGTGGCCAGATTTCGATCCAGAAAAAATAAAACCGTCGGTTCGCCAGATCCAACAGTACCGCCTGATCCGGCAGGCTGGGGCCGCGATCCCACCTGATCCACGGGGTCACGTAGTAGATGCCCAGTGTCACTATAAGAATGATCCATTTCAGGTTCCGAAACGGCCCTGAGACACGTCTTGGAAAGATCGGCTCTCTGGCTGCGTAAAGGCTGGGGGCAGGATCGGAATCGCTCACTGGCTGGCTCCACTAATGGGTCTTCTGAAGGCGTCTTGTTCCAGATCACGGGCAAGCGAACTTTGACATGGGTCAAAACGCGCATCGAACACACATCTTTTGAAGATGAACCGACCTCTGAGATGTCGGAGTAGACGTTTTTTTAACCAATTATTCACGTATTCTAACAGAAAACCGGCTATTGTCGCGATACCGATCACGACGCTTATAAACCACGCGCTTCAGGCCGACCAATTGTCGCAGCCTGAGACTCGGGCCGTAAGAACGCCCCCAATAGCCCCACGAAAGCGGGCTGTAGGTCTGTAAGGTGGTTTGTTGGAAAATAAGGCACCGGCTGTTCAGGAAACGCGCGAACAGATGGAACAGCCGGTGCCACAACTTTCGGGCAGCGAACCGCCCGAAAGTGTTCCTTTAAACTTACTGACCACCACCCAACTGGTGGACATAGGCCGTGACAGCGCGGATCTGCGCGTCGGTCAGACGATTTTCCCACGGGGGCATCACGCCAAAGCGGCTGTATGTGACCGTTTCAGTCAGAGCTTCTTCACTGCCGCCGTAAAGCCAGATTGCGTCCGTCAGGTTCGGAGCACCCTGGAATACGTCGCCCTGGCCGTTTTCGCCGTGGCAGGCAGCACAGTTGTCATCGAAGACAACTTTGCCCGCTTGCGCCGCCGCGTCGTCGGTCTGCGCATTGGTCAGAGACATGACGTATTGGACAACCTGGGTGATCTCTTCGCTTTCGAGAATCTCACCAAAGGCCGGCATTTCAGAATAGCGCGCATCGTCGCTTTCTTCGTTCCGGATACCATAGGCAACGGTGTACTCGATATCTTCAAGCGAACCGCCCCACAGCCATGCATCGTCCAACAGGTTGGGGAAGCCGGGCGCGCCTTGAGCACCGGAACCGTGGCACTGTGCGCACCAGGTGCGGAATACGGCCCCGCCAGAGTTCACGGCGTATTGCTGCAACTCGGGGTCCTTCGAGATATCCTCGAGCGATGTCTCTACCAGCTTGGCATTCCAAGGGGCGTTTGCCTCTTCGAACGAAACCAGCTCCTGCTGAACCAGCTCACGCGAGGACCACCCCAGAACCCCTGCTGTTGCAGATTGAACCAGCGGCCATGCCGGATACATGATCGTATAGATCAGACCCCAGAAAATGGTCGCATAGAACGTCCATAGCCACCAGCGCGGCATCGGGTTGTCGAATTCCTCGATCCCATCCCAGGAATGACCGGTTGTATTCGGATCACCCGGCTGTTTTTCAGGTGTCTTGCTCATTGCCGCGCCTCCTTGGATGTGGCGGGTTTGTCTTGATGCCGGAACGGGATGTTGGCGGTGTCGTTGTATTCTTTGCTGGCACCGGGGCGGAATACCCAGATGATGATGCCGATAAAGAAGACGAACAACAAAAGCAGCATCCAGCTATCCGCGAACTGCCGTAGGAGTGTATATTCTTCCATCACACCCTCCTTAGCGGCTTGCGTCCGGGGTGAAGGTCGAGAAATCGACCAGCGTGCCCAGCATTTGCAGGTAAGCGATCAGCGCGTCGGCTTCGGTCAGATCAGACTGGCCGTCGAAGTTGCGCACGTTGACTTTATCGCCATAGCGTTCCAGCAACCCGTCATAGTCGCTGTCCGGATCGGCCTGCGCGCGGAAATCTGCCACGGCGTTCTCCAGCATGTCTTCGGTATAGGGCGTTCCCACCAAAGCGTTGGTAGCCATGATGTCACCGATATACTCGCCGTCGATCTTGCGGGTTTCGAGGAAGCCATACTTGGGCATCACCGATTCCGGCACCACCGATTGTGCATCGCGCAGATGGCGCACATGCCAGTCGTCCGAGTAACGGCCACCAACACGCGCCAGATCAGGTCCGGTACGCTTGGACCCCCACTGGAACGGGTGGTCATACATCGACTCAGCCGCCAGCGAGTAGTGGCCATAGCGCTCAACCTCATCCCGCATCGGGCGGATCATCTGGCTGTGGCAGACATAGCAGCCTTCACGCAGATAGATCTCACGACCCGCCATTTCGAGTGGGGTGTAAGGGCGCATGCCCTCCACCTTTTCGATGGTGTTCTCAAGGTAGAACAGCGGGGTGATCTGAACGATGCCACCGATGGTTACGACCAGGAAGCTGAAGATCAGCAGGAGGGTCGCGTTGGTCTCGAGGATCTTGTGTTTGTCGAGAATTGCCATTGCTCCGGCCCTCCTTATTCAGCCGGGACTGCGACGGTCAGGCTGGCCTCTTTGGCCGGCGCTTTACGTACAGTCATCCACAGGTTGTAGCACATGATGACCGAGCCAGCGACGAACAGGACACCGCCCAGCGCACGCACCACATACATCGGGAATTTGGCGGCCACGGTGTCGGCGAACGAGTTCACCAAGAAGCCGTTGGCATCCACTTCACGCCACATCAGGCCTTCCATGATACCGGTGACCCACATCGAAGCGGCGTAGAGCACGATGCCGATGGTGGCGAGCCAGAAGTGCCAGCTGACCATCTGCAGCGAGTACAGACGCTCGCGCTTCCACAGGACAGGTACCAGGAAGTACAGCGCACCAAAGGTGATCATGCCGTTCCAACCCAGCGCGCCCGAGTGCACGTGACCAATGGTCCAGTCGGTGTAGTGGCTCAGCGAGTTTACTGCGCGGATCGACATCATCGGGCCTTCAAAGGTGGACATGCCGTAGAAGCCGACCGAGATCACCATCATCCGGATCACCGGGTCGGTGCGCAGCTTGTCCCATGCACCCGACAGGGTCATCAGGCCATTGATCATACCACCCCAGGACGGCATCCACAGGATCACCGAGAACACCATGCCCAGCGTCGAGGCCCAGTCAGGCAGCGCGGTATAGTGCAGGTGGTGCGGACCAGCCCAGATGTACAGGAAGATCAGTGCCCAGAAGTGGATGATCGACAGCTTGTACGAGAAGACCGGACGCTCGGCCTGTTTCGGAATGAAGTAGTACATCATGCCCAGGAAGCCCGCGGTCAGGAAGAAGCCCACAGCGTTGTGGCCATACCACCACTGGATCATGGCGTCTTGAACACCCGACCAGACGATGACCGACTTCGAACCCCAGATGCTGACCGGAATGGTCATGTTGTTGACCAGGTGCAGCATCGCAACGGTCACGATGAACGCCAGATAGAACCAGTTTGCCACATAGATGTGGGGTTCTTTCCGCTTGATGATCGTGCCCAGATAGACAGCAAGGTAAGCGACCCAAACAACGGTCAGCCACAGGTCCACATACCATTCAGGTTCGGCATATTCTTTCGACTGAGTACCGCCCAGAATGTAACCGGTCGCGGCCAGCACGATGAACAGTTGATAGCCCCAGAACACGAACCATGCGAGGTTTCCACCCCACAGACGCGCGGCGCTGGTGCGCTGCACCACGTAGAACGACGTTGCGATCAGCGCGTTACCGCCAAATGCAAAAATCACCGCCGAGGTGTGCAGCGGACGCAAACGTCCAAAGTTCAGATACCCTTGGGCCCATTCGAAGTTGAGCACCGGAAACGCCAGTTGGAACGCAATAAAGGTTCCAGCCAGGAACCCTACCACACCCCAAAAGGCCGTTGCGATCACGCCGTAGCGGATCACGTCATCCATGTATTCGCCCGAGCGATCGACAAGAATATCTGGCTCTTCTGTGTTTCGAAGCGTCCAGATGAACAATCCACCGGCGATAAGCATCACCAGAATCGCATGCACCTGATACGCCAAATCGCGTGCATAATTTGATCCGATGGCGGCAAACACCACGACCAGACCAAGCACGATCAGCTTGATGTAATTCGACATATTGCGTCCCTTTGCCGTGCTTCGCGCGGTTTTGATTCTTTTGACACGCGAAACCTATTTGACTGGCTGCCGTTCTGAAGCACGACAGCCGCTATTGCTTTGATCTGTATCAAGACAGTTCCGCGTTTTCTGTGACACGCATAAAGGATGAAAGGGGCCAACCGGTCACATGAGACCATATGCCCGAACTAAGAGGTCGAAATGGCGTACAAATCTATTCTCACTGTCATGACCGAAACGCAAACGGCTGAGCCTGCATTGGCTCAGGTTATAGCGCTGGCAGAGTCGCAGGATGCCCATGCCGAGGCGCTGTGCCTTGGTGTCGATCGCAGCCAGACCGGCTATTACTATGCCGGAGCGAACGCCCTGATCGTTCAGGAGACGCTCAGCCGAGCCAACACCGAGGCGCAGGAGGTGCTGGCATTTGCCCAAGACTATTTGGGTAAATCCGGCGTTCGCTGGTCTGCTGAACATGGTGTGGCGCAGATCGCTGACATCGGACGCCATGTCGCGCATCGGGCCCGGTTTTCGGATCTTGTGGTTTTACCGCACCCCTATGGAAAAGATCGCGGGGCCGAAGCTGAACCCATCATCGAGTCCGCAATGTTTGAAGGCCATTGCCCGGTTCTGGTGGTTCCGGACGACACTCCGCCAATGAAAGTGCCACGCAATGTAATGATCGCCTGGAATGAAAGCGTCGAGGCGATGTGCGCCGTCCGGCGCGCTCTGCCCTTCCTGAAACAGGCGGAACTGGCCCGCATCGTTGTCATTGATCCTCCGCGCCACGGCCCTGACCGGTCGGATCCGGGCGGAATGCTGTCTCAGATGCTGGCCCGACACGGGGTCAAGTGTGAGATCGATGTGCTGAGCAAGACCATGACGCGCGTGTCAGATATTCTGAACCGTCATGCGTCGGACACGGAATCTGACTTGATCGTAATGGGTGCCTACGGTCACTCGCGCTTCCGCGAAGCAATACTTGGCGGTGCAACCCGCAACATGCTGGAACAATCTTCAGTTCCCGTTTTCCTGGCACACTGAACTCTGCCAAAAAGTTCGAAAGCCGCCCAAGTCGGCGGCTTTTGTCATGCCTTTCGGATAAGGCCGATCACAAACAACAGGATCACGGCCCCCACGGTCGCGAAAAAGACCGAGGAAAAGAACCCTCCGCCCACAGAAAAGCCTAGCGCGGGGAAAATCATGCCTGCCAGAAACGCGCCGACAATTCCGACGATGATGTTCCCCAGCAAACCGAATCCGCGGCCCTCCATGATCTTTCCCGAAAGCCATCCGGCGATTGCGCCGATAAAAATCATTGCCAAGACGCTGCTAAAAACCATGCGATGCTCCTGAGTTGTTAAACGCCGCGATCCAAGGTCACGGCGTTTATCCTATCCCATCGCGCACAAGGATCAGACCAAAAAGCCACCATCCGAGTCGTCGCCAGCTTCTTCCATGAGACGGCCCATATCCGGAATGGTCACATGGCGCTTGCCTTCCAGTGTGATCACGCCTTCCTTTTTCAAGGCCGAAATCTGGCGACTCACGGTTTCAAGGGTCAGGCCCAGATAGTCTGCCATGGCCTCTCGGGTCAGAGGCAGGTCAAACACAATCGGCCCTGCCAGACCCTTCTGGCTAATCGACGCATCCCGGCGCGCAATGATCGACAACAGGCTGGCGATTTTTTCGCGCGCGGTCTTGCGCCCAAGCACCAGCATCCATTCGCGGGCAGCATCAAGTTCGTCCAGCGTCATCTGCAACAGGCGATGGGCGATATGTGGTGTAGTTGCCATCAACTCTTCGAACGGTTTCTTGCGGAAACAGCACATGACGACATCTGTGGTCGCCTGCACATCGTAAGGCGCAACTTCGCGCCCGGGGCGGCCGACAAAATCACTTGGCAACAGCAAACCCACCATCTGGGTCCGACCATCTTCCATGGTCTGCGTCAACGAAGCGATCCCGGCCACGACCGAGCCCACAAAATTCATCTGATCGCCCGACCATATGATGGTCTGGCCCGCCTCGAAACTGCGGTAATATTTAATACTTTCAAGCTCTTCCAGCTCATCCGCATCGCAACGAGCACAAACTGCGCGATGCCGAATCGGGCAGTCTTCGCAATTGGAATGATCAAACTGTGCTTTTATTGTCATGCGGGTCCCCACTTGATCTCCATCAAAGTAACCAAGTCATCTGTCGCCTAAGGGTATCGCCATGATAGTGAAACCACAATTGGCAAAGCTTGGACTTTTTGACGCGAAAGTACCGCGTTACACAAGCTACCCCACCGCCCCCCACTTTAGCAATGATGTGGGAGCAGACTTGTTTGGTGACTGGATTTCGGGGATCAAACCCGGCAGTGCCATTTCCCTGTACATCCACGTTCCATTCTGTCGTAGACTGTGCTGGTTCTGTGCTTGCCGGACACAGGGAACCCAAACCGACAACCCTGTGATCGCCTATGTGGACGTTCTGAAGGCCGAGTTAGACCTGCTTGCAGCACGCCTGCCCAAAGGCGTGGTGCTATCGCGCCTGCACTGGGGTGGCGGTACGCCAACCTTGCTGAACGCGCAGCTGATGCGCGAATTGGCGCAATATATCCTGGGTATTGTGCCCATGGGGCCTGATGCCGAATTTTCGGTCGAGATTGATCCGAACGAAATTGATGAAGACCGTCTGGATGCGCTGGCAGAGGCAGGTATGAACCGTGCGTCGATCGGGGTGCAGGATTTCGACGACGAAATTCAGAAAACCATCGGTCGCATCCAAAGCTACGACACCACCCGCGACGCCATCGACATGATCCGCGAACGTGGCATTACCAGTTTGAACGCAGATATCCTTTTTGGCCTGCCGCATCAGACAAAGGCCCGGATGACCGAAAGCGTGCAGAAGCTGCTGTCGCTCAGCCCGGATCGCGTGGCTTTGTATGGCTACGCACATGTGCCTTGGATGGCGAAGCGCCAACAGATGATCCCGTCCGACGCGCTTCCCACGCCGGAACAACGGCTCGAGCTGTTCGATACCGCCCGCCGTCTGTTCCTGTGGGACAACTATGCCGAAATTGGCATCGACCATTTCGCCATACAAGATGACGGTCTGACCCGTGCCCTGCACGCGGGACGTCTAAAGCGTAACTTCCAAGGGTATACCGACGATCAGGCCGATGTTCTGATCGGCGTCGGGGCCAGTTCGATCTCGCGCTTTCCGCAAGGCTATGCGCAGAACGCCTCGGCCACCTCGGCCCATGCCAAAGCGGTTCGCGACGGGCAGTTTTCGACCGCCCGCGGGCACCTGTTCAAGGGTCAGGACATTTTGCGCGCGCGCCTGATCGAGGCGCTGATGTGCGATTTTAAGATCAACAGTGCCGAAATCCTGCGCGACCACGACATCTCGGCCGCCGCGTTGAATGACATGTATCATTCCGCCAATGCCGCATTCGACGGGCTGTTGCGGATCACCGAAGACGGGCTTTTCATCCCGCCCGAGGCACGCGCCCTGACCCGGATGATCGCCCGCAGCTTTGACGCCTATGACCTGAGCAAGGCAGGCCACAGCTCGGCGATCTGATCTCTTCTTCTGCGGGCCTCGCCGGGCCCGCAGGCCACTGGGCACAACGGGGGCTTGACGCGCGCCTGCGCTTTTCTCCACACTCAAGGGGCAGACTGGCCATCCATTCTGCGCCCTGAGGCGGGCAAATACAGACGGTCCTTGCCGACGAAAAAGCGGCGGACGCCCCTTTCGTGCAGCCATTCTGCAACCTGAAAGAGGGACAACACTAATGCGCGTTTTCACCGTCCTCGGGCCCAGCCAATCGGGCAAAACTACCCTGGTCGAGGCCATCAGCCGCCTCGACGGGCGCCCCACAACATTCGATGTTTCCGGAACCGTGCATTTGCACGGTTTTTCTTACCTGGACGAGCCTTGGTGTTCGATCGACGTAGATGGCGGCGGCGATGCGCTGGCCTATGTCGGGCCTGCAATGGCCATCTCGGACGCGGCGGTCGTGGTTGTGCCCCCCGATCCCAATGCTGCCGTTCTGTGCGCCCCTTACCTTCGACTGGTGGAAGAAGCGGGCATCCCCTGCTTTCTATTCATCAACCGCATGGATAATCCCAATGGGCGCATCCGCGACATCATCGCAGCACTGCAAACGTACTGCACCCATCATATCGCCCTGCGTCAGGTGCCAATCCGCGAAGGAGACACGATCATCGGCGCGGTTGATCTGATTTCTGAACGGGCCTGGAAGTATCAAGAGGGCCAACCCTCGGCCCTGATCGAGTTGCCTCAATCCGTGGAAGACCGAGAGCAGGAAGCGCGCACCGAGTTACTGGAAACTCTGTCTGATTTTGACGACCATCTGTTGGAGCAACTGATCGAAGACAAGCAGCCCCCCAGCGACGAGGTTTATGACCTGGCCGCACAAGTCTTGCAAAATCATCAGTTGATTCCAGCATGCCTGGGTGCCGCGAGCCATGGCAACGGCCTGACGCGGCTGATGAAGGCGCTGCGGCACGAAGCGCCTGAATTCGATATCGCCGCCGGGCGGGACGAAGCCGCCGACAGTGCCCGAGCCATTGCCGGTTTTGCAGATGTCAAAAAGCACATCGGAAAGATCGTTGTTCTGCGCGGGCTTGGGGATGGCGTCAAAGCGCATGAAGCTTTGGGCGGTGAGACCGTTGGCAATCTGACAACGCTTGATGCCAAGACCCAAATCGCAACGCTGGAAGCCGGGCAGATTGGTCTGGCGGTCAAATCCGACCACCTCAACCCCGGCTATATCTACGACAGCAATTCTGCGACTGAACTGCCGGAATGGGCGGCCTCGCATCCGGTCGCGCATCGTCAGATCGTCTCACCCGCGCATGAAAGGGACGATGTGCGCCTGTCCAACGCCCTAAGCCGTCTGGCCGAGATCGACCCCGGCCTGCACCTGCAACAGGATGAGTTGAGCGGCCATTCGATCCTTGGATCGCAAGGCCCGCAACACATGCGCCGTGTGACCGCGAAGCTGGCCGAGGATTTTGGGATCGAGATTGAAGCGGATCAGGTCGAAACCGCCTATCGCGAGACCATCCGCGCGCCTGTCGAACATCGCCACCGTCATCGCAAACAATCCGGCGGCGCCGGACAGTTTGCGGATGTGGTGATCTCGGTCACGCCCCTACCTCGCGGATCGGGGTTCAAGTTCGAAGAAGTTGTCAAAGGCGGCGCAGTACCCAAGAACTACATCCCGTCGGTGGAACACGGGGCTAAGGATGCACTGGAGCAAGGTCCCGAGGGTTTCCCCGTCGTCGACGTCAAAGTCACGCTGAGCGACGGTAAACACCATAACGTGGACAGTTCGGATTATGCGTTCCGCACCGCAGGCAAGAACGCGGTGCGTGAAGCGCTGCCTCAGGCCAAACCAGTGGTTCTGCAACCGATGCTGAACGCCGAGATTCACTTGCCATCCGATTTTGTTGGCGATCTCGTCCCAACGATCAGCTCGCTGCAAGGGCAGGTTCTGGGATTTGAGGGCAACCCAAACGCGTCAGGATGGGAGATCTTCAACGCCCAAATCCCCGCGGTGACCGAGGATGAACTGCATCGCACCCTTGCCAGTGCCACGCGCGGAACCGGGTGGGTCAAGCTGACCTTTGATCACTACGAAGAACTGCGCGGGCCAGTGCCGAAAGCGGCGACCAAAGAAAAGGCAAGCGCGTGATGGCCTGAGGAAGGCGGGCTGATTTCAGCCCGCCGCTGCAATCAACTCGCGAGTATAGTCAGTCTGAGCGTTTTCGAACAAAGCCTCGGCCGCACCCATTTCCACCACATCCCCATTTCGCATGACGACTACGTTATGCGACATCGCCCGCACGACTTTCAGGTCGTGGCTGATGAACAGATATGCCAACCCGTATTTCTTCTGCAGATCGCGCAGCAGATCAACGATCTGAACCTGCACCGTCATGTCCAGCGCGCTGGTCGGTTCGTCCAACACCAGCAGTTTGGGCCGCAAAACCATCGCGCGCGCAATTGCGATACGCTGGCGCTGTCCGCCTGAGAACTCGTGCGGATACCGGTCCATCGCCGCAGGATCCAGCCCCACTTCGGTCATCACCTCGGCGACCAGCTCACGCGGGGCGCGGTGAGGGTCAATGTTGTGAATGGCAAGACCTTCCGCGATGATCTGCTGACAGGTCATGCGTGGGCTAAGGCTGCCGAACGGGTCTTGAAACACGATCTGCATATCTTTGCGCAATCTGCGTAATTCGCGGGTAGACCATCTTCGCACATCCTGATCGCGGAAGGTGATGCCGCCTTCGGACGCAATGAGGCGCATGATCGCCAGCGCCAGCGTAGTCTTGCCCGAACCGCTTTCGCCGACGATTCCCAAAGTCTCACCCGCGCGTACACTCAGCGTGGCGTCATTCACCGCCTTCACATAGCCAACAGTACGCTTCAGAAATCCGCGCTGGATTGGGAACCAGACCTTCAGGTGATCGGTGCGCGCGACCTCTTCCGCGTCTGAGGCAACCGGTTCGGGCTGACCCGAAGGTTCCGCGGCCAAAAGTTTCCGGGTATAGGGATGCTGTGGGTTGTCAAAGATGTCCTGCGTGACACCGGTTTCGACAATCTCACCATCCTTCATCACACAAACGCGGTCGGCAATCCGGCGTACGATACCCAGATCATGGGTGATGAACAGCATCCCCATATTCTCGGATTTCTGCAATTCGGCCAACAACTCGAGTATCTGCGCCTGAATGGTCACATCCAACGCCGTTGTCGGTTCATCGGCAATCAAAATGTCCGGCTTGTTGGCCAGCGCCATTGCGATCATCACCCGCTGTCTTTGTCCACCAGACAACTGGTGGGGGTAGCTGTCCAACCTGTCCTCGGGGTCGCGGATACCAACCTTGGTCAGTAGCTCCAAAATCCGCCCCCGCGCCGCGTCACCGGTTACCCCCTGATGCAGCGCCAGCGATTCCGCCATTTGCTTTTGAATCGTGTGCAGCGGGTTCAGCGAGGTCATTGGCTCCTGAAAGATGAAGCTTATGTCATTGCCGCGTACATCCATCAGGTGTTGTTCCGAGGCGCCAATCATCTCTTGCCCATCATAGGTCACCGATCCTTCAACCAGCGCACTGTCACCCAGCAGTGACACTGTCGACAAAGCCGTTACGGATTTGCCTGAGCCGGATTCGCCCACCAACGCAACGGTTTCACCCCGATCCACGGTAAAAGACACGCCTTTGACAGCAGCACTGACCTGACCGTCCTGCCGGAACGAGACCTTGAGGTTGTTCACATCCAGCAAGCTCATGAGAAGGTCTTTCTAGGATCAAACGCATCCCGCACGCCCTCGAAAATGAAGACCAGCAGCGACAGCATGATGGCAAAGGTGAAAAAGGCAGTGAAAGCCAGCCACGGGGCTTGCAGGTTTTGTTTTGCCTGCAAGGTCAGCTCTCCCAAAGACGGGGCCGAAGATGGCAATCCAAAGCCCAGATAATCCAGCGAGGCGAGACCGCCGATGGTTCCGGTGACAATGAAGGGCATGAACGTCAGAGTGGCCACCATTGCATTGGGCAGCATATGGCGGAACATGATGGTCATGTTGCCGACGCCCAGCGCACGCGCCGCGCGCACATATTCAAGGTTTCGGGCCCTCAGGAATTCCGCGCGTACGACACCGACCAGTCCTGTCCAACTGAACAGGATCATCAACGCTACCAGCAGCCAGAAACTTCGGCCCAGAACAGCGAACATGATGATGATCACATATAACGAAGGCGTCGCTGACCAGATCTCGATGATCCGTTGAAAGATCAGATCCAACCAACCGCCGAAGAACCCTTGAATGGCACCAGCGAAAATGCCGATCAGGCTGGCGGCACCGGTCACAAGCAGTGTGAACAGGATCGACAACCGGAACCCGTATATCACGCGTGCCAGCACATCGCGTTTGGTGTCATCCGTGCCCAACAGATTCTGACCGTTAGGCGGCAAAGGCGCAGCCCCAGGTCGGTCTACCGATGTGTTGAAGGAGTATGGGATCAGCGGCCAAAGCGCCCAGCCACGCTCGAACCCTTCCGACTGGAATGTCCCGGCGTCGATTTGTTCCATAATGCCTTCGGGATCGTCGAAACACTCTTCCAGTCCGCCACTGTCGATCAGGCATTGAACTTCGGGATCGCGATAAATGGCTTCCGTCTGGAAATCGCCACCAAATTCCGTTTCCGCATAGAAATTGAAGATCGGCGTATAGAACTCACCCCGGTACTTCACGAGGATAGGTTTGTCATTTGCGATAAACTCGGCGCATAGGGAAAGGCCAAACAGAACCGAGAATATGATGAGCGACCAGAACGCGCGCCGGTTGCGACAGAAGTTGTTCCAGCGACGCTGGTTCAGAGGGGAGAGCGCCATTTACCCCTCCCGCTTTTCAAAGTCGATGCGCGGATCGACCAGCACATACATAAGATCGCTAATGATACCAACGACCAGCCCCATCAGGCCGAAGATGAAGAGGGTGCCGAAAATCACCGGGTAATCGCGCGCCACGGCTGCCTCGAATCCCAGACGGCCCAGACCGTCCAGCGAGAAAATGGTCTCGATGATGATCGACCCACCAAAGAAAACGCCGATGAACACAGCAGGAAAGCCCGCGATCACGATCAGCATCGCGTTGCGGAAAACATGACCATACAGCACCTTTCGCTCGCTCAGCCCCTTTGCGCGGGCCGTCATGACATATTGTTTCTTGATTTCATCCAGAAACGAGTTCTTGGTCAGCAATGTCAGTGTCGCAAAAGCCGAGATCGTGAGCGCAATGGTCGGCAGCGCAATATGCCAGAAGTAGTCCGCTATCTTGCCGAAGAGGCTCAGGCTCTCCCAATTGTCCGAGGTCAGCCCACGCAGCGGGAAGATCTGCCAGTACGACCCACCCGCGAACAGCACCAGAAGGAGGATCGCAAACAGAAAGCCCGGGATCGCATAAGCCACAATGATCGCCCCGCTGGTCCAGGTATCGAACTGTGATCCATCTTTGATCGCCTTGCGGATGCCCAGCGGAATAGAAACCAGATAAGCAATCAGGGTCGACCACAGACCCAATGAGATTGAAACCGGCATCTTTTCAAGCACCAGATCAATCACACTGATCGAACGGAAATAACTCTCGCCGAAGTCCAGCGTCAGATAGTTGCCCATCATAATCAGGAACCGCTCCAAAGGCGGTTTGTCGAAACCGAATTCTTTTTCCAACTCAGCAATGAACTCGGGCGGCAGGCCGCGTGCGCCGACATATTTATCATCGAAAACACCACCTGCGGGTTCAGAACCTGCGCCAGCATCGCCTCCACCCGCAAATCCGGCAAATACGTCCCCCTGACCTTCGATCTGCGCGATGATCTGCTCGACCGGTCCACCCGGCACGAATTGTACCAGCGTGAAGTTGACGATCATGATGCCCAAAAGGGTTGGAATGATCAGCAACAAGCGTCTTAGAATATAGGCGCCCATGTTATCGCAGTGCGCCTTTCGCTTTCAACGCAGCCTCTTTTTCCGGATTGATCCACCACAAATCCAGATGACCCAACGAATAGGGCGGCAGGTTTTCGGGGTATTCGTACATATCGTAATATGCCGTCCAGTAGTCAGCGATGAATCCCACAGGGACCACGAAGAACTCATAACGCAAGGCGCGATCAAGCGCAGTAAGTGCCGTGTCCTGATCTGCCTGATTGTCGGTTTCAAAAGACGCTTCAATGATTGCGTCAACTAGGGGGCTAGCCAATCCGGCGGGGTTAAAGAGGCTGAATGCAGCTTCTTCCGATCCATACATCTGGCTTAACCCGCCGCCTGTGGACAGGAATGAACCGTAACGTGTGGAATAGACCATATCGTAGTCCCTCTCGCGGCTGCGAAGGGTGTACTGCGCCGGGTCAACCTTTTCAGCCGAAGCGTCGACACCAATAGACTGCAAGTTCTGAACGTAGGTTTCGATCATGGTTGCTGTCGATGTCGGCAGGTTTGAAGGATAGGGAATATTCACCTTCAATGTCTGCCCTTCGGCATTGCGCCGCACATTGCCATCACCAACAGGCCAACCGGCCTCGTCCAGTATTTTCGCTGCTTTGCGAAGATTTCTCCGATCGTTCAGACGCGCAGGATTTGACTCGTGGGCCAAGACAGCAGGCTCTGTCAGAAAGTCTCCGGGCACAACGTTACCCAACGCTTGCAAAAACGCCAGCTCATCACCTTCAGGCAGACCTTTTGCCTCAAGCGGGGTGCCTTGAATGAAGGAATTGCGTGGCGCATTCAGCCCGAACAGCAAAGACTCGTTTGCCCATTCGAAATTAAAGGCTAAGGCAAGGGCTTTGCGGACATCCTTGTCAGCAAACTGCGGTTTTCCCAGATTGAAAACAAAACCCGATGGGGTCGGCGGACTACCATCCACGATCTCATCGCGAACCACCACGCCTTCGCTCAGCTTGGGGAAATCATACCCCGTCGCCCAAAGCTTGGGGTCGCTTTCGATACGCAGCGTGTACTCACCGGCTTTGAAACCCTCGAACGCCGCGGTCTGATCAGCAAAGTACTCGACGCGGATTGTGTCGAAGTTGTTCCGGCCAACATTAAACGGCAGATCCTTGCCCCAATAATCATCACGGCGCTTGTAAACGATCCGACGATTGATGTCGTAGCTGTCAAGCTTATACGGACCTGATCCAACCGCTACTTCCAGGCGAGGCTCATCCAGGCGCCTGGACTCATCCGCTTCGAACCACGCTTTTGAAAATACGGGGGTCGAGCCTACTGTTTCGATCAGGCTACGGCGTGTGACTTCGGGGTTAAACGAGAACTTAACCGTATGTTCATCCAGCGCTTCGGCCCCCGTCACCATGCGACCTACGGCCTGCGCGTAAGAGGGCAGACCCTGTTCGATGAACAGGCGGTGGCTATAGACGACATCTTCCGCCGTCACCGGCGTTCCATCCCAAAAGGTTGCTTCGGGTCGCAGGTGAAAAATGACGTAGTTCCGACCTTCGTCATACTCCAGACTTTCTGCCAATACTCCGTAATATTGCCCGACACCGTCATCCGCACTTTCAAACAAGCGATCATATTGCAGCGTCGTCAAAGCGCCAGCGCGCCCCTTGCGGGAATAGGGATTGAGAGAATCGAACGTGCCCGAGGCAGCCAAAGAAAGCTCACCACCTTTAGGAGCATCCGGGTTCACATAGTTCAGGTGAGCGTAATCAGCGGGATAATCCAGATTGCCGAAATATGAGTAGCCATGACTGCTGGTAACACCATCGTCCAAAGCCTGCACGATTTGCGGAGTGATCAAAGCCGTGCACAGCCCCAATATGCCAGCCCAAGGCCGTATCTTAAGATCACGTGCAGCGGGCATCAGGGATATCATGTGGCTCGTCCTTTGGGTCATTGTTATCATCAATGTCGTAACCGCTAGCTAAAGTGCCAACGCTGACAGATTCAAGTTTAGAATGCGTGAGCGCTTTGTGAAGTTTCCTTCAGACAAAAAAAGCCGCTGCATGGGGCAGCGGCTTTGGAAAGCTTTGATCTGACTGGCAATCAGTTGCCGATTGTCTGCAGATAGGCAATCACGTCTGCGCGATCCTGCGGCTTTTTCAGACCCGCAAAGCTCATCGATGTGCCCGAGATGTAGGCGCTTGGGCGTTCCAGGAAGGCATCCAGCGCCTCAGGCGTCCAGTTGCCGCCGTGGGCCTGCATGCTGGCCGAGTAACCTGTAAAGCCCTTGGCCGATGCAACAGGGCGGTCCACAACAGCGTACAGGTATGGGCCCGTTCCGTTTGCGCCGTCTTCCAGCTTGTGGCACGCGGTGCACTTGCGGAAAACCTTGGCACCTTTCTCAACGTCAGCGGCGGCCAGCAGGTCTTCGAAGACCACTTCTTCACCGTCGGCGCTTTCGCCCGAGCTTTCGGTTTCGATAATGTAGGCGGCCTCAGCGTGGCCATGGCCACCGGAAGAATAGAGGACATCCGCCCCCCATTTGGCCAGAAGCAGCACCAGGAAAGTGCCGAACAGGCCTGCAGCGGCCTTGGTAACTGTCATCGTGTCGAACATTGATCGCGAGTCCATTTCAGCTGTCTGGGCTGCTGTCTAAGGCTTCCCCTTACGAGAGGCAAGGTATAGACACCGCGACGAAACGACCAAATCGCGAACTTGTTGCATGGAATCGACCAAATGACCAATCGCATCGCATTTCAAGGTGAACCGGGCGCCTATAGTCACGAGGCGTGCCGCAACGCGCGGCCCGATATGGAGGCCCTGCCCTGCCGTACTTTCGAAGATGTGATCGAATCGGTTCGTTCCGGCGCGGCCGATCTGGCGATGCTTCCGGTCGAAAACACAACCTACGGACGGGTCGCCGATATTCACCGGCTGTTGCCTCATAGCGGCTTGCATATCATCGGCGAGGCATTTGTGCGGGTACATATCAACTTGTTGGGCGTCCCCGGCGCAAAACTGGAAGATATCACCGAGGCACATTCTCATCTGGTGCTGCTGCCGCAATGCGCGGGGTTCCTGAAAAAGCACGACATTCGCGGGCGTGTCAGCCCCGACAACGCCCGCGCGGCACGCGAAGTGGCTGAGGTGGGCGACCTCCACTCTGCAGCGCTGGCCAGCGAATTGGCTGGTGAGATCTACAACCTGAATGTGCTGGCCCGCCACATCGAGGACAGTGACGACAACACGACCCGTTTCCTTGTGATGTCCCGCCAGTTCGATCTGACACGTCGCGGCGAACATGGCATGATCACCAGCTTTGTGTTTCAGGTCCGCAATATCCCGGCGGCGCTTTACAAGGCGATGGGCGGCTTTGCTACCAACGGGATCAACATGACCAAGCTGGAAAGCTATATGGTCGACGGATCCTTCACCGCGACACAGTTCTATGCAGATATCGTCGGGCATCCCGACGACCGGAATGTACAACTGGCCATGGACGAGTTAGAGCATTTCACGACCAACGTTGAAATACTGGGCGTTTACCCAGCCGCGCAACCGCGCGGATAGGTAACAATTCCTTCGATTGGGCAAATTTGGATTGGCGCAGGTTGCTGCGCCCAGCCTCCTTGCAAGCGATCATCACGCTAGCGCTTGTGGCCGTTCAACTCGACAACCTGCCTCTTTTGCTCAATCGCACAATGTAACAGCGCAACAGCGTTTTGTTATGCGCCATGCAGATGGCGCTGCTCCAACTCGCGTGCAAATTCACTCAGCCGGGATTGCAGCTGTTTGCGAAACCGGGATTGGCCCAACTTTACAGATTGCAACAACAGGCGTGCAGGCAAGGTTTTGGCCGCCAGTGACATCTCGAGGCTCAGGCGCGTTCTGCGCGGTGACAGGGCCAGAAAATCCACACTTGTCAGGCCGGTCATGCCCTTGCTGTTGGCCTCGAAACGCATTTGCGAATGCCGGTCGTAGCCCGCCATGATCACCGACATCTGGCGCAACTTGCCGCGCAGCTTGAACTCTGTCTGCCATTCAGTTCCCGCAGCAAAGATCGCCTCGGCATCTGAGCGCCTTACGTCGATCCCCCGGCGCATGGCCATGCGTTCGAACCGCTCGAAATCCGACACCATGTCGAATACCGCGTTGATTGGGGCTTCGATATCCTCACGGGCTGAAAACTGCATGATACCCTTCGATGTTTATGGCCGCGCCAATATTTCGTCAGTCCAGCGTATCCGCAAGCCAGTTCTCAAGAAGAAAATGTGCGATTGCACCTTTGCGAGCGGGCAACAGAGTTGGATGGTCCCCGGCAAAGGCCTGCATCATCTCGGATTTGCTCACCCACATCGCCTCTTCGATCTCGACGGGATCAATAGCGATGTCACACGATAGTGCCTCACCCGCGCAGCCGAACATCAACGAAGCCGGGAATGGCCAGGGCTGGCTGGACAGATAGGATACTTCCCCGACCGGCACGCCCGCCTCTTCCATTACCTCGCGGCGTACGGCAGCTTCCAAGGTTTCTCCGGGCTCGACAAAGCCGGCCAGCAACGAAAACATCCCCTCGGGCCAACCCGGAGACCGCCCCATCAGCACATTCTCCCCATATGTGATCAACATGATCACAACAGGGTCGGTACGTGGGAAGTGTTGCCCGCCACATGATGGACAACTGCGTTGCCAACCGCCTTGCGACATCTCACTGGCTGCACCGCAACGCGCGCAAAATCGATGCGTTTCGTGCCAGCCGATCACTGCCTTAGCCATCGCGGCCAGTTCCGCATCCCGCGCTGACAATCGCGTCATGATCCGGCGCAACTCGGCAAAAACATACCCATCCGGCAAATCCGGGTGCTGCTGCTCAGATTTGTCTACGAACTCCCCTAGTCCGGTCAGGTCCAGACCTTCGGCCGTCCAGGCCGAGATATCCAAGGCAAACAAAGGCGCATCTTCGGCGGTCAAACCCAAAAAAACCGGGGCCTCAACTACGCCTTCGGGGCCGTCACTGACCAACGAATGCGTCATAGGCAGCAAAGCAAGCTGATCCAGCCCGTCACCTTCAACCAGAACTTTGCCGCGCCACACCATCATGCATTGCGCGGCCGGGTTGTTTGTCGCTTCTGCCAGAAGTTCAGCGCTCCCGCGAATATGGGCCGCCCGATCCAGACCCGAGCCGCCAAACGTCACCTGCTCTGCGTGTTTCATTGGGTTTCCTTTTGGTTCGGGGCACAGGGCTGTCATGTCACAGCCTGCGTTGCAATGGCAATTCAATCCTTTGCGCTACACATCGCCGCCGTCGAAAAGCCGCATGGCGGCCTCGGAAAAATCATTTAAGTTACGCTCTATGCTATTTAATCAATAACCCTTTTCAAAAGCAGACTATCCAAAGTGAAGCAAAACCCATTGAAGCAGGTACGCCCCGCGAAAAACTACGGGCGTGTTCGCATTCTGGCAACGACTGACCTGCATATGCACCTGACAGGTTTTGACTATTACACGGACACCCAGGACCCGACGCTTGGGTTAACGCGCACCGCCAGCCTGATCCGAAACGCCCGTCAACAAGCCCATGACACGTTGGTCCTTTTGGTGGACAACGGAGATTCTATTCAGGGTACACCTCTGGGCGAATGGGCTGTCCGTAACGACACACCGCATCCGATGATGCAGGCGTTCGCGGCGCTTGGTTACGACGCCATCGGCCTTGGAAACCATGATTTCGGCTTTGGGCTGTCAACCTTGGACGACATCCTCGCACAAGCGCCATGCCCGGTTTTGTGCAGCAACTTGCTTCGCTCGGGCGGCAATCAGATCTGGCATAGCCATGCAATCCTGGACCGAACCGTATCTGTGAACGGCACCGAGACACCCATTCGCATCGGCCTTATTTCTGGTCTTCCCCCCCAGACCGTCCGCTGGGAAGAACATCACCTGAACGGAGAGGTAACAGCCAGCGGTATCTTCTCAACCGCGCGCGACCTGACTGGGCTTCTGCGCAATCAAGGGTGTGATCTGATAGTGATGTTGGCCCATTCAGGCCTGGGTCCGGCGGATGCTTCTGAAGGCATGGAAAACGCCGTCATCCCCCTGGCAGCTATAGATGGAATCGACGCAATTGTCGCCGGGCACACTCACTTGACCTTTCCAGGCGGCGGCCACGGCGACGCCTCGTATCTCGATCAGGAAAAAGGGTTGATACATGAAACACCGGTTGTCATGGCCGGTTCCGCGGGGTCGTATCTTGGCGTAATCGATCTGGTTGTTACACCTCGGCCAGATGCCGGGTTCAGCGTTACGGATTGCCACGTTGAACTGCACCCTGTCTGTGAAAATGGCGCTGAGGTCGATGAAGACGATGACTTGGTGCGCCTTGTTGCCAATGCCCATCGTCAAACCCGTCGCGCAGTGGCCAAACCTGTGGCGCACGTGGCTGACACCATGCACAGCTATTTCAGCTTCTGCGCACCAGATCGCGGGCTGGCCCTGGTTGCCGCGGCACAGGCTGCAGCTCTGCGTCCTTTCCTGCATGGATCCGCCCCGGGCGAATTACCGCTTTTGTCAGTCGTGGCTCCCGGTAAAAGCGGCGGCCGCGCAGGCCCCAGGCACTTTACGGATGTTCCGGCAGGAGAAATATGCCTGCGTCATGTTGCGGATCTGTATCCGTTTCCCAACGAATTGCGTGCCATCCAGATCAGCGGCGCAGATGTGCTGGACTGGCTTGAAATGTCGGCAAGCATGTTCAACCAGCTTGCCTGTGATGTCGAAACGGATCTGATCAACCCCGAACGCGCCGGGTACAATTTCGACGTCATCTTTGGCCTGACCTATAAAATTGATCCGTCGCAACCAGCGCGCTTCAACGCCGAGGGGCGCATGATCGATCCTGCTAACAGACGGATTCGCGACCTGAAATACGCAGGCCAGCCGGTTCTTCCTGAACAGAGATTAGTGCTGGCCAGCAACAATTACCGCGTCAGCGGTGGTGGGCATTTCCCCGCCGCTTCCACGGCCCAACGCATCAATCTGCCGTCGCTGGACATCAAGGATTTGGTGCGGGATTACCTGTCCGATCGCCTTCCGCCTGATCCAATCGCGCAGCAACCTTATCCTTTTGTGCTGGCACCCCAAACAGGTACACAATCCGTGCTTCGAACCGGTCCGGGTGCGTTAAAACACATTAACGAATTGCGCCCGTTCAAAGCCAGACTGCTGGAATCAGATTCCAATGGGTTCGAACGTATTCGCCTGACATTCTGACGGGTTGTCTTTTGCCCACACCTTCCCTATATCCAGACTCGAGAGGTTGGCGCGGGCGAGCGCCTCGCCAACCTGGTCAGGTCCGGAAGGAAGCAGCCACAACGAGCCCCGCTTGGGTCGATGTCCAACCTCTCACTTCATGAACCTTAGCCACAGGAGGGCTTTATGATTGTAACAAAAACCCTTCGGGCAGCGCGGTTCTGATCTCACACTACTTGCTGACTGCCTGAACACATGACCCGGGGATGCGCGATCGCCATCCGTTGGGATTGCTGTTTCTGACAACAGGCAGACCAATGAATTCTTCACTTTCGGACCTTGGATGGTCCTCTCACTTTGCCGCGCAACACGCGGCTCATCCTTCGTGCACGCCTTTTCGCATCGCTTCCGTTCATAGGGACCGCCTGATCGGGCTGAACCCGCAGGGCGAAACTCCATTGCTGACCCTTGATCAATCGACCGGCAGCTATGCCGTCGGAGACTGGGTTCTCACGGACGACGACAATCGCGTGCAACATCTACTCGACCGGCGCAGCCTGTTACACCGACGCGCCGCCGGTACAGGCGCTGCGACGCAACTGATCGCTGCCAATGTCGATGTGCTGTTCATCGTCAGTTCGTGCAACGCTGATTTCAACCTGCCCCGGCTAGAGCGTTATCTGGCACTTGCACATCAGGCAGGATGTTACCCGGTTGTTGTCCTGACAAAGGCTGACCAATCGGATGACCCCAATCGTTTCTCGGAACAGGTGCAGGCTCTGGACCCGTTTCTGACAGTTCTGGCGATCAACGCGCTGGACCTAACGGAAATGGAAAAGGTCTTATCCTGGTGCCCCAAAGGCCAGACCGGAGCACTGGTTGGGTCGTCAGGTGTTGGCAAGACAACATTGTCCAACGGCTTGACCGATCAGGATCTGGCGACATCAGGTATTCGCGAGAACGACGCTCGCGGTCGGCACACAACCACGGCGCGCGCGTTACATCGGATGCGCAACGGCGGCTGGCTGATTGATACGCCTGGAATGCGCGCATTGCGTCTGCTTGAAGCTCAGGACGGTATCGACGAGGTGTTCTCGGACCTCACCGAACTTGGCCTGAACTGCCGTTTTTCAGATTGTCAGCACGAATCCGAACCAGGCTGTGCCGTACAGCGGGCGATCAAACAAGGCGTGCTTGACCCTGCCCGCTTGGATCGATGGCGAAAGCTTCGGCGCGAAGATCAGCGCAACTCGGAAACCGTCGCCCAATCCCGGGCACGGGACAAAGCGTTCGGTAAGATGGTGCGGGGTGTCATGAAGGATCGAAAACTGCATAAAGGGCGCTAAGCGAAAGGTGCTCGGTAATTCAAAAGTCGAGCCTGATCACGCGATCAGGCTCGGCCAAACTGCCGCATTACGCCGAGCAAAAGCTCCGATATGGCCAATCTCTGACAATCCGAAGTCATCAGACCTAAGCAGGTGCCGCTTAGCCTCGGCGCCATAAAGGTCGGCAAGCCGCCAGACAGCTTCGGGCGGGACCATCTGGTCGTCCTCGAAAGTGAACAAATCCACGGGTCTACCGGAGCCGTCCCAACGCGCCTCAGGAAGGTTTTGTCCGATTTCAGGTACATAATTCAAAGGAGCCGTGCACCATTTGCGCCATTGCCAGTAGACTGAGGCCGGCAAATCCGCACCAAACCCGATCGCCTTTCCCGGCAGATAGCCAAGTGCTTTGACCAGTACCGGTGCGTGTCCATACCAGAAAACACCGGCCAATCCACGGTAAGGCCATGGGTGATCACTGAGGGTTACGAGCCCCGAACACACGCAAATCATCCGATCGATTTGGTCGATGTCGGGCTGAACAGGCCCCAGCATCGCACCAACGGAATGACCAATGGTCCATTGCTGCGCATCGGGATAACGCCTGCGCATTTCCGCCCGCGCCGCTGGCATATCGATCAAGGCCCAATCCGCCATTGTCGCACGCGCATCTTTCATGCGACCGGTCAGAGAATGCCCGAAATCCCGGTAGTCATAGGTCAGACATGCCATGCCTCGCTCTGCCGCAAGCCAATGCGCGAAGTGGCGATAATAGTCGCGCGGCACACCCGTTGCACTATTCAGCACAACCACGGTTTCAGGCTCTGACAGCGGTCGGTACAACCGTGCTGCAAGGGTCGTGGACCCGGATGGGAAAAGGAAATCTTCAGCCGACACCGTCTGCTCTGCGTCCAACATGATCCCTGACCCTGCACTGAAAAACTGAATTGCTTGGCTTCAATTTTTTAAACACTAAAGAGGAACGTTCCCCCCATCCAGCATGACCACACGTCGGGGTAAAAGATCAGCTTGACTCGGAACCGGATCAGACGCTAGCGATTGTGTGATGGTTCCTGTCCCCCACAAGGGGTCGGGATGAAAAGGGAACACGGTGCGGTTCAGTCTGGTCATCCGGGCGCAAACCAAATCCGCGACTGCCCCCGCAACTGTAAGCGGTGAGCGATGCCAAAACACCACTGGCCCCAAAGGCTGGGAAGGTCGGCAAAGCCATGACCCGCAAGTCAGGAGACCTGCCATCGGAACTGAAACCGAAACTCGGGCGGGGTGTCCGGGCAGGTCCTGACAGCACGTTGCCGTCCCACCTGACCCAACTCTCCTGCCCACCACGCGCGGAGGGCGCAGGATGATCTGGAAGACGAAGACGCATGAATACAGTGCAACGGTGTGTCAGCGGACGGGCAAAACCTGCCCTGCCCTGGCGCGGCTGGCACGCTCAATTTCCGAGGCGATGAAGCAGGCCACAGCCGCCACAAGCGACGGGTTCGAGTTCGAAGGTGGCAGTGAATTGTCACATTGCACGCAAGGATGCCACGCAACTTTCCGAGCGCAATCAGACAGAATTCGCATCTTTTGCGATACACAGCCTGAAGCAGAGCCGCAGGACCTGAACGCTTACGCCGATCTGATCTTTGGAAACACGTTCAGCACCTTGCCATCCGGCATCATTACAGACCCACCCTGCGCGATGATCGACGTTGCAAAGCTGCGGCCTCGCAAACCCGTGCACGCGCCTGAACAGATTTCGGCCTAAGACTATACGACTTGAGCCTGAAAATTCTGTGCTGCCCAGGCCAATTGGGCGTCTGTTTCCACGGCACAAGGACGCAGCGCCCGCAAACGCTCCAGGGCTTTGTCTGGCTGTTCGCCGCATTCGACCATCAGCCGCAGAACAACCATTCCCGACCTGCCGCAGCCGCCCCGACAATGCACCAGTACCCGCCCTCCACCCGTCAAAGCATGCCGGGCGGCCGCGCTGATCGAGGGCCACGCCTCTTCAACTGCAGGCGTAGGGGCGCCAAAGTCTTCGATCGGCAGATGCACCCACCGGCTGGCGCGGCTTTGGATATCGCTGCCGAATTCCTGCGCCCCGTTTTGGAGCATCTCGACGTCCGTTGTCATTGAAACAACCAGCCCCGGCTTCCATGCGGCAATCGTATCCAGATCCCTTTCATAATCCCCGCCCCGTCCGGGCATCGATGTCAGGGCAAGTGTACCCCCCGCGACTTGCAGGGCATAGATAACCAGTTGCGACATAAACCAGTGTCCTCCACCAAGAACTCTTAACGAAAATGCACCATAAATTTTGTTGGACCAGCTTAGTGCGAATCCGGTCAGAATCTAAATCAAAAATCATCGCGCCTCGCAGTGGACGCGGAAGGCAGCGACCACTACGCTGAGCCGAAGCACCGAATCCGACCGAGAAAACATGACCGACACGCCCAGCCCCGCCTATCAGGTTCTCGCCCGCAAATATCGCCCGGAAACCTTTGCCGATCTGGTGGGTCAGGATGCCATGGTGCGCACCCTGAAAAACGCGTTCGAAGCGGACCGGATTGCGCAGGCTTTCATCATGACCGGCATTCGCGGAACCGGTAAAACCACCACCGCACGGATCATCGCCAAGGGTATGAACTGTATCGGGCCCGACGGCAATGGCGGCCCGACGACCGAACCTTGCGGCCAATGCGAACACTGCGCAGCTATCATGGAAGGCCGCCACGTCGATGTGATGGAGATGGACGCCGCCAGCCGAACTGGCGTGAACGATATTCGCGAGATTATCGACAGTGTCCGCTATCGCGCCGCCAGCGCGCGTTACAAGATATACATCATCGATGAGGTCCACATGCTTTCGACCAGCGCTTTCAACGCGCTGCTCAAGACGCTTGAGGAACCGCCCGAGCATGTGAAGTTCATCTTTGCAACCACTGAAATCCGCAAGGTGCCGGTCACAGTTCTGTCGCGCTGTCAGCGCTTTGACCTGCGCCGGATCGAACCCGAGGATATGATCGGCCTTCTGCAAAAGATCGCGTCAGCGGAAGGCGCTGAGATCGCAGAAGATGCGCTGGCGCTGATCACGCGCGCCGCGGAAGGGTCTGCAAGGGATGCAACCTCGCTGCTGGATCAGGCGATATCGCACGGGGCGGGTGAAACCACTGCCGAACAGGTTCGCGCAATGCTGGGCCTTGCGGACCGTGGCCGCGTTCTGGACCTGATGGACATGATCCTGCGGGGCGACGCCGCAGGCGCACTGACGGAACTCAGCGGCCAATACGCAGAAGGTGCTGACCCATTGGCTGTCTTGCGCGATCTGGCTGAGATCACACATTGGGTGTCCGTCGTGAAGATCACGCCAGACGCCGCCGAAGACCCAACCGTTTCTCCGGACGAACGGAGCCGTGGACAGCACCTGGCAGAGGCCCTGCCGATGCGCGTTCTGACCCGGATGTGGCAGATGTTGCTGAAAGCGCTCGAAGAAGTCTCGGCCGCGCCCAATGCCATGATGGCCGCTGAGATGGCCGTTATCCGCCTGACTCATGTGGCGGATCTGCCCAGCCCTGAAGAACTGGTCAAACGGCTGCAGGACGCCCCGCCGCCTCCGGCAGGTGGACCCAGCGGCGGCACCTTGATGTCTCGGCAGGGTGCAACACCCGCGCAGGCCAGCGCCACCCCCGCATCCACATACGCCTCGGCCCCACGTGGTTCAAGCGGCGCGCCGGTTGCCGCATTGGCACAGGATGCTCAGACGGCCCTGGCCCGGTACCCGACCTTTGAGCACGTGGTCGAACTGATCCGCGCCAACCGCGACGTGAAGCTTCTGGTTGAAGTGGAAAACGGCGTGCGACTTGTGTCTTATCAGCCCGGTCGGATCGAGTTCACCCCAGCCACGCAGGCACCGACAGACCTTGCGCCCCGGCTGGGCTCTGCCCTGCAACGCTGGACAGGCAACAGATGGGCTGTCTCGATCGTCTCGAACGGGGATGCTCCGACAATTGCCGAAGTGCGAGATGAGGCCGAGCTGGCCTTGAAGGCCGAAGCTGAAAAGCATCCTCTGGTTCAGGCGGTGCTGGCGCAATTCCCCAAGGCAAAGATCACAAAGATCGAGACGCCGGAACAACGCGCCGCCCAGGTCGAGACCGAAGCGCTTCCTGAAGTTGAAGATGAGTGGGACCCGTTCGAAGAAGACTGACCCGAAAGCGCTCGATCCCGTGTCGCAAACGAAGCAGATCGACCCTTCAAACAGGTACACCCTTCCATGATGTCAGGGAGGGATTTCATGCGAACATCACCACTGCACCCACGTTTCGGATTGGTCGTTCACGACCTGGATTTGCGCGACGTTACCAAACAGCGTTACTTTCCGGAAATCCGGCGCGCATTCGAAACCCGCTCTGTGCTTTTGTTTCCGGCCCAATCGATATCTGATGCGGACCACATTCGCCTTGCCGAACTTTTTGGGCCATTGGAAAACCGTGAAGCCATGGCAGCGGGTCGCGATGTTGAGTTTCAGCTTCCCGAACTGACAAACAAAACCAAGGATGGGCTGCGTGCGAAAGACGATCTGCGCCTGTTGGATTTGCAGGCCAACATGTTGTGGCACACAGACAGCACGTTCCTGCCGACGCCGGCGCTGATCAATATTCTGACGGCAAAAGTCGTCCCGCCATCCGGCGGCGAAACCGAGATCGCATCGACCCGCGCCGCTTGGGCGGATTTGCCAGATCGTCTGAAATCCGTTCTTAGGGACGCCATCATCTGGCACCGGTTGTCGCATTCCCGTTCAAAAATTTCAGCCGACCTCGCTGCGCTGCCAAAAATGACGCGATGGCCAGATCGCCCATGGCGCGCGATTTGGCCGAACCCGGTAACCGGAGAAGAAGCCCTGTTCATCGCCTCGCACGCCTTTGCCATCGAAGGCATGGGGCATGAACAAAGTCAGTCCCTACTGGACGAAGCCATCGCGTTTTGCACGCAGCCCGAATACGTCTATTCGCACCATTGGTCCGTCGGCGATGTATTGATCTGGGACGAGCGCGCAACAATGCATCGCGGTCGTCCCTGGGACTACGACCATCCAAGAACCCTGAAATCGATCTGCTGCTCGGTTACCGAGACAGACGGCTTGCACGACGTCCGCGTGGTTTGAAAGACCTCTCCGACCGGCGGGACAACCCTTGTGCCGCGCTTCGACGGGCCGTATCTAGAGACCAAACAGAGACACAGGAGAATACCTATGCTGAAAGGACTCGGCGGGCTTGGCGGTCTGGGCGACATGGCCAAGATGATGAAATCCGCGCAGGACTTGCAAACAAAGATGACCGAAATGCAGGAAGAGCTGAACAACATGATGGTTGTCGGTGAATCCGGGGCTGGTCTGGTCAAGGCGACGGCGACCGCCAAAGGCGAGCTCAAAGGTCTGGACATCGACCCGTCGATATTCAACGGTGACGACAAGGAAGTGGTCGAAGACCTGATTTTGGCTGCCATCAAGGACGCGCAGACCAAAGCTGCCGAGCGCTCTCAGGCTGAAATGGCCAAGCTGACCGAAAGCATGGGCCTGCCCGCAGACATCAAGCTGCCGTTCTGATTTTCATCATTTCACAATTGGATTCGCCGGAGCTTCCCTCCGGCGATACGCAGGACAGACCGTGAGTTCGAACAGCGACATCGACAATCTGATCGACCTGATGGCCAAACTGCCCGGCCTTGGCCCCCGCTCGGCCCGCCGCGCGGTGTTGCACCTGATTCGAAAACGCGCCCTGCTGCTGACGCCCCTTTCAGACGCGATGCAGCAGGTCGCAATCACCGCTCGGGAATGCCTGAATTGCGGCAATGTGGGCACCACCGATATCTGTGACATCTGCAACAGCGAGGACCGCGCAACCGGAGAGCTGTGCGTCGTCGAAGACGTGGCCGACCTCTGGGCGATGGAACGCGCTGGCGTGTTCAAGGGCCGCTATCACGTTCTGGGCGGCACGCTGTCGGCGCTGGACGGAGTTGGCCCGGACGAATTGCGCATCCCGCGCCTGAAGGATCGGGTTCTGGCCGAAGGGATCACAGAGGTTATCCTTGCGCTCAACGCCACCGTCGATGGCCAAACCACAGCCCACTACATCGCCGATCAGTTGGAGGGGCAGGTCCGCCTGACCTCACTGGCTCAGGGCGTGCCGATTGGCGGAGAGCTGGATTATCTGGATGACGGGACAATCACCGCGGCACTCAGGGCGCGAAAGGAAATATAGCGGGTCGTGTTGGACCAGCGCGACAACTGCATTGTCGCCCTAACGCTTATCAAAGCATGCTCGCAGGCTTCAGGTGTAAGCACCAGACGAGTAGGTCAGCTCATACGAGTGGCTGTAGAGTTCGAATACGATACCAAATGGGTCTTCAACATAGACCATGCGGTATGGCTTTTCTCCGGGATAATAGTGCCGGATCGGCATCCGCTGTTTTCCACCGGCTTGCACAATCTTTTCGACCAGACCTTCGACGTCAGGGTCCTGAATGCAAAAGTGAAACGTTCCATTTCTGCGGAAATCGATGTTGTTTTCGGGCGCGTAATTCCCGTCAAACTCAAAAAGCTCAATCCCGATGCGATCCGCAGTCGCCAGATGTGCGATACGTAGTTTTTTCCAATCCGGACCAAAAACATCCGTGCACATGACGCCAATATCCGAGTCATCCTCGACCACATCCGTGGGCGTCATGATGACGTAAAACCCTAGGACCTCGGAGTAGAATTTTACAGCCTCATCCACATTTGGAACCGACAATCCGATATGTGAAAAGGTTCTTGGAAATTGAGACATGGAACGCTCCTGAATCTGTTTCGGCATAAAACTATGGGTCAGCGTCCGGGTTTCAAGTTGCTGGCCAAGCCTTCATAGCAGGGTTCACCCTTGCGCATGGATCAAGACCCGGAGTCAAAAAGGTCGCTAAAAAGCAAAAGGGCCTTTGCCTTCCGTGCGCGCGTAGTAGAATGCCTCAGACTTGATCCCTTTGATTGGAATACGTTATGACCCGCCTTCTCGCCCTCACCTTCGCCACCTTCACTGCAACCACCGCCCTGTCGCAGGAACTTGTCGACAAGGGCTTCGTCGAAGGCTGGAACATCATGATGGACCCAGCACTTGGCAATGGCTGTCTGATCCAGACGGTGTATCAGGATCTCTCGGTGGTCAGGTTGGGCTACGACGCATTGGGCAATCGCGGGTATTTCGCAGTCTACAACAAGGCGTGGGGCGACATTAAACAGGGTGAGAGCTATCCGATCCGCTTTGATCTGGACGGCAAAAGCTATGATGCCACGGCCATCGGGTTCAACGAGCGCGACGTGCCGGGCGCAACCGTGTTTTTCACCGACAGAAGCTTCGTCAACGCAATCGCCCAGAACAAGACAATGACCGTCTACAATCCGGCTGGTGAGGTCGTCATGGCCATCGATCTCAAAGGCACCGCCAAAGCACTGGATTATGCCCGCGATTGTCAGAACAAAAAGCTTTAACGAATCGGATCGAACAGAGCGTCCTTTGCGGTGCAGTCGCGGATCACGTCACGGCCACAAGGCACGGGGTTAAGGTCGCGCGACAGGCACAGGCGGACCTCTTCGATATAGCCTTGCTTGCACGTGACGGTGATCATGTCGCGCTCTAGTTCGGGATTGGCCTTCAGAAACGCTTCTTCGACCACTTCGGCGGGCAACTTCACGGATGCGTCCAGCTTACGGAAGACCTCCGGGCGCTCAACCGCGTCATAGGTACTCCGGGACAGCGCGAAATAATCGGCTGCCGACAGCCCGGAACAGGTGCCGTGTTTCTTCCACTGGTGCCAGGCCAAGCCTGCACTGCCCTGAATATCTTCCATTTCGCGTGTCATACGTCGGGTTGGCGGTGCTTCCGGCGTTCTGCAATACGACGGCCAGCCTTGGTGAAATTGCGGCCAAAGGCCATGCAGAATCCAGCCATGATCATGCCGCGCATCGCACTGATCAGACCCACGCGCATCACCTTCGCGGACGCACCAGTTGGGCGACCAGCTGAGCGACAGAACATAGTAGTCGAACTCTCCGGCCTTTTCGCCGTCGGCCTGCGCAGCAATCGCGCTGAAGACCCACAATACCAGCCCCGAAATACCGTGGCGCATTCGCCTCTTCCCTTCTTGCCTTGCCGCGACTATATAGGCCCCAAGTTCCCCGACAACGGAAACCTGCCCCAAATCCCCGGGGCCGCCGCATTCCGGCGACGGGACAGATGTATGTATAGGAGACGGGCTGATGGCAAAACCGCTTATGGCCAAGGCAACCGCCGTATGGCTGGTGGACAACACCACGATCAGCTTCAAGCAGATCGCGGATTTCGTAGGAATGCACGAGTTGGAAGTGCAGGGTATCGCCGATGGTGATGTCGCTGCTGGCGTTAAGGGCTTTGACCCGATCGCCAACAACCAGCTGACCCAGGACGAGATCGACGCGGCGCAGAACAACCCGCTTCACAAGCTGAAGCTCAAGTTCAATCCTTCGGCCGCTGGCGAAGAAAAGCGCCGTGGTCCGCGTTACACCCCGCTGTCTAAACGCCAAGACCGTCCGAACTCGATCCTGTGGCTGGTCAAGTTCCACCCCGAACTCAGCGATGGCCAGATTGCCAAGCTGGTGGGCACCACGAAACCGACAATCCAGTCGATCCGCGAGCGTACCCACTGGAACATCACCAACATGCAACCCATCGATCCGGTTGCTTTGGGCCTTTGCAAACAATCCGAGCTGGACACAGCCGTTCAGAAAGCAGCCGCCAAGAAAGCAGCCGAAGGCGGTGTGATGAGCGATGATGAGCGTCGCAAACTGGTCTCGACCGAACAGTCTCTGGAAATGGATGCCGCGCCGAAAATCCCGACGGCCATTGAAGGGCTCGAAACCTTCTCGCTGTCCGACGAACCAGCAGAAGAAAAAGACGAAGAGCCGGTCATCGATGCCGACAGCTTCTTCAACCTTCCCAAAGGTGGGGCGGATGACGAAGACGAAGATGATCTTCGCCCATAATCCAAAATCTGCCCTGGCCGGTACGGCTGGGGCTTTTTTACGGACTAGCCATGCTTAACGTTTTTTCCGCTGTTTTTGGCCCGCATCGCGCCGTCTCGATTTATGCCTTCCTCAAAACCTGGGGTCTTGGTTTGGCTGGCGGCGTTGTCATGATCGCTATTGTCACGTTCCTGTTTCTGCTGGGTGACGAAGGTGAACACGAGCACGAAGCCTTCCTGACAGTACCGGTTTTGACTGCGACTGCGGTGAACGGAGATCTTAAAAACGGAGTCATCGCCTCGGTTCGGTTGCCGGATGGATCTGCTACTTCAATCACGTCGACCGAAGGGCAAATTTCCCAAACCGTGGGCACAACGGCTTGTATCGAGAAACGCGTATATGTCGAAAGTGGCGAGGCCCGGTATAGGTTCAAACTGCCACACCTGTGCGAAGACAACTGATGGGTTGAACCCGTGTAATAAAGCCGCCCGGCCCTCACGTCGGGCGGCTTTTGTATTTATACCATCTGAAAGATGATGCCTGCGAAAATCGCACCACCCACACCAAGACTCAGGTAGGTCGCAAACACGCGGGGTTTGACCAACGACCACACAGCGGCCATCGCCGGGATCGAGCTGACGGCACCGGCAACCATAAAAGACATGGCCGCCCCTGCTGTCATTCCTTGCTCCATCAAACCGGCCAGCAGTGGCGGTGCGACGTACGAGTTCAGATAGGCCGGCATTCCCACCAAAGCGGCGACAACGATGGGCAGCACACCTTCCCCACCAACCGCGCCAGCGATGAGGTCGGCAGGCACGTAGTTGACCAACAGCGCTTCGAGCACATAGGCCAGAGCCAGCCATTTCAAAAGGAACAAGCCGTTGTGCACGAATTCCGAGCGGAACCGAACGCGTCGCTCGGGCTCCTGCCAGAATTTCCAGACTGGCTTGTCATCCAGTTTTGGACCGCATCCGCAGCATCCAGCCGGTTTGTATTCGCGCAGAGGCTGGGCAAATGCACCATGGCGCATCAGCAGCCGCACCGCGAACCCACCAAACAGGCCCAAAGCAACGGCCGCGACGGCTTTGCCAATGGCAAAGGGCCATCCCAATGCACCAGCGGTAATCAAAAGCGTCGGCGGGTCGATCAAGGGCGAACTGAGCCAGAACGCCATGACCGCTGACAATGGCGCCCCAAGGGCCAGAAGACCCGCGATAAAGGGAATGACCTCACAAGAACAGAAGGGCGCCAGCCCGCCAAACAGTGCGGCCAGAAAGATCATCCGGGTCTCGCGCCCCTCAAAGGCGCGCGCAACCATCACTTCCGCACCGGTGGCCTTCAGGTATGACAAGAGCAACACGGCAAACAGGATGTATTGCCCTGTATGCGCCAAAGCCTTGGCGGCAAACGTTATGACTTCGCGCAGATTACTTGGATCCAGGACCGCCACAGCCGCAAGAATTGCAACGATCAATGCCCACGGCGTCTTGATCAGTTCAATCGCGCCCTTGGCAGTCACTTTGGGGTTTTGTGTTAATTCAGCCATCGTTCGCAGCCTCTCCAACCGCGTCGGCGCAACATTCGCTTAGAATGAACTGCGCAAGGTTTCTCAATTCATCGTAACTGGCCCGGTTGATCGTGGTACGCCCGATCTTTTCCTGTTCAACCACACCACCGGCCGCAAGAAACCGCAGGTGATGGGCCAAGGTCGACGGGGCGATACCCGTCCTGCTCTGTATTTCACCAACCGTCAAACCGGCCTCGCCAGCCCGTACCAGGGTCTTGAGGACCTTCAGCCGGGCCTCCGAGCCCATGGCGGAAAATCCGGCAGCTGCTGCTTCCCACATGCGGCACCTCCATTAAACTAGATTTCTGGTTTTTTAGTTTAAATAAATCCTCTAGTCAACCCAGGCCCGGAAAATACGTCGCGCCCATGTAAGTCCAGATTGCACACCCCTTAGGTCCACCCTATAAGCAAGCATGGGGATTTCGGTCGATACATTCTTTCTTGAACTCAACGGTCAGGGCACGCTGCAGGCTCAGATCCAACAGATGATTGCCGAAGGCATCTTGTCGGGACGCTTTCACGTAGGAGAAAAGCTACCCTCCTCGCGTAAACTGGCCGCCCACCTTGGCGTCAGTCGAATCACGGTGACACTGGCCTATACAGAATTGCTGGCGAACGATTACCTGACCGCTAAGGGACGATCTGGATACTACGTTTCGCATAACGCGCCTGTCCCACCTAAATACTCTCCTGTCCAGCGCGGCACAGAATCCGTTGACTGGGACAAAGCACTGGCGCGTCGTTTTCTGGACCGCAACGTACTGCCAAAACCCAGCGACTGGCGCGAGTACCGCTATCCGTTCATTTACGGACAGGCTGACCGGACTTTGTTTGATCACGCCAACTGGCGCTTGTGCGCCGTGCGCGCGTTGGGACACAAGGACTTCGATTCACTGACCGGTGATTACGTGGATCAGGATGACCCTCTTCTGGTCGAGTTCATCGCCCGCCACACCCTTCCCAGGCGCGGCATTACCGCCCGCCCCGAAGAAATACTGATCACGTTGGGCGCGCAGAACGCGCTCTGGCTGGCGTCGCGTATCTTGCTGACTCACAATCGTTCCGCCGTGATTGAAGACCCCTGCTACTACGCGCTCCGGAGCCTACTGAACCATTGGGACTGCGCGGTTACGCCCTTGAGTGTCGATCAAAACGGGCTTCCGCCTGAGGCGATCCCTGACGACGCCGATGTCATCTTTACGACTCCCAGCCATCAAAGCCCGACCACCGCGACAATGCCAATCGAGCGCCGCAACCAACTGCTGGATCGAGCCCACGAACTGGATGCGATGGTTGTCGAAGATGACTACGAGTTTGAAATGGCTTTTCGAGGTGCGCCGTCCCCAGCACTCAAATCCATGGATCGGGATGGGCGCGTGATTTATGTCGGCAGTTTTTCCAAGTCGCTGTTCCCCGGTTTGCGACTTGGATATATGGTCGGCTCTGAACCTTTTATCCGTGAAGCACGTGCACTTCGGTCATTGGTCCTGCGTCACCCGCCTGGTCACATACAGCGTACAGCAGCATATTTTCTATCACTGGGTCACTACGACGCGCAGATCCGGCGCATGTCCAAAGCTTTGCAAGAGCGGCGTGCGGCAATGAACTCAGCCATAGAAGAAAGCGGGCTGACCGTGGCCGGACGTGGCGTGATTGGCGGGTCCTCAATGTGGATGTCAGCACCCGAACAAGTAGACACGACCCAACTTGCATTAAAGCTGCAATCCCAAGGTGTTCATATTGAACCAGGCGCGCCATTTTTCTCCGGGCGGAACAGACCTCAGAACTTCTACCGCCTCGGTTACTCCTCGATCTCGACCGAGCGCATCGCGCCGGGCGTCAAACTGATCGCAGACGCCATTCGGACTGCCTAAGCGGCATCTGGACCTAATCTGGCTTTCGTTTTGGCCCTAACGCCAGTCGCGGCCATACGCCAAAACCTTATCAAACCCCGGGCAATCTGCCCGGTTTCACCCACTTGTTTGGAGAGCACTCACATGAAGATGACGACCGAAGAAGCCTTTGTTAAGGTTCTGCAGATGCACGGGATCGAACATGCGTTCGGTATCATTGGCTCGGCAATGATGCCGATTTCGGATCTGTTCCCGAAAGCTGGAATCAACTTCTGGGATTGCGCCCACGAAGGTTCAGGCGGCATGATGGCAGACGGCTACACCCGCGCCACTGGCAAAATGTCGATGATGATCGCGCAGAACGGCCCTGGCATCACCAACTTTGTCACCGCTGTTAAGACCGCCTACTGGAACCACACTCCGGTTCTGCTGGTCACTCCGCAGGCAGCCAACAAGACCATCGGTCAAGGCGGCTTCCAGGAGATGGAGCAGATGCGCATGTTCGCAGACTGTGTTGCTTACCAGGAAGAAGTGCGTGACCCCTCGCGCGTTGCCGAAGTTCTGAACCGCGTGATCATGAACGCCAAGCGCGCCAGCGCACCGGCGCAGCTGAACATCCCGCGCGACATGTGGACCCAGGTTGTAGACATCGAGCTGCCCAAGATCGTGGAATTCGAACGTCCCGCAGGCGGTGAAGATGCGGTTGCGGCAGCTGCAGAAATGCTTTCGAACGCCAAGAACCCGGTCATCCTGAACGGTGCCGGTGTTGTTCTGGCCGAAGGTGGCATCGAAGCTTCGAAAGCCCTGGCCGAGCGTCTGGACGCCCCGGTCTGCGTTGGCTACCAGCACAACGACGCCTTCCCCGGCAACCACCCGCTGTTTGCTGGCCCGCTGGGCTATAACGGCTCGAAAGCCGGTATGGAGCTGATCTCGGAAGCAGACGTTGTTCTGGCTCTGGGAACGCGTCTGAACCCGTTCTCGACCCTGCCCGGCTACGGCATCAACTATTGGCCGGCAGACGCGAAGATCATTCAGGTCGACATCAACCCTGACCGTATCGGCCTCACCAAAGACGTCAGCGTCGGCATCATCGGTGACGCAGCCAAAGTGGCCACCGGCATCCTGTCTCGCCTGAGCGAAACTGCAGGTGACGAAGGCCGTCAAGAGCGTAAGGACCGTATCGCCCAGAAGAAATCCGCATGGGCACAGGAACTGACCTCGATGACCCACGAAGACGACGATCCGGGCACCACCTGGAACGAGCGTGCACGTGCTGCCAAGCCTGACTGGATGAGCCCCCGCATGGCATGGCGCGCAATCCAGGCCGCGCTGCCGAAAGAGGCGATCATCTCGTCCGACATCGGCAACAACTGCGCCATCGGCAACGCCTACCCGTCCTTCGAAGAAGGCCGCAAGTACCTGGCCCCTGGCCTGTTCGGCCCCTGTGGCTACGGTCTGCCTGCCATCGTTGGCGCGAAAATCGGCCAGCCAGACGTTCCTGTTGTCGGCTTTGCTGGTGACGGTGCATTCGGTATCGCCGTGAACGAACTGACCGCCATTGGCCGTTCGGAATGGCCCGCCGTGACTCAGATCGTTTTCCGCAACTACCAGTGGGGTGCGGAAAAGCGGAACTCGACCCTGTGGTTCGATGACAACTTCGTCGGCACCGAGCTGGACACTCAGGTTTCCTATGCCGGTATCGCCAAGGCCTGTGGACTGAAAGGCGTTGTCGCTCGCACTCAGGAAGAGCTGACCGATGCGCTGAACCAGGCGATTGAAGACCAGAAAAACGGCATCACCACTCTGATCGAAGCTCTGATCAACCAAGAACTGGGTGAGCCCTTCCGTCGTGACGCGATGAAAAAGCCTGTAGCTGTTGCCGGTATCGACGCCGACGACATGCGCGAGCAAGCCGTCTAAGCAGAACAGGAGCCAGCGCGCATGACCCAAACACCAATCGAGCTGTTGCGTCAGCGCGCCCCGGCCACCCGTCCTGTGATTTCTTTATGCGAAGGCAGTGATCCCCGCGTTGTTGCGGGGGCGCTTGCCGCCCAAAAGGCCGATCTGGCCGATGTTGTTCTGGTTGGCCCGCAAGCCGAAGTCGAAGCAGTCCTGAAAGACCAAGGTGCTGCTCCTTCACAGAACGTTGCGGTGCATGACCCTGCAACCTCGGATCTGACCGAGGAGTTTACCCAAACATTTTACGAATTGCGCAAACACAAGGGCGTCGACTTGGCCAAGGCTCGCGCTGCCGTTGAAACAGCGCCGGTCTATGCCGCCATGCTGGTGCGCAGCGGGCGCGCCACCGGAACGGTTGGCGGTGCGGTGCACACCACCGGCGATATTGTCCGTGCTGCAATTCAGGTTATCGGAATGGCCCCCGATGCAGGAATGGTTTCGTCATTTTTTCTGATGTACCCTCCGGAAAATGCCCAACCCGACGCACGGGCTATGCTTTATTCAGACTGCGGTCTGGTCATCAATCCGTCTGCTTCTGAATTGAGCAAAATCGCCATCGCCTCGGCCGCTTCGGCAAAGACTCTTCTTCAGATCGATCCGAAAATCGCAATGCTCAGTTTTTCGACGAAAGGCAGCGCCAAACACCCGGACGTGGACAAGGTGATCGAAGCCACGGACACTTTACGTCAGACCGCACCAGATCTGTCCGTCGACGGAGAATTGCAGTTTGACGCCGCTTTTGTTCCTTCGGTCGGCGAACGCAAATCCCCCGGATCATCCGTCGCCGGTCAGGCCAACGTGATGATTTTTCCCAATCTCGATGCGGGCAATATCGGCTACAAGATCACTCAAAGACTGGGAGGTTACACCGCGATTGGTCCTGTGCTTCAGGGGCTGGCCCAACCGGCCAACGATCTTTCGCGTGGATGCTCCGCCGCGGATGTGACTCAAATGATCGCTGTGACCTGCCTGCAAGCCAAAAAGACGTAACGCACTTATTCACACCGTTTTTCGGAACAGTGTTCTCAAATTAGGAAGAAACTGACACATTCTTCCCAACTCAACCGACAGGACCCGCCAATGACCCATCAGCAGCCGATCCTTGATAAATCTCCGAAAGTTTCGGACGAGGTGCGCAAGACCACGTGCTATATGTGTGCCTGCCGCTGCGGCATCAACGTGCACATGAAAGACGGCAAAGTCGCCTATATCGAGGGCAACCGGGATCACCCCGTCAACAAAGGCGTCCTATGCGCCAAAGGCTCTGCGGGGATCATGCAGGTCAACGCGCCGTCGCGGCTGCGGGCGCCGCTGAAACGCGTTGGTCCGCGCGGCTCGGGTGAGTTCGAGGAAATCAGCTGGGATGAAGCACTGGAACTTGCCGTCAGCTGGTTGAAGCCGATCCGCGAGGACAATCCTGAAAAGCTGGCCTTCTTCACTGGCCGCGACCAGAGCCAAAGCTTCACCAGTTTCTGGGCACAAAATTTTGGCACATGTAATTACTCAGCGCATGGCGGTTTCTGCTCCGTAAACATGGCTGCGGGTGGCATCTATACGATGGGCGGCGCGTTCTGGGAATTCGGACAACCCGATTGGGACCACACCAAGCTGTTCATGTTGTTTGGCGTGGCGGAAGACCACGATTCAAACCCGATCAAAATAGGTATCGGCAAAATCAAAGCTCGAGGTGCGCGGGTCATCGGTGTCAACCCGATCCGCTCGGGCTATAACGCCGTGGCGGATGACTGGGTCGGCATCACACCCGGCACCGATGGGCTGTTCATCCTGTCTATGATCCACGTGTTGATGAAAGCAGGCAAGATCGACCTCGACTACCTCAGCCGCTACACCAACGCACCGGTACTGATCGACGCGTCCGAAGGCGCGACCAAGGGTTTGTTCCTGCGGGATGAGGATGGCAAACCGCTTGTCATCGACCGCGTCACCGGTGAATTGACTGCCTTTGACAAGCCCGGTGTTCGCCCGGACTTGTCGGCCACTTACGAAAAAGACGGCGTCACCCACCGCCCGGTCTTCCACCTGATGGCCGAACGGTATCTCAGCGATGAATATGCCCCCGAGAATGTCGCCGATCAGTGCGGCATCCCGGCCCAGCGTATCCGTGCCATCGCAGGTGAACTGGCCCGCGTCGCCTTCGACGAAGCGTTCGAGTTGGATCACGAATGGACCGATTTCCGCGGTGAAAAACACACCAAGATGATCGGCCGGCCCGTCGCCATGCACTCGATGCGCGGCGTCTCGGCCCATGCCAACGGTTTCCAAACCTGCCGCGCGCTGCATGTGCTTCAGATCCTGCTGGGCACGGTCGAGGTTCCCGGCGGCTTCCGCTTCAAACCGCCCTACCCCAAACCGGTCGAGGCGCACCCGAAACCACATTGCAAGGTTACTCCGAACTCACCGCTGGACGGCCCGCATCTGGGCTTTGTTCAAGGACCTGATGATCTGGCACTCAAGGCTGATGGCAGCCCGGCGAGGATCGACAAGGCGTTCACATGGGAAAACCCGATGTCCAGCCACGGGCTGATGCATATGGTGATCTCGAACGCCCACGCAGGTGATCCCTACAAGATCGATACGCTTTTCATGTACATGGCCAACATGTCGTGGAACTCGACCATGAACACCAAGGGCGTCATGGAGATGTTGACCGACAAGGATGAGAACGGCGATTACGTGATCCCGCGCATCATCTACTCCGATGCCTACAGTTCGGAAATGGTGGCTTATGCCGACCTGATCCTGCCAGATACCACCTATCTGGAACGCCACGATTGTATCTCACTGCTTGACCGCCCCATCTGCGAGGCCGAAGCCGCCGCAGACGCGATCCGCTGGCCTGTAATCGAACCTGATCGCGACGTACGCGGGTTCCAGTCGGTGCTGATCGATCTGGCCAACCGCATGGGCCTGCCCGGCTTCACCAATGAAGACGGCAGTGCCAAGTGGACGGACTATGCCGATTACATCGTGAACCACGAACGCAAACCGGGCATCGGCCCGCTGGCTGGGTTCCGGGGCGAGAACGGCGACAAGGAAGGTCGGGGCGAGGTCAACCCGGACCAGTTGAACCGCTACATCGAAAACGGCGGCTTCTACGTGGCCCACATCCCTCAGGGTGCGGATTATTACAAGCCGTGGAACACTGCCTATCAGGACTGGGCCGTAGACATGGGCATCTATGACAGCCCGCAACCCTACCTGTTCCAGCTTTATTCCGAACCGATGCGCAAATTCCAGCTGGCCGCCGAAGGCCATGGCGAACGTCAACCGCCGGATCATCTGCGCGCGCGCATAAAAGAGACGCTGGACCCGATGCCCATCTGGTACGAAACCGATCAGACTGGCAACGAGGGCTTCACCGTCAATGCCCTGACCCAACGCCCGATGGCGATGTATCACAGCTGGGGCACCCAGAACGCCTGGCTGCGCCAATTGCACGGGCGCAACCCGCTCTACGTGCCGACCAAGCTGATGCGCGAGCACGGGCTGCAGGACGGCGATTGGGCCAAGGTGACGTCTCCGCACGGAGAGATCACGGTCCCGGTCATGGAAATGGCGGCACTGAACGACAACACCGTCTGGACCTGGAACGCCATCGGCAAACGCAAAGGCGCTTGGGCCCTGCAGGAGGACGCGCCCGAAGCCACCAAGGGTTTCCTGCTGAACCACCTGATCCACGAGCTTCTGCCAGCAAAGGGCGACGGTCTGCGCTGGGCCAATTCCGACCCGATCACCGGTCAGGCCGCTTGGTTTGACCTCAAAGTCAAACTCGAAAAGGCCGCACCGCCTTCAGATACAGAAAGCCAGCCGGAATTTGCACCGATCAAATCACCAGTTGGCCAAGGTCCGAAAGACCTGGCGTGGAAGGTGGGAAAATGACCCGATCCGCTTTTCATCTGGCCCAAAATACCTCGGGGTCTGGGGCTGAGCCCCAGCCCGCCCTCACCACAATCGCGGAGGCAAGGCAGTCATGACCCAGCTCCCCACATCCACCGAGCGCAAGATGGGTCTGGTCATTGACCTGGACACCTGCGTGGGCTGCCACGCCTGCGTGATCTCGTGCAAAGGCTGGAACACCGAAAACTACGGCGCGCCTCTGTCTGACCAGGACGCCTATGGCGCCAACCCCTCGGGCACGTTCCTGAACCGGGTGCATTCGTACGAAGTGCAACCTGCGGAAGGTCACGCGCAGTTAATCCACTTCCCGAAGTCGTGCCTGCATTGCGAAGATGCGCCCTGCGTCACCGTCTGCCCGACTGGTGCCAGCTATAAGCGTGTTGAAGACGGCATCGTTTTGGTGAACGAAAGCGACTGCATCGGCTGCGGCCTCTGCGCTTGGTCGTGCCCTTACGGCGCGCGCGAGCTGGATCAGGCCGAAGGCGTCATGAAAAAATGTACGCTCTGCGTTGACCGAATCTATAACGAAAACCTGCCAGAGGTGGATCGTGTCCCTTCTTGTGTACGCACCTGCCCCGCTGGTGCCCGGCACTTTGGCGATCTGGGCGATCCTGACAGCGACGTCAGCAAGCTGGTTGCAGACCGGGGTGGCATGGATCTGATGCCCGAAATGGGCACCAAACCCGTTAACAAATACCTGCCGCCGCGCCCCAAGGATACGGTTGAAGACCAAATCGACATATTGGCACCCCTGTTGGCGCCGGTCGCTGAAGAACCCAAAGGTTTCCTCGGCTGGCTCGACAAGACGCTGGAGAAACTCTAATGCATCCTGCACCCTCCGTCATTATCTTCACCACTTTGTCCGGACTGGGTTTTGGCCTGTTGGTCTTCCTGGGCCTCGGGTTTCCAGCCGTCTCGGGCTGGATAGCTTTTGTCTTCTTTGCCATCGCCTATGCGTTGGCTGTCGGCGGGCTGATGGCATCAACGTTCCATCTGGGCCACCCGGAGCGCGCTTGGAAAGCCTTTACCCAATGGAAGACCAGTTGGCTCAGCCGCGAAGGCTGGTGCGCTGTTCTGGCCCTGATTTTCATGGGCCTCTACGCGCTTGGCCTGGTATTTCTGGATCAGAAATGGAGCCTGTTGGGCTTGATCGGTGCGCTGTTCTCGCTGGCAACTGTTTTCACCACGTCGATGATCTACACACAGCTCAAAACCATCCCGCGCTGGAACATGAACCTGACCCCAGTGATGTTCCTTAGCTTTAGCTTGGCGGGTGGTGCATTGCTGGCTGGTCAAACAAGCGTTGCTATTCCACTGCTTCTGATCGCCGCGCTTGTACAGATCTTGTACTGGCGCAAAGGGGATCAGGCCTTTGCATCCTCGGGAACCGATCTGGGCACCGCGACTGGTCTTGGCGCGCGCGGATCTGTCCGCGCCTTTGAACCACCGCATACCGGAACCAACTATCTGCTGCGGGAATTTGTGCACGTAGTCGGTCGCAAACATGCCGAGAAGCTGCGGATCATCTCGTTTGTTCTGGCCTTTGTGCTGCCGGTGTTGCTGCTGGTTTTACCGTTCAATCACGTCTTTGCGTTGCTGGCCGTAGCGTCGCATCTGGCGGGTGTGGCGACGTCCCGCTGGTTGTTCTTTGCGCAGGCAGAACATGTCGTAGGGCTATACTACGGGAAACGCTAAAAGGGGGCTCTGCCCCCGACGCGGCAAGCCGCGCCTCCCCCGAGGTATTTATAGCCAGATGAAGTCTGGACCCGTAAAATGAAAAGGGCGGCTCTCGTGCTTCGAGGCCGCCCTTTGTCATCTCGGGTCCATCTTAGATCAGGCTGGCATGTGCCATTGCGGCTTCAATTGCGGCCTTGGTGCTGTCCTCAAGCTCGGTCAAAGGTGAACGGACCTCGGTGCTGCAGAGACCAAGTTTGCTGAGTGCGTATTTGGCGCCAACAAGGCCCGGCTCGATAAAGATGGCTTCGTGCAGCGGCATCAACTTGTCCTGATAGGCCAGCGCTTTTGCATAGTCCCCGGTCAGTGTGGCCTGTTGGAACTCGGCACAGAGCCTGGGGGCTACGTTTGCGGTGACCGAGATGCAGCCAACACCGCCATGAGCATTGAAACCAAGCGCCGTCGCATCTTCACCGGAAAGCTGGCAGAAATCTGAGCCACAGGTCGCGCGCTGTTGGCTGACACGGGCCAGATCGCCCGTGGCGTCTTTGACTCCAACGATGCGTGGCAGCTTCGACAACTCACCCATTGTAGAGGGTGTCATATCGACAACGGACCGCCCGGGAATGTTGTAGATGATGATCGGAATATTCGCAGCTTCGTGCAGAGCCTGAAAATGTGCGATCAGGCCGTTTTGGGTCGGCTTGTTGTAATAGGGGGTGACGACCAGCGCTGCGTCCGCGCCGACCTTTTCGGCGAACTGCACGAACCGAATAGCCTCGACCGTATTGTTCGATCCGGCCCCGGCGATGACCGGAACGCGGCCCGCCGCTGTTTTCACAACCTCTTCGATCACCGTTTCATGCTCATCATGGCTGAGCGTGGGGCTCTCGCCCGTGGTTCCGACCGGCACCAAACCGGTCGAGCCTTCGGTGATCTGCCAATCCACAAGGTGTTTGAGCGTCTTCAGGTCCAACTCGCCGTTATTGAACGGGGTGACGAGGGCTGGCATTGAGCCTTTGAACATGACACGCTCCTTTAAGGTGCAATTTGCGGTTTTTGCGCCTCGGTCCCTCACGTTTCCAGCTTTGTGAGTTGATCCCGGCGACGCACGGTTTATCCTCACAGGCTCTATCCTCGGTTGGTTGGGAAATGCAAGGGATGACACGCTTTCTGGCATTGTTGATTGCTGTGATTGTGTATTCAGTGACGGCACCGCAGCTTGCGCGGGCGGATGCCGCAGGTGATTTGCGCGCAGGTCTTTATGAAATGCGCAAGGGCGACTGGAACGCCGCGCTGCGTGTGTCTGGCCAGCGCGGGTCCGTATCGCGCGATATCATCGTCTGGCACTGGCTGCGCGAAGGGTTCGGCAGCTCGGGCGATGTGCTGGTGTTTCTTGAACGCCGTCCGGACTGGCCCGGACTTGCATGGTTGCGCCGCAAAAGCGAACCGGTCTTTACCGGCGCCGATCCTGACAGGGTATTGAAGTTTTATTCTGACATGCCCCCTCAGACTGCTGAAGGTGCTTTGAACTATGCAATCGCTCTGAAAGCAAAGGGGCGCGTCGGAGACGCCGAAGCGGATATCGTCACCGCGTGGCGGACCATGCCGATGGGTTCGGGGTTGCAGAAGACATATCTGGAAAACTTTGCGAAGCTGTTGAAACCGCATCACACCGCACGTTTGGACCGAATGTTGTGGGATGGTCATCTGGTCAGTTCCGGCCAAATGCTGTCGCTGGTCAATGCCGATCAGCGCAAGTTGGCAGAGGCGCGGATCGCCTTGCAAAAGCGCCAGCCTGGTGTAGACAGCAAAGTCGCGGCGGTTCCGAAATCGCTAAAGGATGCGCCTGGGCTTGCCTTTGATCGGTTTGTCTGGCGGGACAGGAAGGAACTGGATGACAGTGCCATTGACCTTATGCTGGCGCGTTCGACTGGCCCGGATGCCTTGGGCGAACCCGACAAATGGGCCGAAGGGCGCCGCCGTCTGGCACGGCTTGAGATGCGGTCTGGACGATTGGCACGAGCTTACGACGTCGCCGCCAATCACCACATGACACCTGAAATGGGCTATGGCTATGCAGATCTGGAGTGGCTGGCAGGGTTTCTGGCGCTGCGTAAGCTGAATGACCCAGCCACGGCTGTACGGCATTTCCAAAACTTCTCGGACGCGGTCCGATCCCCAATCTCGAAGGGGCGCGGCGGCTATTGGCTTGGGCGGGCTTATGCTGCGTCGGGGGATGCGGACAAAGCATATGACGCGTATGCCGCAGGGGCCGACTATCAGACTTCGTTCTACGGCTTGCTTGCTGCGGAACAGATAGGAAGGCCGTTTGACACAGAGCTGGCCAACCCACGCCGCGCACCGCATTGGCGGCAGGCAGAATTTGCCGATTCCAGTGTTTTGGAAGCAGGCTTGCTGCTGCTGAAGGCCGGAGAGGCGAACCTGTCCGAGAGGTTCCTGACCCATCTGGTTGAAAGCCTTGATCCAGTACAGGCCAATCAACTTGGCGACTTGGTCATCGAGCTGAAACAGCCGCACCTGGCGGTTATGATCGCCAAGCGGGCAGCGACCACAGGCACTGTTTTGCCCGCAGCATATTACCCGATGCATCCGGTGGCCGATATGCGCCTGCCTATGGCCAAGGAAATGACGCTGGCGATTGCGCGACGCGAAAGCGAGTTTGATCCTGTCGTCATTAGTGGCGCGGGAGCGCGCGGCCTGATGCAGGTAATGCCAGCAACAGCCAAGCTGGTCGCAGGTGAGCTGGGCATTCTCAGTGGCCACAAAACCGGTCGATTGATCACGGATTGGCAGTACAACGCCAAGCTGGGGGCCAACTACCTTTCTGGACTGGCCGCTGATTTCAACGGCAACGTAGTGATGATGGCGGCCGGGTACAACGCGGGGCCAAGGCGACCGATCTCGTGGATGGAACGTTTTGGCGACCCCCGCGCCGGCCAGATAGATATCGTCGACTGGATCGAGACAATTCCGTTCAGTGAAACCCGCAACTACGTGATGCGCGTGACCGAAAGCCTGCCAGTGTACCGGGCCCGATTGGGGCAGCCCGCGCTTCCGATCCCGTTCTCGCAGGAGCTGATCGGATCATCTCTGGCGGCGTTCGCGCCATAAGGTGAACAGCCCTGCGGCCACAACAATTGCTGCGCCTACGACAACTTCGGGGCGCAGCATCTCGCCAAAGACCGAGATCCCCAGAATCGCGCTCCAGACCAGATGGAAATAGGCGAAGGGCTGCACCGCGCTGGCCTCGGCCATCTCGTAGCACTTGATCAGCAACCAGTGCCCGGATGCACCACTTACACACAGCAACGCCATCCAGCCCCAGTCGGCGGGGACCATCGGCTCCCAAAACCACATACCGACCAGAGTCATTGCAACTGCGCCTGAGACGCCGGTCCAGAAAAAGCTGGTGGCTGTGCTGTCCTGACACGCGGCATAACGTGTCAACAAGGCGTAGATCGCAAACATCAGGGCGGAAATCAGGGGAATGATCGCCCATGGGTCAAATACCCCAACGCCGGGCTGCAAAATGATCAGAACGCCGATACACCCCACTCCAATCGCGCTCCACCGCCGCCATCCGACTTGTTCGCCCAGAACCGGCCCGCTGAGTGCGGCGACAAGCAAAGGATAACATATGAAAATGGCCATGCTGTCGATCAGTCCAAGCACAGTGAAGCCGAAGACCGCGACGCAGATCTCTGCGGCCAACAACACGCCCCGGGTGATCTGCAGACCCAACTGATTTGTTTGCGTCGCGGCCCTCAAACCGCCTGCAGAGCGCGCGGCTATCGCTATGACAAACGCCGCGAAGAACCAATAGCGGATCATAACCACCATGTAGGTGTTGTAGGTCCCGGCCAAATGGCGCGAGATTCCGTCCTGTAGGGCAAAGACAATTGTCGCGCCCACCATTAAGGCGATGCCTGCGCCAACGTTGTTCTTTTGTGTCATGCTTTGAATGCCCGCGTCATATGTCGCTTGCGGCCATAGCCGGGCGCGCGGGTGATGTCGAACCCGGCATCCTCCAACCCTCGGCGCACAAAGCCTGCGGCGGTATATGTGGCGGCGGTCCCCTCTGTAACGGTGTGGTTTGCAACCTCCTGCATCAGGTCTGCACCCCATAGTTCCGGATTCTTGGCGGGCGAAAACCCGTCAAGAAACCAGGCATCTGCTATTCCGGCCCATTTCGGCAAAGTCTCACGAGCATCTCCGATGATCAGCTCAAACGCGAGGGTTTCAAGCGTGCAATCGCGGCCCGTCCAATGCGCAAGAAACCGGCTGCTCCACGCTTGCAATTCGGGAAAGGCTTCAAGCGCACGCTGCATATCTTTCGCGGCCATGGGAAAAGCTTCGAAACTGGTAAACCGCAAGGGTCCTGTTTGACCTGATTTCTCCCACTCAGACCAAACGGTCAGCAGATTCAGGCCCGTGCCAAAACCCAGCTCGGCAATGTGAAATCCAGGTGTGAAGCGCGCAGGCAAATCATTGCCGGCCAAAAACACGTGTCGCGTCTCTTCCAGCCCGTTCTGCAACGAATAATAGGGATCATCGAAACGATCCGAGACCGGTATCTGATCCTCGGTCCAAGTCAATTTGGCACGCTGGTCTGCCATCGGGGAATCCTGTAGCTAAGCGGCGCGACACTGAACAAGGAAAAGGGAATTGGCAATGGTCGATGTTACAGTTCGCGGTGCAGGCATTTTCGGCCTGTCCATTGCCTGGACCTGCGCCCGGCGCGGCGCGAAAGTGCAGGTTGTCGATCCATTCGGACCCGGAGCCGGCTCCAGCGGCGGTCTGGTCGGCGCATTGGCCCCGCATGTACCTGAAAACTGGAACGCCAAGAAAGCCTTTCAGTTCGAAAGCCTGATCATGGCTGAAGCTTTCTGGCGGCAAGTCGAAGAAACCGGCGGCGTTTCCTCCGGTTATGGTCGGTTGGGTCGCCTTCAACCCATCTCGGATACCCGCAGCCTTGACCTTGCGCGGCAGCGCGAAGGTACGGCAGATAGACTTTGGCAAGGTCAGGCCGAATGGCGCGTGATCACCACCGCGCAAGCTGGAGCGTGGTGCCCGCCCAGCCCCACCGGATTTGTCATCCGGGACACTCTGACCGCACGGATGCACCCCCGACGAGCCTGCGCCGCGCTTGTGGCCGCCCTTGATGTTATGGGCGTTCACGTTGTCAATGATGCGGAAAACATAGGACAGGTTGTGCACGCAACTGGCCTTGCCGGGTTACAAGAGCTCAACGATGCCTACGGCAAGACCGTTGGCAACGGCGTCAAAGGGCAAGCTGCCCTGCTGCGCTTTGACGCGGGTGAGGTCCCGCAGCTCTTTGCCGATGCTATACATATTGTGCCCCACGCGGACGGAACACTGGCGATCGGATCAACCTCGGAACGGGAGTATGACGATCCGACCAGCACAGACAGCGCTCTGGACGACGTGATTGACCGCGCCACGCGCGCCCTGCCGCTGCTGCACGGGGCCGAGGTAATAGAACGCTGGGCTGGTGTCCGCCCCCGCAGTAACAGCCGCGCGCCAATGCTGGGCGCACATCCATTGCATCAGGGGCAGTTCATCGCAAATGGCGGGTTCAAGATCGGGTTTGGCATGGCCCCCAAGATCGCCGAGGTCATGGCTGATCTGATGCTGGAAGACCGGGATGAAATCCCCGAAGATTTCCGACCCGACGCCTCATTGTAATCGATGCACTCTACGAGATGGACGCATAGACCAAACACCACCCTTTGAGGCTAGTCAGCCCGAACGTGCCATGCCCAATACGCGGGCCGCTGTCAGATACCAGCCTCGGCCCGGAGTTTCTGCATCAGTTTGTGCAGTGACTTTTCATAGCGTTCAGAGGCCAGTTTTCCGTGCTCGTCAAACTCATTCGAACTGTTCGCCAGATGGATTTCAGGCCCCTGCAGAATGCGTGGCTGAAAGGGCACCATAAACGACCGCAGGATCATCTGTGCCCGCTCACCACCTGCGCGACCCGCTGCCGCCGACATGACCGCAACCGGTTTGTCGGCCCAAGGGTTACCCTGAGTGCGGCTGACCCAGTCCAGCGCGTTCTTCAGAACGCCAGATGGACCCTTATTGTACTCCGGCGTCGAGATAATTACCGCGTCAGCCTGTGCGATTTGATCTGCCAGAGACTGCACCGCTGCCGGTATGCCCTCACCCTCTTCCAGATCCCCGTCATAAAGGGGCAAGTTCAGGTCTGCTTCGACAAAGTGGGTCGGATCAAACAACCGGGCCGCTTCTCGCAAAAGCTTGCGATTGGACGCATCCTGACGCAGGGACCCGGACAGACCAAGGAGAGTGGGTTGAGACATCTAGGGGAACTCCATTTCTGTGATTTCTGGGAAACTAGCCCGAGTTGGACCTGTTCCAAACCCCATTTGACGCACAGTCAATGCGCAAACGGGGCCGCCAAAGGCGACCCCGTGCAAAATGTTTAATCCGCGTTACGCGTTTCCGCTGGGCACAACAACGATTTCAACCCGCCTGTTTTGCGCCTTGCCTTCCGGTGTCAGGTTCGATGCCACAGGATTGTTCTCGCCCTGACCGATTGTTGTGATGCGATTATAGCTGACACCATTAGCCTGCAGGACATCCGCAACCGCATTGGCGCGACGCTCAGACAACCCTTGATTGTAACCCGCGTCACCGTCGCTGTCTGTGTGACCGATGATCTGCACGTTCGAATTGGGGTAATTGACCAGATTTTGACCCACTTTCACCAAATCCGATCGCAGCGCCGGGCGCACGGTCGAACTGTCGGTGTCAAAGGTAATATCGTTAGGAACAGTCACAATCAGCCGGTCACCCGCATTAACGATGGTGATCCCGTCATTTGCCAATTGCTGACGCAGCTCTGCCGCCTGTTTGTCCAGCTGGTTGCCGATCAGACCGCCACCAGCAGCGCCAATTGCGGCCCCTGCCAGCGCGCCCAGACCGGGGTTCGAGTTGTTGGCAATCGCCCCGATGCCCGCCCCGACAAGACCGCCCAGAACGGCGCCTTGCTTGGTATTTTGGTTCGGATCGCTTTGCACCGACAACGTACCCGGATCTGTGCAAGCCGACAGAACAAGAGCCGAACTCAGCCCCGTGGCCAGAATAAACTTGGAAATCGTCATGATATCACCTTCTGCTCAAACACCCGTTTGTCAGGCGCTTTTGGTTTTCCCCAGTATATCACGGTCAGGGTGTTGGATCTCAAGCAACAATCCAGTGAGATCGGCAATTAGCCGCCAACTGGGATGCGAATTCTTCAAAAATCGGCCCCGGCACGAAATTTCATCGAAACCCCGCCTTCTGGGTGTTTCAGGCGCAGTTCTTCCGAATGCAGCATTAATCTTGGGAAATCCGCCGCAGCACCCGTTGCATAAAACGGGTCGCCCAGAATCGGATGACCCAACGCCTGCATGTGAACCCGCAACTGATGAGACCGACCGGTTTTGGGAAACAGGCGCACACGCGTTGTGTCGCCCTCATGTTTTACGACGCGCCAATCGGTGAGCGCAGGCTTTCCGGTGTCGTGGCAGACCATTTGTCGGGGCCGGTTGGGCCAGTCCACAATCAAAGGCAGGTCCACTGTGCCGGTCTTTGGCTCCAGCCGACCCCAGACACGGGCGACATAGGTTTTGCGGGTCTGGCGCTGTTCGAACTGCATGCTCAGATTGCGCTGAGCATGGGGCGTTTGGGCAAAAACCATGACCCCTGATGTATCCCGGTCCAACCGATGCACCAGCAATGCCTGGGGAAAAGCCGCCTGCACCCGAGTCAAAAGACAATCGGCCAGGTGTTCACCACGCCCCGGCACCGAAAGCAGGCCAGACGGTTTGTTCACCACAATGAGTTGCGCGTCTTCGTGCAAGACATCCAGCGGGGTTTGAGGGGGGGCATAAGTCTCGCTCATGGGGGCCTGCCTATCGCAGCCCGTGACCTCCCGCAACGTCGTCCTTGCCTGTTGGGCAATGTTCAGAGACCTTCGACACAGGAGGAAACGACATGCACCCGACCATCGAACGAATACAAGAGGTTGTCGCCAAAGGCGATGAAACCCTGATCCACGCGCTTCTGGCCAAGGATGTCCGGTTCCTGCCCCCAACCTACTACAGCACCTGGACCGGGCGCGCGCCGGTGGCCGCCGTTCTGGGACATGTTGGTCAGGTGTTTTCAGACTTCCGCTATCGCCGCATCATGGGCGAAGGAAAAGACTGGGCGTTGGAATTCCAGTGCAAGGTCGGCGATCTTGACGGGATCGGGGTGGATCTGATCACGCTAAACGACGACGGTTTGATTCAAACCTTCGAGGTCGCGATGCGGCCATACAAGACAGTGGGTGCACTACGAGAGGCGATGATGGCGCGCGTTATGACCGATGCACGGTTTCTCAAGTTCAAAGACGCCCTGAGCTGATCGTGCGCGGTTTGATTGCAGCCGATCAGGTCCTGCGCATTCCTCTGCTGCCGGTTCTGGCAGCGCAGGGGCTTTCAGTCCGGAGCAACGCTCAGATGTTGCCAGAGCCGACGGGCCCGCGGAATGGCCGATCAGGTCGCGGACCACGCCTGCGCCTGCTCATCTGTGGCGACAGCTCGGCGGCTGGTGTTGGGGCCGGAACTCAGGCGCAGGCTCTGTCTGGGCAGTTGGTTGACCGGCTGGCCAAACACTATTCGGTCGAGTGGCAATTGGAAGCGACCACGGGATACACAACACTGGACACACTCGACCGCTTGAAAAGCCTGAAGGGGGAGTTTGACGCAGTTGTCACGGCGTTGGGCGTCAATGATGTGACCCGTGCCGTTACATCCCGACAATTTGCGTACCGCCAAACGCAGCTTATCACTGCTCTGTCCAACGATCTGGGAGCACGACGCATTGTCGTAACCGGCGTTCCACAGATGAACAGGTTCCCGGCTTTGTCCCATCCTTTGGCTTGGGTCCTCGGCCGTCAGGCGGCCCGGCTGGATCAGGCACTGCAGCAGGTTGTGTCGGCCTACCCCCATGTCCAGCATCTGAAACTCGATCTGCCGGATGACCCGGCGCTTGCTGCCCCGGACGGCTATCATCCCAGTCCACACGCCTACGCCCTTTGGGCGGACGCCGCAGCGCAATTGTTGCGTCAGGCCTGAGCCCGCGCCTGCCGGATCATCGGGATCGAATAGACAATCAACGCCGCCCAGATCAGCGGGAAAGCGATCATCCGACCGGTGTCGATCTTTTCGCCAAAAACAGTGATTGCCGTCACAAAGATCATGGTCGGCGCGATGTACTGCAGGATACCCATCGTGGACAGCCGCACCAGCTTGGCACCGTTTGCATAGACCAGCAGCGGCACGGCCGTCACGATTCCGGCGCAGGACAACAGCAAGGTATCGGAAAGAGCCACGCCAAATTTTCCCGTACCCTGCACACCCAGAAATGTGACGTAGACCAAAGCCGGGATCAAAAGGATCAGCACCTCAAGCAAGAATCCTTGATTGGGTCCAATTGGCAGAGATCGTTTGAAAAAAGCGTAAAATCCCCAGCTGACCATCAGACCAAGCGCAGCCCAAGGTAGTCGACCCGCTTCCAGGACCAAAACCAACACACCCAAAGCGGGCAGACCTACGGCCACCAAATGCGTCCGCGTCAATGGCTCGCGCAACAAAATCGCGCCGAGTGCGATGCTGAAGAGGGGGTTGATATAATATCCCAGCGCTGCATCCAACGCGTGCCCTGTAGAAATTGCCCAAACATAAATCGCCCAGTTCACCGAGATCAGCGCTGCCGTCAATGCAGCCATCCCCAACATCTTCGGATTGGTCAGAGCCGCCTTAAGGTCCCTAGTGCGCCCGAGAATAACCAACAGCAACCCGGCCACCGGAACCGACCAAATAATGCGATGGGCCACAACCTCAACCGGCCCGATATGGTCCAGCGCTTTCAGGTAAAGCGGCAGAAACCCCCACAAAACATAGGCGGTAACCGCAAGCGCAAGGCCCTTCGGGGTATCTGCATTCTGAGAAGCAGGAGGCGTGTTTGCCACAGTAAGTCTCCGGTAAGTACCGGACACACTTACGGCAGTTCAGGTCAACTTGAAAACTCTGAAAACCGTGAAGTCGTACATAACGAATAGTGATGGGTCGATCTCAGACGTCGCCTGGAAACCCATGTTAGTGCAGCGAGGCGCTGCCTCGCGCTCCGAGGTATTTTTAGGCCAGATGAACAAGGGATCCTACATTCATCTGGCCCCAAATACCTCGGGGGAGTCGCCCGAGAAGGGCGGCGGGGGCAGTGCCCCCTCGCCATTGTCAGACTTTCACGCGCTCGGATTTTGGGTCGTACATCGGCTTAAGCGAAGCTTCTGCTCTAACCTTCACCCCACAGACATCGATCTCATAAGTGGATGCCAGAACGTCCGCAGGCTTTTCGCCTTCGCATGGGACATAACCCAGACCAATGGCACCGCCCAATGTGTGGCCATAGTTGCCCGAACTCAGATAGCCCACATATTCGCCATCGCGGACAATTGGTTCGTTGTGGAACAGCAGCGGTTCAGCGTCTGTTAACTTGAACTGCACCAACCGGTTCTTGGGGCCACTTTCCTTGCGGGCAATCACGGCTTCCCGACCGATGAAGTCGCTGCCCTTGTCCACCTTGACGGCAAAGCCAAGACCCGCATCCACCACATGATCCTCGCAGGTGATGTCGTGCCCGAAATGGCGGAAGCCTTTTTCGATACGGGCGCTGTCCATCATGTGCATCCCGCACAGCTTCAGCCCCATATCCTGTCCGGCCTCGTGGAGGGTTTCGAATACATGGCCTGCCATGTCCGCAGAAACATAGATCTCCCATCCAAGCTCGCCCACATAGGTGACGCGATGAGCACGCGCCAGGCCCATTCCGATCTCAATCTCCTGCGCAGTGCCGAAGGGGTTGGCCGCGTTGGTGAAATCGTTGGGCGACACTTTCTCGAGCAGAGCACGCGAGTTGGGCCCCATAACGGCCAAGACACCCTCACCTGCTGTGACATCGGTGATCACGACGTTGAAATCGCCCGCGTGGCGCATCATCCAGGTTTGATCTGCCTGACGTGTCGCAGCAGGAGTCACGACCAGATATGCGGTTTCGCTCAGTCGTGTGACAGTCACATCGGCTTCGATCCCGCCGGCACGGTTCAGAAACTGCGTGTAGACAATCTTGCCATTAGGTACCGAGTAGTCGCCACCACCGATATAGTTCATGAACTTTTCGGCGTCGGGACCTTCGACGCGGACCTTGCCGAAAGACGACATGTCATACATGCCGACATTTTCGCGCACGGCGCGGTGTTCAGCAGCCGAGTTCTTGAACCAGTTCTGACGCTTCCAGCTATACTGGTATGCGCGCTCTTGCCCTTCACCCGCGAACCAGTTGGCGCGCTCCCAACCAGCCAACTCGCCCATGACAGCACCCTGTTCCAAAAGGTGGTGGTGGAACGGCGTTCGACGCACACCGCGCGCAGTGGCTTTTTGACGATAGGGGAAGTGGTCGGCATACAGCAGCCCCAGCGTCTCTTTCGAGCGTTCGAAGAGGTACTTTTTATTGCCCTGGAACGGCTGCATCCGGCTGATGTCCACATCGCCCAGATCAAAGGGTTTCTCGCCTGTGTCCATCCATTCAGCCAGCGCCATACCCGCGCCACCGGCAGACTGAATACCGATCGAGTTGAAGCCCGCAGCGACCCATACATTATCCATCTCGGGCGCAAGGCCTAAATGATAGGCATCGTCAGGTGTGAACGATTCCGGGCCGTTGAAGAAAGTGTGGATACCGGCTTCGGCCAGCATCGGCATCCGCTCACACGCAGCTTCGAGGATCGGCTCAAAATGGTCGAAGTCTTCGGGGAGTTGATCGAATTCGAACGTGTCCGGGATGCCGTCCATTGCCCACGGTTTCGCGTTGGGTTCGAACGCGCCCAGCAGGATTTTACCTGCATCTTCTTTGTAATACGCGCATTCGTCAGGCACACGCAGCACTGGCAGTTGGGTCAGACCGTCGATATTTTCGGTCACGATATAGAAATGCTCGCACGCATGAAGCGGCACGTTGGTACCCGCCATGCGGCCTACCTCGTGGCCCCACATCCCGGCGCAGTTCACCACCATGTCGCATTCGATATGGCCCGAAGCGCTGCCGTCATCCGCGACCCAATCCACCCCGGTGACAGAACGGCCCTGCTTGACGATGTCAGTGACTTTAACCCGTTCCTTCACGACGGCGCCGCGTTGCCGTGCACCTTTGGCCAGCGCCAGTGCGATATTGGCGGGATCACCCTGGCCGTCCAGCGGCAGGTAAACGGCCCCTTTGACGCCATCGAGATTGATATGCGGATACAGCTCCTGAACGCGTTCGTTCGAGATTTCTTCGACCTCGACACCAAAGGCGCGCGCCATGGCCGCCTGACGGTAAATCTCTTCCTTGCGCTCGTCGGTCAAAGCCACGGTGATTGATCCACAGCGTTTGAAGCCCGTGGCAACACCGGTTTCTTCTTCCAGAGATCCGTAAAGTTCCTGGCTGTATTTCGCCAGCTTGGTCATGTTCGCAGTGGCACGCAGTTGTGCGATCAAACCCGCCGCGTGCCATGTGGTACCGCTGGTTAGCTGCTTGCGTTCCAGAAGAACAACATCCTTCCAGCCCTTTTTGGTCAGGTGATAGGCAACAGAACATCCGATGACACCGCCGCCAATAATGACCACGCGGGCCTTGCTGGGAAGATCAACCATGATGACGACTCCGATAGTGTTTGGTCTGCGGAAGGATGCCATAGGAGGTCGACAGGAAATGCACCAAAAACGTCACCAAATTCGTGAAAATCATCTTTGGTTGGTCTGACGCCTGTCCCGCCTCATGACAAACGGAGTAACCCCGAAGAAGCTCTTGTAAACAGAAGAAAATCCGTTTGGAAACCCACAAGCCATACCGATTTCGCGCACGCTCATCGTGGTGTTCATAAGCAAGTTGTTGGCCTTTGCCAGACGCATTTCACGATAAAACCCATTGGGCGTGGTGCCCAAAAAGGATTTGAACTTACGCTCCAGCGACCGATTCGACAGGTTCAGATCCTCGACAATCTGCTGGATGGGCAGCGGATCTTCGATGTTCTCTTGCATCAGTTTGATGCACTGATCCAGTTTTGCATCTCCGGTGGCCGAGGTTTTTGCCCCGGAAAACGGCTGCATGGAAGAAAAGTCGCGAATCTGCTCATGCAGCATGATATCCGCGACGGTCATTTTCGCCGGCCCCGAGATGTGCCGCCCGATGACAGCCAGTGCGATGTCCGCAGTCGCACCCATGCCCGCACATGTGACCACAGGTCCGTTCTCTGTGGCAATCAGAAGTTTCGCCTCAAACCGGGCGCCGCGCTCACGCAGGAAAGAGGCATTTTCCCAATGGGTTGCCAGGTCTTCGGTGCCTTTTTCATCTATGTAACGGCTGGCGGCTTCAGACAGCAGAAAAACCTGTGCACCACGGTACGTATAATCCGAGACAGTGCGCCCAAGCGACAGGTCGGGTTGATCCGGGTCGGAATTGCCGATGACAAATAGATAGTCCGCCTTGGGCTGCTGCGGCACAATTGAGGTCGAAACAACCGCGTCACTGCTGCTGGCCACATCGCCACCGCGCAGCGACCGGTACGAATATGTGAAAGGTGGAGAAGCACAAACACGGTTCGCCACACGCAGAACATCCACCAGCGAGGCGAGCTCAAGCAGCACAAAACCGGGCGCGACCAGTATGTCGAAATGCTGGATCGTCTGCTTTGGGCTTCTCTGTGTCGCTTCTGCTGTCATCTGTGTGCTCAGACGATATTGTGCCCGGCCGCCCGCAAACGGTTGGCCAGTGTTTCGATATGATCCGGGCCGATTTCGCAGCATCCGCCAACAATAGTAGCACCCTGATTGATCCAACGCATCGCGTGATCTGCATAAGCGTCCGGGCCAAGATCGTGACGTTGTTCCAATGCGTCCACTGTCGGCGCATCTTCGAGGAACCCGTCCGAGATATGCGTGAACCCATTGGCATAGGCCCCAAATGGCAGGGACATGCCGGACAGGATCTCCAACGCGGCCGGGATCGCTTCGGGACGCGAACAGTTGATCAACAGCGCATCCGGGGAAAACTCTTTGATAAGCGGAGCAATATCCGCCAAGGGCTCTCCCGACCTGAGGAAGCGACCGTCGTCATCATTTACTGAAAGAGCAAGCCATACCGGCTTGCCACATTCCGACGTACCCCGTAGCGCACCTTCGGCTTCAAGTACTGATGACACCGTCTCGATCAGAAACAGATCTACGTGATCCGCCATAAGGCCAACCAGTTCCGCAAATTTCTCACCAGCATCGATTGGGTCGGGCTTCAGGTCAGGTCTGTACGATGCCAGCAAAGGCCCCAATGATCCGGCAACGCGCCCTTGCCGACCCTCGCAAGCCGCTTGCGCTTGCGAGACGGCCGTATCAACAAGGGCCTCAAGCTGATCTTCGATGTTTTCAAACCGCAGTCGCGACCGGTGAACCGCATATGTGTTGGTGGTCGCAATGGTGGCCCCACGCCGAAAATATTCGGCGTGAACTTCGCGCACCAATTCGGGGTGTTCAATCATGACACGGGTTGACCAAAGCGCCGTTGGAGCATTGCCACTGAGCTTAACCAGTTCCTGCCCGATCGAACCATCCAAAAGGGTGATATCTGTCATGCTATCGCTCCTTGAGGCAAAAGAACCAGCTTGCCCGGTAAGGTCTTGGATTGGAAGTCCGCTTGCGCCTGGGCGATATCCTTTAACGGATAGGTGCAAGAGATCAGCGGTTTGATCCGTCCCGAATTCATCAATTCGACAAGACGTCCAAAGACTTCAGGGCTTTGATGGGTGCACCCGTGAATTGTGATGTCGCGCAAGTAGATATCCCGCAGATCGGCCTGAACAATTGGGCCTGCGATTGCACCCGACACGGCGTAGTGCCCTCCGGGTTTCAGGGCAAGGATCAGCGATGCCCAAGCAGGACCACCAACGACGTCAATGACCACATCAAAGATGTCTTGAGGCAGCGGTTCACTACGGTCAAACGTAGCTCTTGCCCCCTGGGACATGACGACCTTGGCTTTCGCAGCGCCCGTTACGCCCCATACAGTGGCCCCGCGCAGTGACGCGAGCTGTACAGCGGCCAGACCGACACCACCTGACGCACCAGTGATCAAGACCTTTTGCCCTGCAGTCACGCCTGCGCGGGTCAGCAGGTTTTCGGCGGTTCCAAAGGCACAGGGTATGGCTGCAATTTCAGCATCCGACAAGGGCGAGGTGCTGACGTCGTACAGATCATCCGCCTCTACTAGACAATACTGGGCAAACGCGCCGTCGATCTCTGACCCCAGCGCAATGAACCCCCGAGGATGTCCGGGACGCGGGCGCGGAAGGTTGATCGGGCAGGTTACGCGTTGGCCCGGGCTGAAATGAACTCCTTCGCCCACCATCTCGACAATGCCGCACAGATCCCCACCCTGAATGCGAGGGAAGTGCAAGGCACCGCCCCACCCACCGGCTTCGACGTCTTGCTCCACGGTATCCGTAGCGCCGGTCACATCCGACGAGTACCAGCCGACACGCGTGTTGATATCCGTGTTGTTCACACCGGCCGCGGCAACCCGAACAAGCACTTGGCCCGGACCGGGCTTTGGCACCGGAATATCTTCGCGCCACTCCAAGACTTCGGGTCCACCGTGACCGGTCAGATAAACGCCAGACATGGTGTTGGGGATAGCCATCTCAGACCTCATCATCCGGGTGCGCGGGAACAGGCCCCATGGGAACGATATCGTACCTTGCGTTGACCTTCGCCATTTTGGCCTCATCGGCAAAGTCTGCCTCGGTCATCTTCGCGAGTTCGGCAAGGAACCCATCAAACCCTGACGGCTGAAAGATCATGAGCATTTTGGCAGGTGTATCACCTGCAATGCGGCACGCGTGCGGTACTCCGGGCGGAACGTGCATCGTGGTGCCCTGCCCGCATCGATGCCAGTCGCCGTCGACATAGAAGTCAACTTCACCTTCCAAAAAATAGAAGGTTTCGGCGTGCGTATCGTGGCGATGAAGGCCAAGCGCGAAGCTGGCCTTCAGATTGTCTTCCATAAGCGTGTATGCGCCGTCTGTGTCCTGACCTGACACCTTCACGAAGGTATGGTCATTTTCCCAGTCATAGTTGGGGCCCTCGCCGGGCCCCAGTTTGGCGTATCGTTTGCTCATGGCGGTCTCCGCAAGGGGTTAAGCGCGCAACCGCTCGTTCTCGGGATCCCAAAGCGGTTGATCCTGCTCTACCACAGCGCGGCACTTTTGGCCGTAGATTTCGACCTCAAGCTCGGTACCCGGGTTTGCAAGCTCAGCCTTAATCATGCCCAGAGCGATGGATTTGCCGACACGGTACCCCCATGCGCCCGACGTCGTCTCACCGACGATCTCGTCTCCCTGCCAGATGCAGGACATGTATGGCGCGTCGCAATCGCCAGCCTCAACAGTCAGGGTGACGAACGACTTCTTCACGCCTTGCTGCTTCTCGCTCAGGATCGCGGCCTTGCCGGGGAAGTCCTGCGGTTTGTCCAGTTTGACGAACCGCTCCAGACCACCTTCGAGCAGCGAGTAATCGGTCGACAAATCGCCCTTCCATGCGCGGTAGCCTTTCTCGATCCGCAGAGAGTTCAGCGCGTACATGCCGAACGGCTTGGCACCGGCGTCGATGATCGCGTCATAGATCGCAGGCATATGCTCGTTCAGGGCGTGAACTTCCCACCCCAACTCACCAGCAAAAGACACGCGGATCAGATGGGCCGGTTGGCCAGCCACAGTCGCGGCCTGGTGGGTCAGCCAGCCCGAGGACAGATCGGCATCGGTCAGGCCCGAAAGAATCTCACGCGACTTTGGGCCGGTGACGATCAGCGTGTCGCGGGTTGTGGTGACGTCCTCAACCGATACGCTGGTAGGCATTGCGTTCACCAGAATATCGCGGTCATGCCATTGCGCGGTCGCGGCAGTGATCATGACGAACTCATCTTCACCCAAACGCAGACAGGACATCTCAGTCAGGATGCGGCCGCGGTCATCCGAGATGTAGACCAGATTGATACGTCCCACTTTAGGCAATCCTCCAGCTACTAGGCCACGCAGTGCCTCGGCCGCGCCTTCGCCTTTGACCATGAAACGCGAGAACCCTGGCAGGTCAAGCACGCCGCAATGGTCGCGCACCGCCTCGCATTCTTCTTTGATCCGCTGCTCCCACGGGCCGGAACGGCCCCAGGTATGCGTCGCCTCCAAAGATGTATCATCGCCCGGCTGCGCGAACCAGTTGGCACGTTCCCAGCCGTTATACACACCCATCACGCCGCCCAGCGCTTTGACCTTGTCATGTACCGGCGACAGCTTTTTGTCACGCGCGGCAGGCCATTCGTGGTGCGGGAAATGCATGGCGTATTCGTTGCCGTAGACTTCCATGCCTTTCTGGTTGCAATAGTCCTGATCGGTGTAATCGGTGTAACGGCGCGGATCGACGGCCCACATGTCCCACTCGGTCGCGCCATCAACGATCCACTCGGCCAGCACCTTGCCCGCGCCACCGCCCTGCGCGATGCCAAAGGTAAAGCTGTGCGCCTCGAACGCGTTTTTCACACCCGGCATCGGACCAATCAGCGGCAGGCCATCCGGCGCGTAGGGGATCGGGCCGTTGATCACCCGGCCTACGCCCGACGTTGCCATCAGCGGCACCCGCTCCATTGCGTCGGTGACGATGTCCTCGATTCGATCCAGATCGTCATTCCAAAGCTGGAAGCTGAAATCCTCGGGCATCGGATCGTCTTCGGTCATCCAGTGGCCTTTGCAGTTGGGCTCGTAGGGGCCGAGGTTGAAGCCGTTCTTCTCCTGCCGCAGATAGTAGGAGACATCGACGTCCCGCAGCAGAGGCAGCTTGCCGCCATGTTCCTTCGACCACGCTTCGACTTCGGGGACTTCATCAGTCAGCAGGTATTGGTGGCTCATGACCATCGCGGGAACGGTGCGGCCGCCATAGGGCTTGAACATCTCGCCCACGCGCTGCGCATAATAGCCGGCGGCGTTCACCACATAGTCACAGGCGATGTCGCCCTTTTCCGTATGCACGGTCCAGGTGCCATCGTCATGCTGGGTGACGCCGGTCGCAGGACAGAAGCGGATGATCTTCTGACCCAGATCGCGCGCGCCTTTGGCCAGCGCCTGCGTCAGCTGCGCCGGGTCGATATCGCCGTCGGTGGGATCGTATAAAACGCCCTCAAGGTCATGCGTCTCAAGGAACGGATAGTGCTCCTTGGCCTGTTCGGGGGTCCACATCTCCATCGGGATGCCCTGATAGCGGCCCATGGACATGGCGCGCTCGAACTCTTGCATCCGCTCTTTGCTATGCGCCAGACGGATGGAACCCGAAACGTGATAGTTCATCGGGTAGTCGACCTCTTCAGCCAAGCGCGAATACAGCTCGGTCGAGTAGCGCTGCATGTTCATGATCGCCCATGAGGTCGAGAAGGTCGGCACATTGCCCGCCGCGTGCCAAGTCGAGCCAGCAGTCAGCTCGTTCTTTTCCAGCAGAACGCAGTCGGTCCAGCCCTTCTTGGCCAGATGATAAAGGGACGAGCAGCCCACGACGCCGCCACCGATGATGACAACACGGGCTTTGGTTGGAAAGTCACTCATGTGTTTTGATCCTCTGTTACTGTGCCCGCTGGGGCAGATCGTCTGAGATGTCGTAGTAGTCACCTTTGTCAGCGACAAAGATGTGCTTTGAGAGTTTCAGGCCCGTAGGTTCGCTGAGCGCACCCATGGAAATCGAAATCGTGTCTTCGGCATTGTGCTGCCAGAACAGGAAAGAGCCACATTCACTGCAAAAGCCACGCCGCGCGATATCTGACGCACGGAACCAACGCAGCGTGTCACTGGCGGTAAAGCTCAGGTTGTCCTGCTGGGTCGAGATCGAGGACCAGATATGGCCCGACTGCCTGCGGCACTGGCCGCAATGGCAGGCCGAGGGCGGCGACAGCTCTCCATCGATCGTAAACGCAACTGCGCCGCACAGGCAGGAACCAGTATGCATTAGACTACCCCCTTGCTGTGGGCGTGGAGCTGGCCCCCAGCAACACGCCATAGATGATGAAACAGGTTGCCATCACGCGGCGAACCCAGATGTTGAACACAGCCCCTAGTGCCGCCTTGCCCATCAGCGCACCCAACAAGGTGAAGCCGGTATAGCTGAGCGTGGTGATGATCAGCGCGGTGGGCATGATCACCCCCATTTGCTGCCAGATCGGCACGTCAGGTTGCACGAATTGCGAAAAGGCAGCGAGGTATCCGGCCACGCTTTTAGGATTGATCGTCGCCACTGCCAGCGCGTGAAAATAGACATGCCGAGCAGGTCGTTCAGAGGCCGGCGCTGGTTTCGTAGCGTTCATCCAGCCTCGGATGCCGACCCAAATCAGGAAAGCGGCCCCCACAAGTTTGGCCGCGAAGAACCCGGTCGGTGACGCGGCGATCAGTGCGGTGATGCCCAGCGCCGACATGATCAGAAACGCGCTTGCTTGCGTCAGGATTGCCAGAACACCCAACATCGCCTTTGGGAAGGGCAAACTCATCCCGTTCGAGATACAATTGACCGCATTCGGACCCGGCGTGGTCACGAACACCACGCAAAACAGCGCGAATATGGTCCAGGCTTCAAAGCTCATCAATACACCGGCGGGGCAATGACCCAGATTGCCACTGCGTGCTCATCATAGGGGTTGGACCATTGGTAAGTTTCGTGTTTGATCCGAAAGCTGTCACCCGGGCCAACGGTAAATACGCGCGACCCGATGGTCAGATCCAACCGGCCCGAAATCATGTAGCCCACTTCCTGCGTCGGGCGATTAGCGGGCGTCTGCATCTTCGAATTGGGCTCGAACGTGGAATGCACCATTTCGAAATCATCGGTCAGATCAGGCGAAAGCAGTTCTTCGATCAACCCTTCTTCCCCCGACCCCATGGGCCGGCGCGTTCCCGCACGAACAACATATCCCTTCTCATCAACCGGAACCGCCGCATGAGCAAACAGCATCGACATAGGTACACCAAGGCATTCTGCGATCTGTCGCAGATCCGAGATGGAAGGGTCGGACATGTCCCGTTCAACCTGGCTGAGCCAACCGACCGAGCGCTCCAGCCGTGTCGCGATCTCGGTCAGGGTTAACCCACGCGCCTTGCGCAAGGCACGCAAGTCAGCACCCAATGTCGCGCTTTGTGGGGCTTGGTTGTTCACACAGACACTCCGAATCTCGTGAAATTTTTTATCCTTTTTTCACGATGAGGCAATTTGGTGAAAAATCCAAGCCTTTTTTCATGCACCCCTCATTCCGGATCGATGCGCACTCGGGCTTGCATCGCAGGTAATCTGCCTTTGGAAACTAAACAGCCGATGGCTCTGTCGGTTTACCGGTTTGGCAGACATACATCTCGGTATCTGCCGGCGCATTTTCACAAAGCAACACAAAGCCTGATTTTTGAAGAACGCGGGTGGAAGCCGGGTTATCACGTCCTACCCCGGCAACAAGGCGTGTGACCGGGCCCGGTGTCAACGCAGCGATCAGCCCATCCAAAAGCTCTGAGGCATAGCCATTGCCCCAGGCGTTTTCTGCGATCAGATAGCCGAGATGAATATTTGGGACTGCATTGAGACTTAACTCAGTAGCCAGAATCGTAAGTCCGATCAGATGACCATCTTGTCTTTGCCGCACCACCAGAACATCACTTTCAACGCAACGGGCGTCGATCCAGTGCGAAATGTCCCGATCCTGCAACTGCATGGATGGCGGCAAGCACTTCAAGACATTGGGTGTCAGCAATGTGCTGAGCTCGCTTTCGAGTTTCTGCCGCAGCAACGGGACCTGAAGTTCTTCCGTCCAATGATTGACCAAAAGGCGCGGTGTGGAGAACTGGTTTGGTGTCATGCCCGCTCCAACTCAAATTCGGCAGCTACACTGTATCAGATGCCGAGAAGAACCAAAACACAGCCACCATTGAACGAGTCTGAACCCATCCAAAAACTGCTACGCTGAAGCGAAGGTCTGTGACAGAATCGTCGACAGATTTTCCGCGTCATCGACCGAAAACGCATCCGGTTGATTGCTGTCGATGTCAAAAACCGCGATCACCTCACCCGCTGCGTTGCGAACGGGTAAAACCAACTCGGACCGAGTTGAAGAGGCGCACGCAACATGGCCGGGGAAGGCGTCGACATCCGGCACAAGCTGCACCTCACCTGTCCTTGCGGCGGCACCACAGACGCCCCGGTCAAATGGGATGACAAGGCAACCGTGCCCGCCTTGATAAGGGCCGATTTTCAACAAGCCAGGGTCAACGACCCGATAAAACCCTGTCCAGTCAAAGCGGTCATCGGAATGATGCACCTCGCACGCGACCGTGGCCATCAAAGCGACCAGATCCGTTTCGCCTTCAGTCAAGGCCGCGATTGTCTTGGTCAGGGTATCGTATTCGACTTTCATTGTTTCTTATCCATAGGGGCCGCGCGGGGGCCATGCCCCCGCACCCTCGAAGTATTTGGAAAAAGATGAAGGGTCAAACGCGTTCGATTGCTATCGCTGTGCCTTCGCCGCCGCCAATACAGATTGCCGCCACGCCGCGTTTGAGGTCCCGCTTCTCCAAAGCGTTCAGCAATGTGACCATGATGCGCGCGCCCGAGGCACCAATAGGATGACCCAACGCACAGGCCCCGCCATTCACATTCACTTTGTCGCGCGGCAGACCCATCTCATGCATGAACGCCATCGGCACAACCGCGAAGGCTTCGTTAACCTCCCACAAGTCAACGTCATCCTTGCTCCAACCGATGCGGGACAAAAGTTTCTGTGCGGCCGGAACCGGCGCAGTGGTAAAAAGCCCGGGCGCTTGCGCGTGACTTGCATGACCCAGAATACGTGCGCGCACCGCCAATCCTTGCGCTTCGGCTGCTTCGGCCGAGGCCAGGACAAGCGCTGCGGCGCCATCCGAAATCGAAGAGGAGTTGGCAGCCGTCACCGTGCCGTCCTTTCGAAACGCGGGTTTCAAGGTCGGGATTTTGTCAGGGCGGGCAGATTTCGGTTGCTCATCACAGTCCTGGACAATCTCGCCCTTACGCGTGCGAACTGTGACAGGCGCAATTTCCTGATCAAAGGCCCCGTTTTCCTGTGCGGTCAGGGCATTCGACAAAGATTGCAGAGCGTACTCATCCTGCGCTTCGCGTGTGAACTGATACGCTTCGGCACAGTCTTCGGCAAAGGTGCCCATCAGACGACCTTTGTCATAGGCATCTTCCAGCCCGTCCAGGAACATATGGTCGACCACCTGACCGTGGCCAATTCGGGCGCCGCCGCGCATCTTGGGCAGCAGGTAAGGAGCATTTGTCATACTCTCCATGCCGCCAGCGACCATTGTATCCGCATGGCCCAGCGCGATCTGATCAAAGGCGACCATCGCCGCTTTCATGCCCGAGCCGCACATCTTGTTTAACGTGGTCGCAGGAACTTCTTCGCCCAAACCAGCTGCAAATCCGGCCTGCCGCGCGGGGGCTTGGCCTTGCCCCGCAGGCAAAACACATCCCATCAGAACTTCGTCGACGGTCTGGGCCCCGGCCTGGCGCAACGCAGCCCGGATTGCGTCCCCCCCCAGGTCGGCGGCGGCAACGCCGTCGAACATGCCCTGAAAGCCACCCATCGGCGTTCTGGCGGCTCCTGTAATCACAACATCTTTCATCCGGGTTTTCCTCCTGCTTTCGGGTTCTTGAATACCGAATGGTAAGAATTGGCGTCTAGCGTATTTCTACGACTCATTTTTCAGTTTGGAGGGCGCCCGAGCCATGGGGCTGACCAGCACATCACACGGCCCAATACAGGTCATAACCGTGCATTCCGACCGGATCGATGCCGCGATGGCCATTCAGTTCAAGGAAGACATGCGCGCGGAAACCGAAAACGGCGCAGATCGGGTTGTGCTGAATTTGTCGGGGGTTGAGTTTATCGATTCCAGCGGTCTGGGCGCGATTGTGGCGTCGATGAAGCAACTGGGCAAAGACCGCAGGCTGGATCTGGCCGGACCGCAACCCGTGGTCCAGAAAGTCTTTCGCCTGACCCGGATGGACACCGTTTTCCGGCTGTTTGAAACACTGGACGACGCACTGTCGGACCCGGATGCGTGACCAAGGCAGGAGTGAATGGGCGTGGAGCCAATTTGTAACGAGACCTGCCTGGAACTAAGCTTCCCCGCAACAGACGCCGAAGCCAGCGCAGGTATCGCGCGGCTTAGCAGCGGTCTGGCAAACCATGGTTTGCCGCCTGATAAATCTGACGATGTGAAGATTGCATTGGCCGAAGCAATCAACAATGTGGTGGAACATGCTTACAAGGGCATTGCTCCGGCTAAGGTGCAGGTGACTTGTCGACTTGATCGGAATCGGCTGGACATCTTGATCTCGGATACCGGGCACCCGCTGCCTGGCCTACAAATGCCGGACGGAACGCCCGCGCCGCTGGGGAAAACAACGCAAGATTTGCCGGAAGGGGGGTTTGGCTGGTTCCTGATTCACCAACTCACCAGTGACATCCAATATGAGCGCCGAGATGGGTGTAATCGGCTTTCGCTGCGGTTTAACTTCGGCAAAAGTGCGTAATCAGGCCCAATTGGTCACAATAACGCCATTTTCGAAACATTGTCGCGCCGCAAACAACCGCCATACAGTGACTCGTAGCTCAGATAGCTTCCCTCGGCGCCAATTATCACAGCCCCCACCCAGTGAACGGCGCCGAGGAACTTCTTCCCTGAAATTTCTGGACAATCCCCGATCAGTGAATAGCTTTCCCCTGTTCCAAGGAGAAAGAAACTATGCGGGATTTGCACAAACCAGGCCGGTCAGAAGTCTTTGCGACACAAGGGATGTGCGCAACCTCTCATCCGCTGGCGGCCAAAGTCGCAATCGACATTTTGGAACGGGGCGGCAACGCAATGGATGCTTCAATTGCCGGAGCGGTCCTTTTGGGAATTTGCGAACCGCAAATGACCGGACTGGGTGGCGATTGTTTTGTTCTGTTCAACCGCGCTGGAGAGAACCGGGTCCGCGCTCTGAACGGCTCGGGGCGGTCACCAGCCGGCTCGCAAGCACAGCCTTTGCGCGATCTTGGTCTGTCCTCTGTGCCACTGAACGGACCGGACTCCGTTACAATTCCGGGTGCCGTGGATGCGTTCTGCCATCTGGCAGAGGCCGAAGGCCGTTTGGGGTTGGAGGCAATCCTGTCCCCTGCAATTCACTACGCGGAAGCCGGCATTCCGGTTGCGCCCCGCGTTGCGTTTGACTGGAAGATTGGAGCTGCAACGCTGCAAGGTGCCGCGCGCGACCATTACCTGATCGATGGGCAAGCACCTGATGTCGGTCAAGTTTTTCGCGCACCTGGTCAGGCTGAAGTGTTGCGGCGCATCGCGCGCGAAGGACGCGATGCGTTTTATTCGGGCGCAATTGCCGAAGACATGATCGCTGCCGTGTCAGCGCAGGGCGGTGTGCATTCCGCCGACGACTTTCAAAACACGCAATTTACAGAAACGCAGCCCATGCGAGGGGCCTATAACGGGATCGAACTGGTTGAGCATCCGCCAAACGGCCAAGGCGCAACTGCAATTTTGTTGCTCAATATTCTGAAACATTTGGATCTGGCCAACATGGACCCCTTTGGCGCTGAACGGGTCCATATCGAGGCTGAGGCCACCAAGTTGGCCTATGACGCGCGCAACCGGTTCATCGCGGACCCGGACCATGTGTCCAAAGCCGAGCGTTTCCTTGACCCGGACTTAGCCGCAAAACTTGCCGCGCTTATTGATCCGAAACGCGCCATGCCTTCGGCGGCTCAACTGACCGAGGCTGTTCACAAGGACACCGTGTATATAACCGTCGTAGATCGCGACCAGATGGCGGTTTCGCTGATCTATTCGATTTTCCACAGCTTTGGGTCGGGGATCGCCTCGGAAAAATACGGCATATTGCTTCAGAACCGTGGCGCAGGCTTCACGCTGGAGCCGGGGCACCCGAACGAACTGAGCGGTGGCAAGCGTCCGATGCACACGATCATTCCAGGGATGCTGACCGAGAATGGCCGCATTATGATGCCATTTGGCGTGATGGGCGGAGCCTACCAGCCAACAGGCCACGCTAGATTTGTTTCAAACCTCAGGGATTTCGGACTTGAACTGCAAGAGAGCATCAACGCCCCCCGTGCGTTTTTCGACGGATCGGTTCTGAAACTGGAACGCGGCTACCCTGAAGGGGTTGCGAAACAATTATCGGAAATCGGACACACTATCGAAAGACCGGAAACGCCGCTTGGGGGTGCGCAGTCGATCCGAATCCGCGAAGATGGTATTTTGGAGGGGGCCAGCGACCCACGCAAGGACGGTTGCGCGATTGGCTACTGATAAACGCGCAATCACGCTCGCGTGGTTGGAGAACCTCAGTTCAGTTGGAAATGCAGGGGGTATGCTCCGTCTTCGAACGGACCGAACATATTGGGGATATCAGGGTGCTCGACCGGCTCTCCGGAATAGTCCGCAACCAGATTTTGTTCTGAAACATAAGCAACATAGAAGGATTGGTCGTTCTCAGCCAGCAGGTGGTAAAACGGCTGTTCTTTCCGCGGACGACTGTCTTCGGGAATGGCCTGATACCATTCCTCGGTGTTCGAAAATTCTGGATCCACGTCAAAAATCACCCCTCGAAAAGGGTGTTTTTTGTGACGAACCACCTGGCCTAAGCCGTATTTTGCACGTGTCTTTAGCATTGTTTCAGCCCCCAAAGCATTTACTACCCGTTTCTGGCCCTAAAAGCCAATCATTGATGTGAAACTCAGGGAAACAGTCTGTGAACCTAATATTGACAGTGTTCGAAATTGCGGCGCCGGTCTTTCTGTTGGCGGGGATCGGTTTTGTCTGGGTCAAACTTGGATTCGAGTATCGTCTTCAGTTTGTTACCCGCTTTGCAATGACCCTGGCTGTCCCCAGCCTGATCTTCGTTGCCTTGATGCAGACCGAGATTCCGGGAGGCGATCTGACGCGCTTCACCGCTGCCACGATCGTCGCAAACATTATTCTGGCATTTGTGTTTTGGGGCGTCGTTCGTGTTCTGAAACTCGAACAGCGTACGTATCTTTCACCGCTGATATTCGGGAATACCGGCAATCTGGGACTGCCGCTGTGTATTTTCGCGTTTGGCCAGGCCGGTCTAGGCTATGCCGTAATTTTTCTGTCGGTGACCGCTTTGTTTTCGTTTACTTACGGCATCTACCTTGTGGCGGGCAAAGGCGCCTTTGGTCAGGTCATCCGTCAGCCCATGGTTTGGGCAACGCTTTTGGGGGCCCTGTTTTTGTGGCAGGGCTGGGAAACTCCGCTTTTTTTGACCAACACTTTGGATTTGCTAGGGCAAATGGCTGTTCCGATGATGCTCGTGACCGTTGGAGTGGCTATCGCACGCCTGACCAGTCGCAGTTTGGGTCAGGCTGTATGGCTGTCGTTTCTCAAGCTGCTGGTATGTTTCATCCTCGGCTGGGGGGTCGCCGTTGTATTTGAGTTGGATGCAATTGCCTTCGGTGTGCTGGTTCTGCAGATGTGCACCCCTGTCGCGGTAACCTCTTATCTTCTGGCGGAACGCTTCGAAGCTGACGCGGATGCCGTCGCCGGGATGGTGATGGTGTCAACCGTACTTTCCGTTGCGGCACTGCCCGCTATCCTTGCTATCGTTCTGTAACGATTGTGATTTCAAAATCGCTCAATCTGCGCTAGAATGCCCAAAAAAAGGCATGAGGCACATGAGCAGAATTCTTATCGTACTCTTCGGGGTGCTGCTTCTGGCATCCTGTGGGGGCGGCTCCAAACAGCCGCCCAGCAAATTAAATGACGCGTGCAGCATTGCGCGCGAAAAACCCGACTATATCAGGGCTTTCAAGAACACGGAACGTAAATGGGGTGTTCCCGTACACGTTCAGATGGCCACGATCTATCAGGAAAGCCGCTATCGCCACGATGCGCGCACCCCACACAGATATGTGTTGGGTGTGATCCCGATGGGGCGTCAAAGCAGTGCCTATGGCTATGGTCAGGCGTTGGATGGCACTTGGGAACAGTACCAGCGTGAAACCGGAAAACGCCGCGCCAAGCGGGATCGGATTCGCGACGCGTCAGACTTTATCGGCTGGTATATGAACAAAAGCTACGAACGTAACGGCATTCACCCGGCCGATACGCGCAATCAATACCTGGCTTATCACGAAGGCCATACCGGTTTCGCACGCGGCAGTTACAACAGCAAATCCTGGCTGTTGAACGTTGCGAATGATGTAGACGCGCGTGCGCAGCTATATCAGGCGCAGTTGTCAAACTGCCGGTACTGACAAAGTTTGGCTCGGGTCAGCGATTGCCTGACCTGAGCCTTTTACTGTTCGAGAACAAACCCTGATCTAGGCGTCCGCCTTCAGTCAGAGCACCCAGAAGAACAGTTGTCTGTCCCCCCGCATTGTCGTGAATGACCCATTTGCGCAGTTCGACCGGGTCGTTTGTGAACATCAGCTCAATCCGTCCTGCTTCTGGGTTCTTTGGGTCTTGCGCCGTGACTACAGTGGCGGTGCCGTCAAAACTGTGCCCCACGACCATATTGGCCTGCCCCAAGTTCACATTCCGCGCCAGTACGATGGAAAGGGGTGTCCGCTTCAGCGGGTATTGCTCGGGCGGTTGGTTAGATTTCGGGTCAAAGATCTGTACGCTGCCGGAACGCGCAAGCACGACCGCACTGTTGGGTGGATCGTATTCGAACCGCATCTTGCCCGGGCGCTGCATCCACAGCTTACCGGTGCTCAGCGATCCATCGTCGTTCACTTGCGTGAAGGTCGTCTCAACCGTTTTCAATCCATTAAGGTAATTCGAAATCTGCGACAGCGGCAGCTTATCCGCCGCCCATGCGGCAGGTGCGGCGAGTGTCAAAGCAAGGGCAAAAGCAATCTGTTTCATGCCGTACAGATAGGCCTTCTGCCCTTGTTATTAAATATCTTACTGCTCAGGGACGAGGATTTCGCGTTTACCGACATGATTTGCCGCAGAAACAACGCCTTCGTCTTCCATCTGCTCAACGAGCCGGGCAGCCTTGTTGTAGCCAATGGCAAGTTTCCGCTGGATGTACGAGGTCGAGCATTTACGATCCTTGATCACAATCGCCACCGCCTGGTCGTACAGAGCATCCTCACCGTTCGTGTTGCCACCGGTGTTCAGGCCCAGAACGGCGTCGATGTTTTCTGCCTTTTCCTCGGCCGGGCCATCGACCACGCCGCTCATGTAATCGGGCGGGCCGAACTGCTTCAGGTGGTTGACGATTTCCTCGACCTCCTCGTCAGACACAAAAGGACCATGGCAGCGGGTGATCTTGGCGCCACCCGCCATATACAGCATATCGCCTTGCCCCAGCAGTTGTTCGGCACCCATCTCGCCCAAGATTGTGCGGCTATCAACTTTCGAGGTCACCTGGAACGAAATTCGCGTTGGGAAGTTCGCCTTGATCGTGCCGGTAATCACGTCAACCGACGGACGCTGCGTGGCCATGATAAGGTGAATGCCCGAGGCCCGTGCCATCTGCGCCAGACGCTGGATGCAGGCTTCGATTTCCTTGCCTGCGACCATCATCAGGTCGGCCATTTCGTCGACGATCACAACGATATAAGGCATCGCCTCGGGGGCGAATTCTTCGGTTTCAAAGGTCGGCTCGCCGGTCTCATCATCAAACCCGGTCTGCACCGTGCGGCTGAACATTTCGCCTTTGTCCAACGCGTCCTTCACGCGGCCATTGTAGCCCGCGATGTTGCGGACGCCCATTTTGGACATCTTGCGATAGCGGTCTTCCATCTCACCCACGACCCATTTCAAGGCCACGACCGCCTTTTTCGGGTCGGTGACGACGGGCGAGAGCAGATGCGGGATGCCATCATACACCGACAGTTCCAGCATCTTCGGGTCGATCATGATCAGGCGGCATTCATCCGGCGACAGCTTGTACAGCAGCGACAGGATCATGGTGTTGATCGCCACCGACTTACCCGAGCCGGTCGTACCTGCGATCAGCAGGTGAGGCATCTTGGCCAGGTTGGCCACAACGGATTCACCACCGATGTCCTTGCCCAGCGCCAGCGGCAGTGCGTGGTTGCCGTCGCCAAAGTCACGGCTGGCGAGGATTTCGCGCAAAACCACCATCTCGCGGTTTTCGTTGGGCAGTTCGATGCCGATGACCGAACGGCCCGGCAAGGTCGAAACCCGTGCCGACAGCGCCGACATGGAACGCGCAATGTCATCGGCCAGACCAATCACCCGGCTGGCTTTCAGACCCGGAGCCGGTTCCAATTCGTACATGGTGACCACAGGGCCGGGACGCACGCTGACGATTTCACCTTTAACGCCGTAGTCATCCAAAACGTTTTCCAGCATCCGCGCGTTTTCTTCCAACGCCTCATCACTCAGATGATGGCGTTGAATGCTGGCTGGGTTTGACAACAATCCCAGCGGGGGCAGTTCAAAATCCGAGTGCTTTTCTTCAAAAGACAACGCAGGTTGTGCCTCGGCCTGTGCGCGGCGCGACGGCGGCGGTGCGCGGCGCACCGGTTGCGCGACCACGGGTTTGCGCGGCTCCGCCACTGGGATCTTCATCGCAGGGCGCGACTGCGGCACGGGTTCCGCCATATCCTCAACAAGCGGTTCATCGTCCAGTTCGGGGTCCGGTGCATAATGGCCTTGCATCGCTTCGGGCGCATACTCGACCGGGGCCGGATCATGCCACTCGGGTGCGGCTCCTGCTGTCATCGGGGGTTCGGGCGGCAACCCGCTGGCGGTAACCGGTGGCTCGGCCGGCAATTCATCCGGCTGATGCGCATTCAGGATCAACGGGTCGGGCCGACGGCCTCGACCTTTGGTCAAAGGCAGGTTCGGGTCCGGCTCGGGCGTCATCTCGCCAGTGGCAACTTTGCGATTGCGCACAGCAGCCGAGATTTTTGAGCGGATGCGATCTTCGCCGGGCATTTCGTCAAAGCCCGCGATCGGTTCGGGATCGACCAACTCGGGCTCAGGCATCGGTTCCGGGCGGCGGATCAACGACGGCATACGCGCCAACAGGCCGGTTTTGGGCGCAGGTTCGGGCTCTTCTTCCAGTTCTTCAAAGACGGGATCGCCGAAGGCGATGTCATCATTCAAAACAGGTTCCACCCGCGCGGCGCGGTGCTCTTTCCATTGCGCCTGTCGATCCCGCGCAGCCTGCGCAGTCGCCGAGGCACCACGGCCCAGCAGATTCATCAGCAGGTCGTAGGCCATCACCAAACCCAAAAGGAACGCACGGAAGCCGCGTTTCACGTCGGCTTTGGTAAAGCCCAGAACAAAAATACCCAGCGCGATCATCCCGACCGCCATGGCCAGCGACATCAGCTTGACCAGAAAATGCGACGAGATCGGCAAAAGCGTCAGCAACGCGCCCATAACCGTGTCGCCGAACAGACCACCCAGACCATAGCTGTGCGTCGCGCGCCATTCGGCACCGGGAACAAGGGTCGCAGCGTAAACCGAGACAACGGCAATCCATATCGGGGCAAAAATCAACCGGGCGATGGCGCGGTCTTCACCGAAATGACCCGCAAAACGCATACCCCAGCCGATCAGAACAAGGGCAACACCCCAGCTTCCCCAGCCCACAATCATGAAAAGGGGCGCTGCGATCGATGCGCCTATACGCCCCATCCAGTTCTGCACCGGCGCGTCGGTCGACACCATCCAGTTCGGATCATCGGGCGTGTAGGACCAGATCATCGCCGCCGCAGCCAAACCCAGCAGGATCAGGGCGATGCCGATCAGTTCCTTGCTGCGCCGCTCCAAGGCGGCTTGCGTGGTGCTGTCCAACAATGGATCGCGATTGCGCGCGTTATATGATGCCATTTTGCCCTCGTACCTCACGAATAGATACAGTCGCGGAGTGTGATCAGACCACGCTGCAACTCTGTTTTTGGGGCTACCAATGCAACCCGGATAAAGCCTTTGCCCGGGTTATTCCCCGGATCACCTTGTGAAAGATATGCGCCCGGCAGGACCCGAACCCCGGTGTCCTTCCAGACCTTCAATGCGGTGTCTTCGCCATTGTCGACCGGCAGCCACAAGAAGAACCCAGCCTCAGGCGACATGTATCCCTGCACGCCCGCGAAGACTTCATCCGCGATTGCGTATTTTTCCTGATAGAGCGCGCGGTTCTCGCGGACGTGTTCTTCATCTGCCCACACCTTTGCCGCGGCAGCCTGCAAGGGCAGCGGCAAAGGCGACCCGGCGTAGGTGCGCAATTGCTTGACCTGTTTGATCGTCTCCGGCCCGCCCGCGATCAGCCCCGACCGTAACCCGGCCAGGTTCGAACGTTTGGAAAGCGAGTTGAACAGTGTGATCCGTTCAGGATCAGCGCCCAATTCTTGCGCGACGGTCAAAACGCCCGTCGGGGCCTTGTCCCGGTAAATCTCAGAATAGCATTCGTCGGCAAAAATGCGGAAATCGTATTGCTCGGCCAAACGGATCAGTTCGCCCCAGTAGTCACGCGAAGCAACAGCCCCCTGCGGATTGGCAGGCGAACAGATATAGGCCACAGCGGTGCGATTCAGCACCTCCGCGGGCAGGCCGGCATAATCTGGCAGATGACCCGTTGCGTCGGTGGCGGGTACAAAATAGGGCTGCGCCCCGACCGAAAGCGAAGCGACCATGTAGACCTGATAAAACGGATTCGGGCACAGGACGATCGGTTGCTGGCCGTTCTTCTGTTCCGGACACAGCGCCATAGCGGCGTTGTAAAGCCCCTCACGGGTGCCGTTCAGCGCCATCACATTGGCATCCGGGTCCATCTGAACGCCATAGCGGCGATGAATCCAATCCGTGATCGCACCACGCAGGTCTTCTGAACCTTCGTTTGGCGGATAGCCCTGAAACCCAGAGGCGTTTTCCATGATGACATCCGTCACCCAGGCCGGAAAATCATGTGTGGGTGCGCCAATCGTCATGTGAACGACGTCACCGCCCGGCTGGTGATGATCCAACAGGGCGCGCAGACGCGGGAATGCATAAGCCGGTAGGTTCGAAAACCGCTCGGGGAAATCCATAGTACTGCCTCAATATCGGGGTCATTTACGCCCCGTTTTTTTGGCAGATTACAGCCCGGGCCCCTCTTCGTCCAGACAAAGAGGTTCCGAATCAGGGGATTGTGGCATTCAGGCCAGTACCGCTTCTGCTGCTGAGCCCAGCCGCAAAAGGGCCTCTTCCGAGCCGGGATAACCCAACATCATCAACCCGCAACTGGGGGTTCCGGTGGGTAGGCTCAGCGCTGCAAGACCCATCAGATTGCCAATCCGCGTGTTGCGTAGGGCCAGTAGATTCTCGGTCACGTAGTAGTCGTGGTCGCTCATCAACCGTTCCAGATTAGGCGGCAGAATCGGGGCCGTGGGGGCCAGAACCGCATCAAAACCGGCGGTTGCTGCGTCCCATGCGGTGCGGCAAGCCTTGAGCTTGGACCAGGCGGCCACATAGTCGGGGCCAGAGAATCCCATGCCAATACGGAACCGTTCAAGAATCTCAGGATACATCGCTTCGGGATTGGCTTCGATCACATCGCGCCACAGCCCATAGGCCTCGGTCGTGTAAACGATGCTGGTCAGGGTCATGGCCTCGTTCAGCGCAGGCACCTCCAAAGGCACGATTTCAGCCCCCGCATCCGCAAGTTTTGCAAGGGCATCCTCATATGCCTTACCCGGTGTGTCACGCAGATCGTCCTTGGCGATGTTCTGCAAATCGGCAAAGCGCCGGCCTTTCAGCGACGCACCGCGCAGATCGGCTGGCGTTCCACCCTCAAGCAGAGCCAGCATATGCGCTGCGTCCGCGACTGACCGCGCCAGAGGCCCGACCGTATCAAACCGCAAGCAGAGCGGCACCACACCTTCCAGGCTCAGCCGCCCGACAGTGGTTTTCAATCCCACAAGGTCATTCCACGCCGCCGGAATACGCACCGACCCGCCCGTGTCCGATCCAATTCCACAAGCCGCCAAACCCCACGCAACCGAAGCCGCAGCCCCTGAAGACGACCCACCGGGGACAGCGGCTTCATCATGAACGCAAGGCGGCGTTTCGGTAATCGGGTTAAGACCCAGACCAGAGAATGCCAGCTCACTCATATGCGTTTTGCCTAGACAGACGGTGCCCATCTGAGTCGCATTGCGCAACACCAGCGCATCCGCATCCGGCACACGATCTTTTAGCAGCGCCGAACCCGCCTCGGTCACAGTGCCCGCTGTGTCGAATAGGTCTTTCCAACTGATCGGAACGCCGTCCAGCAAAGACCGACGCAGGCCCAGTTTGGCGCGTTGCTGGGCTGCTTCAGCCTCGGACCGGGCGCGGTCGTGGGTGACGCGGGCATAGATGCGGTCCCGATGCGGATGAGAGTCGATGGCTGACAGGTAGGTTTCCGTCAGCTCAACCGGGTCAATCTGACCCATCCCAATGCCACGGCCCAAATCACACGCGGTCATGGTCAACCAATCCTGCATCTCACCCCTCCTGATTTTTCGGCTTTGGGTGACGGTAGCGACAGGACTGCACATGGACAATCCCGAAAGGGCGCGCATATTGCAGGGCATGACACAGGCATCTGACATTCTGATTGTGGGCGGCGGGCTGAACGGCCCAGCCTTGGCGCTGGCACTGGCACAAACCGGGCACTCGGTCACGGTGATTGATGCGCTGGCGGAAAAGGTTCGCAAGAATGCGGCATTTGACGGTCGTGCCTATGCGCTGGCCCTGGCGTCGCAACGGCTGCTGGATGCGATCGGCGTATGGGATCGCGTTGCTGAACACGCTCAGCCAATGCTGGAAATCAAGGTCACAGATGGCCATGCCGGAACAGGGCCATCGCCGTTTTTCATGCATTTTGATCATGCCGAGATCGAAGAAGGCCCGATGGGGTATATGGTCGAAGACCGCCATCTGCGCCGCGCTTTTCTGGACGCAATGGCAGAGGCGCCGCGCATCTCCCAGATAAGCGGTAAGACAGTTGTATCCCAACAAGCCGACGCCACCGAAGTGACCTTAACGTTGGACGACGGCACAACCGTGGGCGGCGGCTTGCTGGTTGGGTGCGACGGCCGCCGCAGTGACACCGCGTCACGGGCGGGTATTAAACGCACCGGTTGGGATTATGGTCAGACCGCGCTGGTCTGTGCCATCGAACATGATCTGCCGCACAATGGCATTGCCCATCAGTTCTTCATGCCCCCCGGTCCGCTTGCGATTCTGCCGCTGACCGGAAACCGCAGCTCTATCGTCTGGAGTGAGCGTACCGAGGCTGCAGCACGGATCAACGCCATGTCTGAAGAAGATTATCTGCAAGTGCTACGCCCAAGGTTCGGCGATTTCCTGGGTGATATCCGTCTGGCAGGCGACCGTTTCACATACCCGCTGAACCTGACCATCGCCAATTCCTTTATCAGTGACCGCATGGCACTGGTCGGCGATGCCGCGCACGGGATGCACCCAATTGCAGGCCAAGGGCTAAATGCCGGCCTGCGCGACGTCGGCGCATTGGCCGAGGTTCTGACACTGGCCGGGCGGCGCGGCGAGGATATCGGCTCGGTCATAGTGTTGGAGCGCTATCAGGAATGGCGCCGCTTTGACACCGCCTCGCTTGCGATGGCGACGGATGTCTTCAACAAGCTGTTTTCCAACGATAACCCCCTGCTGCGCCTCGGGCGGGATATTGGAATGGGAATTGTCGGGTCATTGCCCGGATTGCGCCGTGGCTTCGTTCGTGAGGCCGCAGGATTGACCGGAGATCTGCCCAAGCTGTTGCAAGGGCGAGCTATCTAGTCGAGCTGCCGCGCCTCATCGATCAACATGACCGGGATCCCGTTGCGGATGGGAAAGGCCAACCCGGCAGCTTTGGACACCAGCTCTTGTTTTTCTGCGTCATAACGCAACGTTGTGTGTGTCTGCGGGCAGATCAGCGCTTCGAGCATACGGCGGTCGAAAGCGTGGTCAGTGTCAGTCATTGCAGTTTTTCCTCGTTTGATCCGCCGCGCATGGCGAATTCAATCAGCGTCACCAGCGTCTCGCGCCGGGTGCGCAGGCAGGGGGCCTCCAAAAGAGCTTGTTTTTCTTCGGGATCGAAATCCAAAAGCATAGACAATGAGTTCACAAGCAACTCATCTTCAGCGTCTTTCATTGACTCCCAATCGGTCGACAATTGCCGGGACAAAAAGAAACGTTCCAGAAGGGTCAGGAATTTCGGGCGATTGAACCCGTCGTCTTTCTCGGCCTTACCAAGATCGCGATCAAATCCATCCCACGAGACAGCACACCGGCGATAGGGTGTGAACGCGTCCAACTCTGACACAATTCGGAAGCGGGACACTCCGGTCAGCGTGATCAGATACCGGCCGTCTTCTGTTTCGGAAAACTGCGTCACCCGCCCCGCACAGCCAATACGGTGCAGCTTGTTCTCGTCGCTGACCGATGGGTTCGGCTGAACCATCGCGATCAGCCTTTCCTTGGTTTTCAGCGCATCGTCCAGCATCTGTAGATAGCGCGGCTCGAAGATGTGCAGAGGCAAAGGCGACCGGGGCAATAGCAGTGCCCCGGGCAATGGAAAAACGGATACCGTATCCGGCAAGTCGGCGGGATGAATCATGTACCCAATTCTAGCTCTGATCGGGGATTAGGCAAATATCATCGAGCTGAGTTTGCGGCGACCGTTCAGAACAATCGGATCATTGGGCTTGAGTGCATCAAAGATAGTAAAAAGCTGGGTTTTGGCCGCGCCGTCATTCCATTCGCGATCCCGGCGGAACAGCTCCAACAGTTGCGCCACAGCCTCTTCCACATCGCCGTTCGCATGCAGGGCCTGGGCCAGATCGAACCGGGCTTGGTGGTTGCCAGGATCAGCCTCAACAGCAGCCGTCAACTCGGCGACGGGGCCTGCATCCGCGGCCTGTTTGGCCAGCGCAAGTTGTGCATGTGCAGCCTCCAGCTCGGCGGATGTCGAAATCTCAGCTGGGGCGCCATTCAGAATCGCCTCGGCCTGTTCCAGATCGCCGGTTGCGATATGTGCCCGCACCAAACCGCCATAGGCTGCTGCGTGGTTCGGGTCTTCACCCAGAATGGCCGCAAAAGTTTGCGCCGCGTCCGCAGCCGCGCCTTCGGTCAGCATTTCCTCGGCGGCTTGCACTGCATCATCCAACTGGCCGCCCGGGCTTTCACCGCCAGCCGCTTCGATCACACGGTCGACAAACTCCTTGATCTCGGACCCTGGCAGCGCGCCCTGAAACCCATCGACCGGTTGGCCCTTGAAAAAGGCATAGACGGTTGGGATAGACTGAATCCGCATTTGCGAGGCGATCATCTGCGCCTCATCCACGTTGATCTTGACCATCTTCACCGCGCCTTTCGCGGCGGTAACAGCCTCTTCCAGCATCGGGCCCAACGTTTTGCACGGACCACACCAAGGTGCCCAGAAGTCAACAATTACTGGCGTTTCCTGCGAAGCTTCGACCACGTCGGCCATGAAAGTGGCCTCGCTCCCGTCTTTGATCAGATCGGTGGCGGGGGAATCTGCGCCGTTCAGAAGGTCCATGGCAATCACTCTTTCGTTCGAACTTGCGCCCTATATGCAATCGCTTGCCGCAGAAACCAAGGGCAGAGTTACATCTCAGACGTCAAAGGTCGCAAAGACCGGAGCATGATCGCTGGGCTTTTCCCACCCGCGCGCGTCCCGCAGGATGCGGCTGGAATGGCCCGCGTTGGAAATATCCGGCGTGGCCCAGACATGATCCAGCCGCCGCCCTTTATCGGCTGCGTCCCAATCGCGCGCCCGATAAGACCACCAGCTGTACAGCTGACCCTCAGGAATATCCTGCCGCGTAATGTCGACCCAACCACCTGCGTCCTGTGTTTCGGCCAGGTGCTCAACCTCGATCGGTGTGTGCGAGACAACCTTGAGCAGTTGTTTATGCGACCAGACATCGTCTTCACGCGGGGCGATGTTCAGATCGCCGACCAGTATGGATTTCTCGGGCTTCTCCGCATGGAACCAGTCGCGCATTTCGGTGAGGTAGTCGAGCTTCTGGCCGAATTTCTCATTCACCTCCCGATCCGGCACGTCACCACCTGCCGGGACATAGAAGTTGTGGATGGTGACACCATTCTCCAACCGCCCGGCAATATGGCGGGCGTGGCCAAGACCGGCGAAGTCCTTGTCGCCCACCTCTTCCATCGGCAGGCGCGACAGGATCGCGACGCCGTTATAGCCCTTCTGACCGCGTGCAACCATGTGGGTATAGCCCAGCTCGGCAAACCCTTCGGTCGGGATCTTTTCGACAGGTGATTTACACTCCTGCAGGCACAAAACATCCGGCGCTTCTTCCTGCAACAATTTCAATACGATAGGCTCGCGAAGGCGGACCGAGTTGATGTTCCAGGTGGCAAGGGTGAAGGGCATGGGGGATTCCTTTGTCGCGGTTGGACGGAGGTTAGCGTGGTGTGGGATGGGGTGCCATGGGAAAAGGCCCCAAAAAGCCAGGTCAATGAGCGACCGCTATGCGGACGAAGCCGCCGTTCAATCAAAGGTCGGGTTTATGAAGTCCGGAAGCGATGCGCGCGCGCTCGTAAAGACGTGAAAGAAGTGCTCCTAAAAGGTTGACCCAGGTCATCGGAACTAGAACGACAAGGCCATGACCCTTCGTGAAACCTGGATTGCGTCGCTTAAAGAACTGCACGTCTGATGGATCAAGCTGTTCATTGAGACGTTTTTCTTGCGGTGTTTCGATAGTGACCCAGCCGACGTCGCGCACAAACGGGTCTTCTGGACGAACTGCCGGATCAGAGAAACTTTCTATGAGCTGGCGCGCGATTTCCTGAATATCAGCGGGCTGTTTAATGTCCGGGTGCGGGAAAATTCGCCGAAAATACTTGCAGAACAGGTGATAGCTCGACGTGTGAACGAGCGTGCCGAGATAGTACACCGGGGTGAATGGATGGCTGAGCTTTTCAGTTAAAGCACGTACGATCCCGAAGCCGTAGGTTGCGCCGCGCCCGCGAAACCCAGGTTCCAACCCAGCCTCTGCCCGCAGTACTATGGCGCCGCGCCCATGCACTTGGCGTCGATAACGGTGAACTGCACAATAACCAATAACACGTTGGTCTGCCGCGCAGTAAAGCTGGATGGATGTTGTTTCTGCCGGTGGTTCTATCACGTGCTGATGAAACTCTTCGGCGGAAACACCCGCAAAGATCTTTTGATGTACTGAATACAGTTTGTGCGACAGTGTTCGCCGCTCACTGGCCGACAGTTGTGTCGGCACAACAATCCTGCTTCGGACAATCTTAGATACTTTTCCGGTATGGCGTTCCATTTCCATTGCGATCGATTGTAACGTGAGGGTTTGGAGATGTCTCTGCTGGGCTCAAAGCAGCCATCTTGCCAACCACCCCACAAAAAAAGCCGGGCCATTCGGCCCGGCAGTCCAACAGGGAGGTGCATGTCATGACCCGGACATGCGCGGGTTGGGAGTAACCTAATTATGACTTCACAGTATCACTTTGATCCACATCAATCCATAACGAGTTAAGACACCAGCCGATATCCACCGGATTCTGTGACCAAAAGGCGCGCATTGGACGGATCGGGCTCGATTTTCTGACGTAGGCGGTAGATGTGGGTTTCCAGCGTGTGGGTCGTCACACCGGCGTTATAACCCCAGACCTCGTGCAGCAGCACGTCCCGCGCCACGACGCCGTCGGTCGAGCGGTACAGGAACTTGAGAATGTTCGTTTCCTTCTCGGTCAGGCGAATTTTACGGTCATCTTCGGTGATCAACATCTTCATCGCCGGTTTGAAGGTATAGGGGCCAAGCACAAAGACGGCATCTTCTGACTGCTCATGCTGGCGCAGCTGGGCACGGATACGGGCCAGAAGAACCGGGAATTTGAAAGGTTTGGAGACATAGTCGTTCGCACCTGCATCTAGCCCAAGGATGGTATCGGCGTCGCTGTCGTGACCGGTCAGCATCAGGATGGGACTTTTGACGCCTTGTTTGCGCATCAGGCGGCACAGCTCGCGCCCGTCGGTATCAGGCAGGCCGACATCCAGAATGACCAGGTCATAAATCGCCTCACGCGCACGTTCCATCGCCGAGGTCCCGTCAGAGGCTTCGAACACATCGAAATCCTCGGTCATTACAAGTTGCTCGCTGAGCGCCTCGCGCAGATCCTCATCATCGTCCACCAACAGGATTTTCTTGAGCTGAGCCATTTCCCGGTCCTCCAAACGCTTTTCCATCACTTGCGTGTGGAATATGATTTCAACAAGCTTTACTGCAATCGTCTCACGCCTTCGTGTCAGAGTTTGCAGAAATGTTTCACATTTCCTTTCGTAAGAGATAGGAAAAGGGCTGAACGTTGTAGGGTAACCTAGATGAGCCTCACCCCCGATATTTCTGAATTGCTGGCCCGCGCACGGGCTGATCTGCGTATGGGTGTTCCCGTGGCCCTTACCGATGACAGTGGCTACAGCGTACTTGCTGTTTCTGCGGAAACGCTCAGCCCGCAGCGTCTGGCCGATCTGAAGGCATTAGGAACGCCGGTTGTGGCCATAACCGGACGGCGGGCCGAGACGCTAAAGGCACGCGCCTATGACGGAGATCTCGCGCGGGTTTTGGTTCCCGCAGATGCGGATATTACCTGGGTTCAGGCGGTGGCAGATCCTTCGGACGACTTGAACGCGCCGATGAAGGGCCCGTTGATGACCGAGCGGCAGGGCAATGCCAATCTGCACCGTATCGCAATCGCGCTGGCAAAATCCGCGCGAATCCTGCCGGCAGCTGTGGTTGTTTCCATCGAAGACGGGCGTTCCTTTGCTGCCACGCACGGCCTGACATGCATCGATCACACGCGCGCGGCACCACATCTGGCAGATCGTAGCGCATTGCACGAAGTGGTTGCCGCCCGATTGCCGATGGAAGTGTCAGAGGCCGGTCGCCTGCACGTTTTCCGGCCAGAAGATGGTGGCGAAGAACACTATGCCGTCGAAATTGGCCGCCCGGATCGGGACAAGCCGGTATTGGCCCGTTTGCACTCGGCCTGCTTTACAGGCGACCTGATGGGCAGTCTGAAATGCGACTGCGGGCCGCAGTTGCGCGGAGCATTGGCACAGATGGGATCTGAAGGCGCTGGTGTCTTGCTGTATCTCAATCAGGAAGGTCGCGGCATCGGATTGGCCAACAAGATGCGGGCCTATTTCCTGCAGGATCAGGGGTTTGACACGGTCGAAGCAAACCACAGGCTGGGTTTTGAAGATGATGAACGCGATTTCCGGCTGGGCTCGGACATTTTGAAATCACTGGGCTTCAACTCGGTCAGGTTGTTGACCAACAACCCGGCCAAGATCGCAATGATGGAGCGGACAGGGATTGCCGTGACCGAACGCGTGCCCCTGAAAGTGGGTGAAACAGCGCATAACCGGGGCTATCTGGCGACAAAGGCTGCGAAGTCGGGGCATCTGCTTTGACCCCCAGTGACCTTGTGCTGACACCGCGCGGTATTCGGTTTCTGGGCAGAACCTTCCCTTGTTCCATTGGAAAAGGCGGTTTGAGCAAATCAAAGCGAGAAGGTGATGGTGCGACACCCACTGGGGCGCATCGGATTATCGGAATGCTTTACCGCGCAGACCGGATTGCACGACCGAATTACTGGGCGCGACCGATTGGCCCGCAGGATTTATGGTCGGATGACGTATCTGACAGCAACTACAACCACATGGTTGCTGCGCCATACGCCTTTAGTCACGAAAAACTTCGTCGATCCGACCCGCTTTATGATCTGGTTCTTTTGACAGACTGGAACTGGCCCAACGCCGTCCCCGGCGATGGATCAGCAATCTTCTTACACCAATGGCGCAGGCCGGGCTATCCAACCGAAGGATGCCTGGCTTTTCGTCGGGACCATTTGCACTGGATCGCGGGGCGCATTGCCTTGGGAACCCGCCTGATTATTCCTGAGGTTTAACGCGTTCGCCAAAAATGGCCGAGCCAACGCGGATATGGGTTGCACCCAAAGCGATAGCTTGCTCGAAATCGCCACTCATCCCCATCGACAATCCCTCTAGCCCATTGCGCGCGGCGATTTTGGCTAAAAGAGCGAAATGCAGCGTAGGCTCTTCGTCTACGGGAGGGATACACATTAATCCACGTACCGGCAGATCCAAGGCCGTGCAGTCGGCGATAAACCCGTCAGCATCCGCGGGAAGTATACCGGCCTTTTGTTCCTCCTCACCTGTGTTGACCTGAATGAACAGATCCGGGCATGACCCCATCTCTTGCGCCAATCGCGCCAGCGTCTTGGCCAGTTTAGGGCGATCTAAAGAGTGGATCGCGTTGCACAGCTCCATCGCCTGCCGAGCTTTGTTGGTCTGCAACGGGCCAATGAGGTGCAGATCGACCCCATCGAACTGTTCTTTGAAGGCCGGCCATTTCCCGGCGGCTTCCTGCACCCGATTTTCGCCGAAACACCTGTGCCCCTGCTCCAGGACCGCCTGTACACGTTCATTCGGCTGAACTTTCGACACGGCGATGAGTTTAACCGAGCCTGTCGGACGCCCCGACCTGTCCTCGGCTTTGGCGATACGAACGGTGATATCTTGCAGCGACATGGGATCCTCAATCTGTCTTTGGCGCAGAAAAACACCAAGTCGGCACAAAAGAAAAGGGCGAGTCCGAAGACCCGCCCTTAAACCTTACGGTTCAGATCAGCTTAGAAGTTGAACTGAGCACCGAAGTCAGCAACGATGGTCGAGTCTGCGCAGATGTCGCAGTCGTTCATACCGATACCACCGCGCAGCGATGCACCGCCACCCAGGTCGTAGATCGCACCGATTGCGACCTGCTGAGTGTCGAGGTCGGCGTTGCCGTCACCGTAGGTGAACAGCAGGGTGGTTGCAGCGCCCAGGTTGTAGGCTGCCGACAGACCCCATGCGGTGCCGTCAGTTGCTGCGATTCGGGTTTTGTCGTCTGCAACGAACAGAGTACCCGAGAAGTCACCCCATTCACCACCCAGAGTCAGAACGGTCAGGCTCGGTTTGCTAAGACCGGGAGCTACGTCGGTCTGACCGTAAGCCACAGCGGCGGTGATGTTGTTGAACGTGTAGGTCGCGCTGACATCCCAACGGTCAGCATTGGAAGGAACACCGTTGAGAGCAACGGTCGCCTGGTCGTACGACGCGCCAAAGGCGAAGTCACCAACCGCGTACTGGAAGAACACGGCGTTCGCACCCGAACCGGTCGACGAGTAACCCAGGAAGCTGTAGTTAACACCCGAATACTGGCCTGCGAACAGTTCCAAACCAACTTCGTTGCCATAGTAGTTTGCCAAGTTGTCGAATGCACCTGCAACGTTGCCCGCGTCAACACGCAGACCGCCGTAGATGACGGAGAAGCGCGCGCCGTTCAGGCCGGCCGAGTTTGCTTCACCGTTGCCGCTGTCTTCGTCAGCTTGCAGACGAACACGACCTTCGAAGCGAACGCCACCGTCGGTTTCAACGATGCCGTCGATGTTCAGACGGAAACGCGAAACCAGGATTGCGTCGTCAGTGTCAACAATTGCAGTGCCGACAGTGGTTTGACCGGGATTGACGTTAATTACACCGCCCGAAATTGTGGTTGTGGTCACATTTGTGTTCACGTTCGGAACGGAACCGATACGATCTTCAACGTACCCAATACCAAAACGGCCGTAACCGCTGAAGTTAACTTCAGCTGCTGCAACGCCTGCGGTCGCGATCAGCGCCGTCGATGCGAAGAGAACTTTTTTCATCTTGTTTCCCTCGGTTTCAAAAAGAGTTATCTACTCGACACATGCCTCGGCATATGTCTCAGCACGGACACCGTTTCGCTCTTTTTGCCCCCTTTGCGCAAGCTTGGCATAAGCGCTGCGGCGTCATTGGGGTCAGATTGGTGCAAGGATGCCACAGTCCGCTCCCCCCCAATACCGGCCACCCGCCAGGAATTCATAAGAATAGGGTTGTTGCAGAGGGGGTCCTTGGCTAGGAGTATCCCCTGAATACCGTAGAACAAGTGAAACAGGACCGGTTTACAATGCGCCTGCCGACGATTTTGGGATTGATCATGCTGACCGCCGCTGTTTCGGCATGTGGACAGAATCAAAGCGCCTCGACGACCTATACGCCCAACCTCGCCGGCGGCAATTCAGATGAGCGCGAGTTGAACGATCCTAACCGTTCGACAATTTGGGACATTTTCGACCGCAGCACAGCCGAGCAGGTGACCAATGTGAATCGCTACCTTTGGGCGGCTTCACTTGATGTGCTGAGTTTCCTGCCCGTGCAAGAAGTCGATCCGTTTACCGGTGTCATTGTAACGGGTTACGGCACACCGCCGGGTGGAGGGCGTTCATACCGGGCTACTGTTCACATCAGTGACCCAGCACTGGCTGCCAGGTCGTTGTCCGTTGCTCTGCAAGCCAACGGCGGGGCACCTGTAAGCGCTGCAACGACCCGCGCTGTAGAGGACGCTATTCTGTCTCGTGCGCGTCAGCTTCGCATTGCGGACAACAAGTTCTAGCAACCCGCCGAAAATCACACTAATACCACGCCGGGTTCCTACCCGGCGTTTTCATTCACGAAGGACCGCACAATGTCGCGCTATTCGGCCAACGAAATCGAAGCAAAATGGCAAGAGGCCTGGGACAAGGCCGGAATCTTCACCGCCAACCACAAGGCGGACAAGCCAAAGTATTATGTGCTTGAGATGTTCCCTTACCCGTCCGGCCGAATCCATATGGGACACGTGCGCAACTATACGATGGGTGACGTGATTGCGCGTCACAAGCTGGCGACAGGGCATAACGTACTGCACCCGATGGGATGGGACGCCTTCGGGATGCCTGCCGAAAACGCCGCGATGGCTATTGGTGGCCATCCGAAAGATTGGACTTATGGCAACATCGCCGACATGCGCGGGCAGATGAAGCCTTTGGGTCTGTCGATTGACTGGTCACGCGAATTCGCCACCTGTGATCCTGAATACTACGGCCAGCAGCAGGCTCTGTTCCTGGACATGCTCGAAGCCGGGCTGGTTTACCGCAAGAACGCGGTGGTGAACTGGGATCCGGTGGACATGACCGTTCTGGCGAACGAGCAGGTGGAAAACGGGCGCGGATGGCGTTCGGGCGCTTTGGTCGAGCGCCGCGAACTGACGCAATGGTTCTTCAAGATTTCCGACTATTCCGAAGAACTTCTGGACGCGTTGGACACGCTGGACAATTGGCCCGCCAAGGTGCGGCTGATGCAGGAAAACTGGATCGGCAAGTCGCGCGGCCTGCAATTTGGGTTCGAACGCACCGATGGTGGCGACCCAATCACGGTTTACACGACTCGCCCCGACACGCTGCTGGGCGCGTCCTTTGTTGGTATCTCGCCGGATCACCCGATTGCCAAGCAGCTCGAGGCCGAAAACCCCGAAGTTGCTGAATTTGTTGCCGAATGTCGCAAAGGCGGCACTACGGAAGAGGCCATCGAGACCGCCGAAAAGCTGGGCTATGACACCGGTATTCGCGTCAAGCACCCGTTGGACCCGAACTGGGAACTGCCGGTTTGGATCGCGAACTTCATCCTGATGGATTACGGCACGGGCGCGATCTTTGCCTGCCCGGCGCATGACCAGCGCGACCTTGATTTCTGCCGCAAATACGACCTGCCGGTGATCGATACTTTCTTTGCCCTGGACGATGACACGCCAGTCCAAAAAATCGCCTTTGTCCCGCCAAAAACCGAGAAAGTTCGCTGGGTGAACCATTTCGCGGGCCTAACCGAGGCAACCGGCGACGAAGCCATCAATGCCACCGTCGATTTCGCCGAAAAGGCCGGTTGGGGCGAAGGCGTGACCAAATACCGCCTGCGTGACTGGGGCCTGAGCCGCCAGCGCTATTGGGGCTGCCCGATTCCTGTTGTGCACTGCGACAGCTGCGGTGTGGTGCCCGAGAAAAAAGAAAACCTGCCGGTCCGCCTGCCCGACGATGTCACTTTCGACAAACCGGGCAACCCGTTGGACCGCCACCCGACGTGGCGGGATTGCGCCTGCCCGAAATGTGGGGCTCCGGCCAAGCGTGAAACCGATACGATGGACACGTTTGTCGATTCGTCGTGGTATTTCGCCCGTTTCACCGCGCCCCGTTCTGAGACGCCAACCGATCTGGCCGAGGCCGAATACTGGATGAATGTCGACCAGTATATCGGCGGCATCGAACATGCGATTCTGCACCTGCTGTATTCCCGCTTCTTTGCCCGGGCAATGCAGATCACCGGCCACCTGCCGAAAAAAGCCATCGAGCCCTTCGATGCGCTGTTCACGCAAGGCATGGTGACGCATGAGATTTACCAGACCCGCGACGCCAATGGCCGCCCGGTCTATCACCTGCCCGAGGACGTTACCGACGGCAAACTGGCAGATGGCACTGAGGTCGAGATCATCCCCTCGGCCAAGATGTCGAAATCCAAGAAAAACGTGGTGGACCCGGTTAGCATCATCTCGGCCTTCGGAGCCGACACCGCGCGCTGGTTCGTACTGTCCGATTCGCCGCCCGAGCGGGACGTGGAATGGACTGCTTCGGGTGCAGAGGCTGCCTTTAAACACCTGAGCCGCGTACATCGCATCACCTCTGAAATCGTCGAGTCGGACGTTCCGGCCAATGGCGAAGACGAAACCCTGCTGCGCGAGATGCACAAGGCGATCCACGATGTCTCGGGCGGCGTCGAATCCTTTGGCTTCAACGCCTCGATTGCCAAACTGTATGCTTTCACCAACACGCTAGCCAAATCCAAGGCAGGCTCTGGGGCCAAACGCGAAGCCGCCAAAACGCTGGCACAGCTGATGTCGCCGATGACACCGCACCTGTCTGAAGAGCTTTGGAACATGTTGGGTGGTGAAGGTCTGGTTGCCACCGCAGCCTGGCCCGTCGCTGATGAGGCGATGCTGGTTGATGACACCGTTACCCTTCCCATCCAGATCAACGGCAAGCGTCGCGCGGAAATCAGCGTCTCCAAGGATCTGGCCAAGGACGAGGTTGAAAAAATCGCGCTCAGCACCGAAGCTGTGCAAAGGGCGCTGGATGGCAACGCGCCCAAGAAAGTGATCGTAGTTCCAGGTCGGATCGTGAATGTCGTTGTTTAACCGCAGAACCCTTTTGCTGATGCCGCTGGCCGCCTGTTTCCTTGGCGCGGCCTGTGGCTTCCAACCGGTCTACGCACCTGGGGGAACGGGTTCGCAACTCTACGGCAAGGTTGCTGTGTCCGAGCCGAACAATGTCGACAGCTATCTTCTGGTCCAGAATCTGGAACAGCAACTGGGCCGCAGCGCTGATGCGGTCAGCAAGTACAAATTGGACGTGCGGGTCACAACCGTGACGCGTAGGGCTGCGATTACCACGACGAATGAAACGCAACGGTACACGATTGACGGGCGGGCCCAGTATACGCTGCGGTCCAATGCAACCGGACAGATCGTAGCTTCGGGTACTGCGACCGACTTTGTGGCCTATTCCGCCGCGGGTTCGACCGTTTCCACCCTGGCTGATGAGCGCGACGCCAAAGACCGCCTGATGGTGATTCTATCGAGCCAGATCGTGAACCGATTGAATTCAAAACCGGATCTGGCCACATGAAGCTGAGCCCGCGCGAGGCTGATGGATATTTCTCCAAGCCGGACGCGGACAAGACCGGGTTGCTGATCTATGGCGCGGATGCGATGCGGGTCGCGCTCAAGCGTCAGCAGGTTCTGACAGCTTTGCTTGGCCCCGGTGCCGAAGAGGAAATGCGCCTGACACGCCTGCCCGGCAGCGATCTGCGCGGTGATCCCGCGTTGTTGCTGGATGCCATCAAGGCCGTTGGGTTCTTTCCCGGCCCCCGCGCGGTATTTGTCGAAGAGGCCACCGAAACCGCAGCACCTTCGATTCTGGCCGCGCTTGAAGATTGGGCCCCCGGAGACTCCCAGATCGTCGTTACGGCCGGGCAACTGAAACCCAGTTCGAAAATTCGCAAAGCGTTCGAAGCACACCCCGCAGCCTATGCGGTAGGCATCTATGACGACCCGCCATCCCGCGCCGAGGTGGAACGGATTCTGACCAAGTCAGGCCTGAAGAACATACCCCGCGATGTCATGTCTGCCATCAGCGAGCTGGCAGTCAGCCTCAGCCCCGGCGATTTCGCCCAAACCGTTGAGAAACTGTCGCTTTACAAGCGTGGGGACAGTTCAGAACTGACCATCGAAGACGTCGAAGCATGCGCCCCACGCTCGACCGAAGCCGCATTGGACGATGTTCTTAATGTGGTAGCCGAAGGCCGCGCGGGCGAGATCGGACCATTGATCCGGCGCTTGCAGGCGCAAGGGACTAATGGTGTGACATTGTGCATTGGGGCGACCCGGCATTTTCGAACGCTTTATGCCTGCGCCTCGGATCCGGGCGGCGCGGCACAGGGTATCGGCAAGCTGCGCCCGCCGGTTTATGGCAAGCGGCGGGACCGTATTCTGCGACAGGCGCAGGGATGGGGCGCACCGAAGCTGGAAACTGCGCTGACGGTTCTGACCGACACGGATTTATCGCTTAGGTCTGCAGGTCAAACGGCACCCGCTATGGCCTTGGTGGAACGCGCCATGATCCGCCTTGCGATGCTGGCGCGATCACGTTGAACTACCGGGTCTTTTCCAGCCAATCTGCGGCTGCCAGACCAGCCCACCGTCCGGTAGCCAGACAGGCTGTCAGCAAATAACCCCCTGTCGGGGCCTCCCAATCCAACATCTCTCCGGCACAGAACACACCCGGCAACGCGGTCAGCATCAGGCCGCCATCCAACGACGCGCTTTTAACGCCCCCTGCCGTCGAGATTGCTTCATCCATCGGGCGCAGACCGGCGTACAGGATGGGCAGTTTCTTTAACACTGCAAACTGATCTGGTTGAGCTGTGCCGCTGCGTTTCATCATCTCATGGAAAATTGCGGCTTTTTGAGGCGACAGGTTCAGTGACTTTCTAAACCACTGAGACAGAGTAACTTTCGACCGTTTCGCGGCATAGCGCGCCTGCAGGGTTTTGTGATCCAGATCGGGCACCAAATCCACAAACAACGACTGCCCGACACGCAAGGCTGGGGTGAGCGAATACAGCCCGCTGCCCTCCAGCCCCTTTGCAGAAATTGCGGCTTCGCCTCGACTTTCAGAATCGCCTGCCATCCAGCGGACCGATTTCAACGCGGCCCCAAAGTGTGGTCGCATATGATCGCTCCAATCTAAGGAAAGAGCAGAATTTGCTGGCTCGAATGGAGCCAGAGCCACACCTCTACTTGCAAGAGCTTCTGTCCACTGACCGTCCGAGCCAAGGCGCGCCCAACTTGCCCCACCCAGCGCCAGTACGGTGACATCAGTCGAAACGCTGCGCACCCCGTCGGGGGTGTCGAACTTCAGCGCCTCACCCTCCCAGCCTGTCCAGCGCCAGCGGGTATTGACCTCTACTTTTGCGTTTCCTAACCGGGCCAGCCAGGCGCGCAATAGGGGGGAGGCTTTCATAACCTCGGGAAAAACCCGGCCTGTTGAGCCTGTAAACAACGGCTGACCCAGATCGCGCGCCCAGTGTTGAACCGCATCGGAATCGAAAGCGGAAACCATCGGAGTCAACCAATCCGCAGCCTCGCCGTATGCGCGGATCAAGGTATCGAACGGCTCTTCCTTGGTCAGGTTCAGTCCAGATTTTCCAGCCATCAGGAACTTACGCGCGACTGACGGTTTAGCCTCGGCCACCAGCACGGAATGCCCTGCAGCGGCCAGTTGTTCGGCGGCCATCAAACCGGCGGGGCCTGCTCCGATTACCACTGCCTGCGCCATTCACATCCTCTTGCCTTCGCCACTTTCAGGCGCAAGTTTCTAACCATCATGACGAACAGCGATCCGATCTGCCCGCTTTGCGACCGCCCGATCCCCGACGGAGGCGGCAGCCTGCATCATCTGATCCCAAAACTCAAAGGAGGCAAGGGCGGGCCAACCGTTCTTTTGCATCAGATCTGCCATAAGGAGGTCCATGCCACACTGACCGAGGCCGAACTGGCGCGCAATTACAACACGGTCGAAGCCCTGCGCGCGCATCCAAGGCTTGAAAAGTTCCTGAACTGGGTTCGCAAACGCCCACCCGGCTTTCGGTCAAAGGTTCCAGGCAAACGGCGCGGACGGTGATCAACCCGGCAGGATCGGATCACCAAAGGCGTCGTTCAGAGGTTCAGGCACGCCTTCGATTTCAATGCCCTGATAATCTGGTACAGGCGCGAACTGAGCCCCCGCAACGTGCTGAAATTCCAGCGTTGTATAGGGCCGTTTCCAAAGCCATTCCCGGTTTTCAACCGACCACAGATCGGGATTTGGAGGCGTTTCCTGCGTGAAGGCATAGAAATGCAGATCAAAGCCGTAAGGAGCAACCTCTTGCATGGACAACAATGACATACCTTGCCCGCGCCAAAACGTGTCTTCAGCTGCGATATCCCCGGTCCGCAACGTGATCTGACCGATCCGCGCCTGCGCGAACGGCGCATCGGGATCAGCGGCGTACGGAGGCCGGTTGCCTTCGAAATCCTGTTGCAACAGCTCGATGACAAATCCTTCGGGGTCGGTCAGATGACACATGTAGCCGATATCCAGGAACTGGTTCGGATCGCTTACCGGGACATCCCGCGCGCGCAGATGGGTCGCCGCAAGATCAACATCCGGTACGGTTATGCCGATCTTCCAATAACGCTGGCCTCGGTCATGGGTGTATCCACCGCCGCCGGGCAGCAACAGAAGATCTGCATCCTCGCCCGCATAACCTACACGAACGTTAGCCCCTTCTTCCCTGACAAACATACCCAAAATGTCGCGATAAAAGGCCGCCAAATTGAGCGGATCAGCGACCCGCAGGCGCAGGGCCGACAGCCTCATGAACACAACCTTGCGATTCCGGCGGCAATCTTCGGGTCGGCGTTGACGCTATCGGCCACCAGATCGCGCGCGGTCTGCATCAGGTGATCAAGTTCGACAATCCGGTCCACCAAACCAAAATCATATGCCTCTTGTGCGCTGATTTTCTGGCCCGCCATCAGAATAAGCTTGGTACGTGCCGGTCCCACCAAAGCCGCCAACCGCTTGGGGTCGGAAGGTTGCGGCAGAAACCCCAGCTTCATCACCGGATAGAAGAACTTGGCCGAGGGCACCGCGATACGCAAATCGCAGGCCAAGGCCATACCGTTGGCCCCGCCAGCCAGAGTTCCGTTCAGTGCAGCAACAGTCAGGCAGGGCAGTGCAGCAATGGCGCCAGACAGACGTTCCCAGACATCCGACGTGGCCAGACCGGCGCGCGCTTCGTCAAGATCGGCACCGGCACTGAACACCTTGCCCGCCCCTGTCAGGATCAACGCCTTCGCCTCGGTCGCGGCCTCAGCAATCTCGGCCAGTTCGGTAAGCATGCCTCCGGTCAGAGCGTTGGCCTTGCCCGGGTTATTGATTGTGACTGTCCACAGGCCATCCTCTTTGATCAAATTGATCATATCAGCCCAACCCGTTTGCGAATATCCTCCAACCGCAGCGAGATTTCGGTGCCTAAAAACTCATTCGCATCATCGGAACACATCCAGAGCAGCGCCCGCGCGGGCCAGTCTGCGGGAATGTGCACATCCCAATCCAGTTGACTAACCGGATTGATGCCGCTGGCCTTGATCGACCGCTGCATATCCGTGGCCACCGTCCCCGGTGACAGGCCCATGGCGCGAATACCGTTATGGGCCTCTTCCAGATGCAGACATTCCGTTAGCATTTTGGCCCCGGCCTTGGACGCGCAATAATGGCTCCATGCCTCAACCGGGTTTGATGCGGCCCCGGACGAGATGGTCAGAATGCTTCCCCCGCCAGCGGCCCGCATGATCGGCAGCGCGGCGCGCATTCCATAAAAGACACCCTTGAGGTTGATGTCGATGGCCTTGCTCCATGCCTCAGTATCGGCGTTCGAGAGATGAAAGATCGGATCGATCACACCGGCGTTTCCGATCAGAACATCCAAGCCACCGAAGCGGTCGACACAGGTGGCCACGGCCTGCTCGACCTGCGCAAAGTCGCTGACATCACACGCCAAAGCGATGGCCTGATCGCCCAAAGCGGCTGCCAAAGCATCGATCTGGTCGTGGCTGCGCGCCACCAAAGCCACATTGGCCCCGGCTGCGGCAAAAACGCGCCCTGCTTCAGCCCCGATTCCCCGGCTGGCCCCTGTAATAAGAACCGTTTTACCCTGCATCTGCCCCTCCTCACGCGCTGCAATTGCTTTCGGCTACAGCCGTAGCCCGGAAACGGGGAAAGGGTCCAGCCCTTGCCCCCCCTTGACGATACCCGTCACAAACCCGACCATGCGCCACAAATTGATCAAGAAGGGTTACCTTATGTCCGTTTTTCTCCGCCGCAGCTGCGGTGCAGCTTTGGCTTATGCCGTTGCCACTCAGGGCGCGCTTGCCGACCTGACGGCTGATGATGTCTGGTCCAACTGGCAAGGCTATTTTACCTCGATGGGCTATACCATCACGGGCGACGAAAGCTCGGCGGACGGTGTGACCACGATTTCGAACATGACGCTTTCAATGGCACTGCCCGAAGAGGAAGGGCAATTCCAAATGGTCATGCCCGAAATGACGCTGACCGAAAACGGCGACGGGACTGTGTCGGTCGGCATACCCGAGAACTTTCCCATGAAAATCACGGGTCAGGCCGAAGAAGGCGACTTTGCAGCTACGGTGACCTATTCTCATAGCCAATTGAACATGGTCGTATCGGGCGCCCCCGAAGACATGACCTATGACTACAATGCCGATATGCTTAGTATTTCACTGGACTCGATCGCGGTTGACGGCGAAACGGTTCCGGATGACGTCTTTGACCTGGCGGTCGCGGCGAATGATCTGAACGGCAGCTCGCGGATGCAGATCGGCGAAAACCGCGATCTCACACAGACATTCAATGCAGCCAGCCTGACCTACAACATGAACTTTCAGGACCCTGAAAGCGGTGAAACCGGATTGATCAATGGGCAGTTGGACCAATTGGCATTTGAAGGCGAAAACGTGTTTCCGAAAGACATTGATCTTTCGGATCCGCAGTCCTTTTACGAAGCCGGTTTTGCGTTCGACGGAGTTTTTACCTACGCGTCGGGCAACACGGATCTGAGTGGAACCAGCGAAGGCCAGGCATTTTCGATGAACAGTACTTCGGAAGGTGGGCGCTTTGCAGCCACCATCGATGCCGAAAAGCTGGTCTATGACATCGACCAAAACAGCACGACGCTGGCAGTGACTACAGCAGACCTGCCCTTCCCGATTGAAATCTCAATGGCCAATGCCGGGCTTAACTTTGAGTTCCCGGTTCAGCAGTCGGACGAAGTTCAGCCGTTTGGTCTGGGGTTTAATCTGACCGATTTCACGATGTCGGACGTACTGTGGGGTATATTCGATCCTGCAGGCGCACTTCCGCGTGATCCCGCGACAATCGCGCTGGATGCCACCGGCACGGCAAAGGTTCTGATGAACATCTTCGACCCGGAAATTGACCTCGAGTCCGAGGAAGCTCCGGGTGAGCTGCATTCTCTGAAAATCAATGAACTGCTGGTGTCTCTGGTCGGTACGAAACTGACAGGTGACGGCGACTTTGCGTTCGACAACTCGAACACCGAAGAATTCGATGGCTTGCCCAGCCCAAGCGGCGTTGCGAACCTGGAACTTGTTGGTGCCAACCAGTTGATCGACACCCTGATCGGCATGGGTATAATTTCAGACAATGACGCCTTGGGTGCTCGGATGATGATGGGCCTGATGGCAGTTCCGGGCGAAGAACCGGACACACTGAATTCGACCATCGAATTCACCGAAGATGGTCAGATCCTAGCGAATGGCCAGCGTATCAAATAATGTTTGAAAAGGGCCGCGTATCTTGCGGCCCTCTTTCCACCGTTCCTCGCCCAAATCTCTGAACCGGGGTGGGTCTGTCGAAATCCCCATCACACAATCCGGTCACGGGTCTTGCGAGACGGGCAGTCCAAGGCTAGGTCCTTGGAAATAAACCCGGAGGCCTTATGACCCGCACACCAGAAGAAATCAGCCAGCAATTGCTTGATGTGGCCCGCAAAGCAGGCGCAGAGGCGGCGGATGCCATCGTGCTTGACGGCTCCTCGGTTGCGGTCGAGGTGCGGGGCGGCGCGCTGGAACACGCGGAACGCTCGGAAGGCACGGATTTGGGGTTGCGGGTCTTTCTGGGTAAACGGTCTGCCATCGTATCCAGTTCCGACAGCCGCCCGGAAACCCTGCACGCTATGGCGGAACGCGCCGTTGCCATGGCCAAAGAAGCCCCCGAAGACCCGTATTCTGGATTGGCTGATCGCGACCAGCTTCTGAGCAACTGGGATACGCAGTCACTGGAACTCATTGACCCGACCCCGGCCCCATCCTCCGAAACCCTGATGCAGGATGCACTGGCAGCCGAAGCTGCGGCATTGGCTGTCTCAGGTGTCACTCAGGTCTCAGATGCGGCCGCAAGCTATGGAACCCACCGCGTGCATCTGGCCGCCACAAACGGCTTTTCCGGCGGCTATGAGCGCAGCAGCCGGTCAGTGTCTTGCGTTGCGATCTCGGGCGAAGGCACCGGGATGGAACGGGAATATGACGGCGACAGTCGGACGTTTCAATCCGACCTGCGCAGCGCGGTTGAGATCGGGCGCACCGCAGGTGAACGCGCCGTGCAGCAGGTGGGCGCGCGCAAGCCTGAAACCGGCAGTTTCCCTGTGTTGTTTGATGAACGCATCTCGTCTTCACTGATCGGCCATCTATTGGCTGCCAGCAATGGTGCAGCGATCGCACGCGGCGCGTCTTGGCTCAAGGATTGCTTGGGGCAAGAGGTTCTGCCCGCGCATTTGTCGCTGATCGAAGACCCGCACCGCCCGCGCATCTCGGGCTCTCGCCCTTTTGATGCCGAGGGTTTGCCGACACAACGCAGGGCAATTGTTGAAAACGGTGTCCTCACCGGGTGGACGCTGGATCTATCCAGCGCGCGCAAGCTGGACATGGTGTCAACAGGCAACGCTGCGCGTGGCGTGTCCGGCCCGCCTTCTCCCAGCAACTGGAACCTCAGCCTGACGCAGGGCGACAAAAGCCGCGCTGATCTGGTGCGTGATATGGGTACCGGCTTGCTGGTCACATCCATGATCGGGTCGACGATCAACCCCAACACCGGTGACTATTCACGCGGGGCTTCTGGGTTCTGGGTGGAAAACGGCGAGATCAAACATCCGGTCAATGAATGCACTATCGCAGGTAATTTGCGGGACATGTTACGACGGATTATTCCGGCGAATGACGCCCGTCCATATCTGTCACGCGTGGTCCCCTCGTTGCTGATCGAAGGAATGACACTTGCCGGCAACTGACCTGTCCCTGCTCATTGACGCAGCACTCGAGGCCGGCAAGATCGCCACACGATATTCCGGGACGCAAGCGCAGCGCTGGGATAAACCCGATGGCGCCGGTCCAGTGACCGAGGCCGATTTGGCCGTGAACGCAATGCTTGGGGATCGGCTGCGTGCCGCACGACCGGGGTATGGCTGGTTGAGCGAGGAGTCCGAGGACACGTCCGAGCGGCTGGAGCGCCGCAACGCCTTCATCATCGATCCGATTGACGGCACGCGCAGCTTTGCCGAGGGTGCGCGCACATGGGCGCATTCGATCGCCGTCGCCGATGAAGGCAAAGTGACGGCCGCTGTCATCTATTTGCCGATGCGGAATTTGCTTTATGCTGCCGCCCGGGGAATGGGGGCAACGCTGAATGGTGAGGAAATCAAAACCTCGGCCTATGTCGACTTGCAGCAATCGGAAGTTCTGGCAGCTAAGCCGACTCTCGATACACGGCACTGGCGCGACGGGCATGTGCCTGACTTCGGGCGCGCATATCGCCCGTCTCTGGCCTATCGCATGGCTCTGGTTGGACAGGGGCGGTTTGACGCGATGCTGACTTTGCGCCCAAGCTGGGAATGGGACATTGCCGCCGGTGATCTGATTATCCAAGAGGCCGGTGGTGTGTGTACCGACCGGGCTGGGCAATCTTTGGTGTTCAACAACGCCACTCCTCGGCTGAACGGAGTAATCGCAGCGAACGCGGCGCTGCATGAAGAGCTTTCAAAGCGGCTGGATCCGAGCGGACCCGGGATTGGGGCATGAGCAAGCCGGGATCCCTGAGCTTGGCGGCCTACAGGGTTCTGTCCTGGGGAATGCGCAACACCGTCGGTCAGCGCATCGACCTACCTCGTCCTGAAGGTGAGTTGCTCTGGATTCAAGTCGCCACGCCGGGTCACTTGCGCGCTGTGAGCGACTTTTGCCAACGCTTGCTTCAGGTTCGATCCGAACTGAGCTTTGTCCTGACCGGTCCACCGGACGCAGATCTGGACAGTTGGCCAGGTTGCGATTTCCATCTGACCAACCTGCCTCAGGACCAAAGCGGGGCTGTGCGTGGTTTCCTGGAGCATTGGCATCCGACAATGGGTCTTTGGGTCGGCGGTGATCTGAAGCCCAACATTTTAATCAGAGCAAGTGATCAGGACATCCCGCTGATATTATTCGATGCCGAATTCAGCGTCTCCTTGCCGCGAAGTGCACGTTGGTTGCCGGACATCACCCGGGCAACCTTTGACTGTTTTCAAGAAATCATGACGGCATCGCCAGAGACTGCACGCCATATACGCAGACTTGGTGTTCAATCGTCCAAGGTCCACGAGGCTCCACCCCTGCGTATCAGCCCAAACCCGCGACCCTGGCCCGAAGACGAGTTGATTGAAACCAACCACACCCTTGCAGGGCGTCCGGTTTGGCTGGCGGCTTGGGTACAAGACAAAGAATTCATTTCGGTTCTAACGGCCCATCGGCAGGTGCTTCGGATGCTGCACCGTCTTGTTCTGGTTCTGCATGTCGCTGACGAAACGGAAGCAGGGCCGCTAAAGCGGCGGCTTGAGACCATGGATTTGCGTTGCGTCAATTGGGACGACGGCGACGAAATCGAAGACAGCACCCAAGTGATCCTGACCGCTGACCCAGAAAACCTGGGCCTTTGGTGCCGTGTATCCGCTGTGACCTTTATGGCCAGCTCTCTGGAACGTGGCGCCGGTGGGCGTGATCCGTCCGAGTCTATTGCATTGGGATCAGCCATCATTCACGGACCCTTTGTGCACCGCCATGACGCGTTGTATTCTCAGCTGCAGCGGGCGGGCGCTGCGAAACAGGTCAAGACAGCGACCGAATTGGGGGATGCACTTATCGAACTTTTGGCACCGGATCTTGCGGCCGGGATGGCGCTGGCGGGATGGCAGATGATAACCGAAGGCGCACCCCAGGCGGACGCCCTGATCGACATGGTGCAGGATATTCTGGATCAGCGGAGTGCAGAACGTGCGGGCACCTGATTTCTGGAACACTTCCCCTGAGCAACGGGATCTGAGGGCGCGCCTTCTGGCGCCGCTCGGTCACCTCTATGCGGCAGCAACAGCCCGCCGGATCGCCTCGCAAACTGGTGCGCAGCCCGGGGTACCAGTGATCTGTATCGGCAACCTAAATGCAGGTGGTACCGGTAAGACTCCCACGGTGATTTGGACGCTCGAACAACTGAGAAACGCATGGCACGAGCCGCATGTCGTCACGCGTGGGCACGGGGGGTCTTTGGAAGGCCCGGTGCAGGTCGATCCGGCCAAACACACAGCCGCCGAGGTCGGAGATGAGCCGCTGCTGCTGGCAATGTTCGGCGAGGTTTGGGTGGCCAAGGACCGGGCTGCAGGCGCACGTGCGGCTGCGGCTGCAGGCGCGACCGTGATTGTTCTGGATGACGGGTTCCAAAACCCTTCGGTCAGCAAGGATTTCTCGGTTATCGTCGTCGACGCGCAGCGCGGGTTTGGAAACGGCTTGTGTCTGCCCGCCGGTCCCTTGCGCGAACCCGTGGATGTAGGCCTGAAACGCGCCGATCTGGTTTTGTCGCTTGGCGACGAGACCGCACAAAAGACCTTTGCCGAACAATGGCAAGACCACCTGACGGTGCCTCATGTCACCGGGGCAATCGAACCGCTGCAAACCGGTATGGACTGGACAGGAACCCGGGCGCTGGCCTTTGCCGGTATCGGACACCCGGAAAAGTTCTTTCAAACTCTGCGCCGTATGGGTGCCGATTTGATACGGGCCGAAGCATTGGACGATCACCAGCCCCTAACCCAGGCCCTGATGACCCGGCTGGAAAACGACGCACGCGCTCTGGGTGCTCAGATGGTGACCACAGAAAAAGACGCCGTGCGCCTGCCACCTGCTTTCCGAACTAAGGTGATCACGCTGCCGGTCCGGCTTCAGATACCAGAAGGCGAAAAGGTCAAAGAGATGCTGTTGACCACGGCCCCGTCACCTAAGTAGATCCGGCCGACCCCATCGGGAGCCGACCGGCAAAAGATCAGCTGCCAAGCTCGGCTTCGATCAGCTTTTTGAAATCCGCGTAGGATTGATTGTCGACCTTTTTGCCATTCACGATGAAGGACGGGGTGGCTTGAATGCCGTCACGCTCAGCGTTTTCCTGGTACCACGCGGCCAGTGTACGCGCCTTGGTGCCGTCTTGTAGACATGCTTCCAGCTGATCGCCGTCGATCCCGGCCAAACGGCCGATCTTGCGCAGCTCGTCAACGATCTCAGCCGGACCGCCCGCGCGTGTCCACTCGGACTGCTTCTCGTAGATCACGTCGGTGAGGCCAAAGAACTTTTCGGGTCCGGCGCAGCGTGCGACCATCGACGCCCACAGACCGTAGCGGTCAAAATAAACCTCACGATAGGTAAACTTGACCTTTCCGGTATCGATAAAGTCTTTCTTGAGCTGCTTGTACGCGCCCTGATGAAAACTCGCACAATGCGGGCAGGTGAAAGAAGCATATTCGATGATCTCGACCGGTGCGTCTTCGGCACCCTGCACCATTTCGATAACGGTCGAGGTATCAATCTCAGCCTCCTGCGCCTCAGCAGTGCTCACCAACAGGTTGGACGAATTGGAATTTGACAGCGACAGCCAATAGCCTCCAGCGGCTACGGCGACGGCCGCACAGATTACGGTTGCAATACGGCTCATTCTCGGCCCTTTCTCAGCGTTTCTGTTTGGATAAAACGTTGCAAGCGAGACGTTCAAGGGCTGCGCGCAAATCTTCATCATTCACGTCGCGTGACACTTTGTCGGCTTCGGCGGCAACGTCTGGAGCAATCTGGGGTTTTGCCTGCTTCGGCTTGTGGTCGAAACTGGCCTGCCCCTCGGCAAAACCGGTCGGAGCAGTCTGGGTGATGCGGATGCGGCTGATGGCGTTGTATCCGTAAACCGCGTTGACCTTACCGCGCAGTTGTTCCTTCTGCATTTCCAGCATCGGTGCCTGCGGGCCGGTGGTCAGCACGGTCAGGGTCGCACCAAAGCCGCCCTTGCCATAGCCCACATTGACCGGGCGCGCGATGGCAGCGGTGTCCTGACCTACAATCTCGGCCCAATGGGTCAACAACCGCGACACGGCAAAGCCACGGCTTTCACCGGCGCGCCGGATCTGATCATTCAGCAAGGACGCGGTGCGTTTGAACCCGCGGGTCGAGGAACGTCTGCGTTGCATCTGGTTTCCCACTCCTACACCGCTATTGTAATAGGCAGACCATCGGGTGCCAGCGAAACCCGACAAGGAGATGAATAAAACTTGCGTGACTCCCCTGAATTCATCGTCAGCACCCCGCTTTTGGAGTGGTATGACCGCCACGCGCGCGACATGCCATGGCGCGTCAGCCCTGCTGATCGGGCGGTCGGGGTGCGCCCTGACCCCTATCGGGTCTGGCTATCCGAAGTGATGTTGCAACAAACCACCGTGGCGGCAGTGCGGGACTATTTCCTGCGTTTCACAACCCGCTGGCCAACAGTTCACGCGCTGGCCGCTGCGCCGGATGAACAGGTGATGGGGGAATGGGCTGGGCTTGGATATTATGCCCGCGCCCGCAACTTGTTGAAATGCGCCCGAGCTGTGGCGCAAGACCACGATGGCCAGTTTCCTGATTCCCATGATGCGCTGCTGAAACTTCCCGGCATTGGCCCTTATACCGCCGCTGCGATCTCGGCCATTGCATTTGATCAGCCCGAAACAGTGCTAGATGGCAATGTCGAACGGGTCATGGCCCGGTTTTATGACATCCACGATCCTTTGCCAGGGTCTAAACCTTTGCTGAAAGAAAAAGCCGAGGCCCTGACACCGACTACGCGACCCGGTGACTATGCTCAGGCGGTTATGGATCTGGGGGCCACGATCTGCACGCCGAAATCTCCGGCCTGCGGCATATGTCCGTTGCGTGACCCCTGCCAGGGCCGCATCGCGGGTACCATGATCGACTTGCCCCGAAAGACACCTAAAAAACCCAAGCCCACCCGCTATGGCCACGTCTATATTGCGCGCAAGGCAGACGGGGCCATGGTGCTGGAACGCAGACCGGACAAGGGGCTGCTGGGCGGAATGCTAGGCTGGCCCGGATCAGAGTGGAACGATGCCCCAACCGAACGCGCCCCGTTCCCGGCAAAGTGGACGATCCTGCCCGCAGAAGTGCGCCATACCTTTACGCATTTCCATTTGATTCTCAGAGTTTGGACTGTCGATCTAGAGGATCAATTCGTGCCCGAACACCTAACCATGCTAGACAAGCACAGTTTCAAACCCAGCGACCTGCCGACAGTGATGCGCAAAGCCTACGATCTGTGGAGAGAACGTTAAGACCGCTGTGCAATCCGCCGGGTCGCGGATAGGCTAGGCCCATAACGTCGGAGCAGAAAAAATGATCGCAACAGGCACATTGTCCCGCTGGCAATCCGCCTCCCCTTTCTGGGTGTCCCTGCTGTTGATCCCGTTGATCTGGTTCACCGCAATTGCCGGAAGCTGGTGGGTCCTGTTGATCCCACTTTCAACGTGGTGGGCTTTTGCGGTTCTGGACCGGATCACCGGCCTGAACGAGCAAAACGCCGATCCGGAGACATCTGATGATGTGTTGCGCTGGTACATCCTGCTGACCAAGCTTTGGGTGCCGCTTCAATTCCTGACGCTGTTTGGTTTGATCTGGTATGCAACCCACACCAACCATCTGTCGACGCCCGCAAAGATTGGCCTGTTTTTCGGTATGGGCGTCCTGTCCGGTACAATCGGGATCAACTACAGTCACGAGCTTATGCACCAGAAAAGTCGGGGCGAGCGATGGCTGGGGGATATCCTTTTGGCCATGGTACTGTATTCTCATTTCCGGTCCGAACATCTGCTGGTCCATCACCGTTACGTGGGCACACCACGCGATCCGGTGACAGCCCGTTACAATGAAGGGTTCCACCGCTTTTATCCCCGCGTTCTATGGCAATGTCTGATGTCAGCCTTCAACGCCGAACGCGACAAGCTGGCCCGCAAAGACCGGCCATGGACGGATCGTTCCAACCCGTTTTGGCGATACTGGGCCCTGCAAGGCGCGATGCTGGCGCTGGCTGCGCTGATCGGAGGGTGGGCTGGTTTGGCCCTGTTTCTGCTGCAAGCCGGTGTCGCGATCTGGCAGCTTGAGCTGGTCAACTACGTCGAACACTACGGCCTGACACGAAAATATCTGGGCGACGGTCGGTACGAACATGTCTTGCCGTGTCATTCCTGGAATGCGGCGCATAAGGCGTCAAACTGGCTGCTGATCAATCTGCAGCGCCATTCCGACCATCACTACAAACCCAACCGTCGGTTTCCGCTGTTGCAACATCACAGACCGGACTCAGCCCCACAATTGCCGTATGGCTATCCAGTGATGACCGTTGCAGCGATGATCCCTCCGCTTTGGCGGCGGGTGATGAATCCGCGTGTTCGGGAATGGAGACGTCACTACTATCCCGAAATTACGGATTGGCACCCTTATAACAAGGCTTTGAACCAGATGCCCAAAGCGTGACCGCAGCGCGCGTCTGCGCGCTGTCTGGCCCAACTGTCAGCACGGCATCTTCGATGCTGTTCTGATGGGCGGGAGGGTTTCAGTTCTTCATCACCCAGATATTCATCGGCGTCTCTACCCCGCGGACAGATTGATCGCGATGTGCAGTGAAGCCTTCCATCGCACCTGGCACAGTGGGGTTTTCTTCGGCTACCCGTTCCCGCACAGCATCGCTGACAACTATGTTTGCCTGAAACTCGCGCGTCAGTGCCTCCAGCTTGGCAGCCACATTAACCGCATCACCGATCACTGCAAATTCCAGCCGGTTGGCGCCAATATCCCCCAAAACGACCGAGCCATAGTGCACCCCAATCCCAACTTGGATTTCAGGTTCTCCGGCACGCCGACGATCCAGATTCCAGCGGTCGATCACTTTTACCATCGCGCGCGCGCAGCCCAAGGCATTGCTCGCATCCAAGGGCGTCGGCACCGGCGTACCAAAAGTCGCCATCAAGCCGTCACCCAGATACTTGTCCAGGGTTCCATGGTGCCGGAACACTTCGGTCTCCATACGGGCGTGGAAACCTCGCAGCACCTCGATGACCTCATAGGGATCACGCCCGGCGGCGTATTTGGTGAAACCCACGATGTCGATGAACAAGACTGCCACATTCTCTTTACGGACCTGTTTCAGCGGCTCGTCGTTCTGGCTGAGCTCATCCACCACGTTAGGAGAGAAATATCGCGACAGGTTGGCCCGTTCCCGCTCCAAACCGGCGTTGCTCATCAACAGCTGGTTCAATCGCCGCATCGAGACACCCAATGTCACCGCAACCATGATAAAAACGACGACTTGCTGGATACGCTGCGGGGCCATGAAGCTGTTGGGATTTAGCAATTCCGCCACATCCGGATACCCTTGCAAGGCCGTCGCAACCTTTTCGCTGATACCTGGAATGGGGGTGGCCACCCACCAGGCAATGATCCACCCCGCCGTCCACATCATCGCGGTCCAGGAGCCGATGGCAATCACCGTCCGCCAAGAATAGGCCAAAGTCCCAGCTGCCAAAATGATGAAAAAATACTGGAAGTTGTCGAACCGATATTGCATCGCCAACGGTCGAACATCTTCGCTGAACGGGTTAGGCACAATCATTCCAAGCGTCATGATCAGCAGGTCGACAAAGATCAGCAGCAACTCAACCCGCGACTGCCCAACGCGACCCGCACGGCGTATCAGCCACCCGTTGGCGCAGATCAGCAACAGGATGAAGTGATACCAAAGCACTTCCCACTGCGGGTTAAGGAAAATCAGAAGAACCCCAGTCAGCGCCATCGCCACCCAACGGGCACGCACGGCCAGTTCCAACCCTTCGCGCTTGTGCCGTTCTAATGCCGCCTCGGTATACTTGTTGTCCAAATCATATGTATCAGGCTGTGTAAAAAACAGGCTGCGGCGGGGCTGCGCGGTCGTCTCGGTCATGGCCGTGATCTTTCTTGCAGTGTCAGGGTCACTGTCATGCAACCACTCTTGATGCCAAAACAAAAGACCCCGCCGTAGGATCGGCGGGGCAAGGCTTAGTGCCTTGTGTCAGGCCACAGGCACCGGCGGTGTTCGTGAAATCAGTTCATCTCGGCCCGGATCTGCTGACGCAGAACGTCGATCGGAACCGTTTTTCCATCACGCTTGAAGCACCAGTATGTCCAGCCGTTGCAAGATGGAGCGTTTTCCAGATGTGCGCCAACCTGATGGATCGAGCCTTTGACGTTTTGACCGACCAGCGTGCCATCGGCGCGCACTTTGGCCTTGTGGCGCTGGTTCATGGAATAGAGTTCTTCGCCCGGTCTCAGCATTCCACGCTCGACCAGTTGGCCAAAGGGTACGCGCGGTTCGGCGCGTTTGCTGGCGCTGACTTCCAGCGCTTCGCGATCGAACTTGCGCACCTTGGCGATGCGTTTCTCGGCCACTTTGCGATAGCTTTCCTCACGCTCGATTCCGATGAACTCGCGACCCAGCATTTTGGCGACTGCACCGGTTGTACCTGTGCCAAAGAACGGATCCAAAATCACATCGCCCGGATTGGTCGAGCCAATCAACACGCGGTGCAGCAGCGACTCCGGCTTTTGCGTCGGATGCGCTTTGTCGCCGTTTTCGTCCTTCAGACGCTCATGCCCGGTGCAGATCGGCAGCACCCAGTCGCTGCGCATTTGCACGCCTTCGTTCAGCGCTTTCAAAGCTTCATAGTTGAACGTGTATTTCGCACCTTCGCGCTTGCTGGCCCAGATCATAGTCTCATGCGCGTTGGTAAAGCGCTTGCCCCGGAAATTCGGCATGGGATTCGACTTGCGCCATACAACGTCGTTCAAAATCCAGTACCCCGCGTCCTGCAGGGCCGAGCCCACGCGGAAGATGTTGTGATAAGACCCAATAACCCAGATCGCGCCATTGGGCTTCAGCAGACGGTGTGCCGCCTTCAGCCATTCGCGCGTGAACTGGTCATAGGCACCAAAGCTGGAAAACTGATCCCAGTGATCATCAACCGCATCCACCTGAGAGTTATCCGGGCGGTGCAACTGGCCTTTCAACTGCAGATTATAGGGCGGATCCGCGAAAATCAGGTCAACCGACGCCTCGGGCAGACTGTTCATCACTTCGATGCAGTCCCCGGAAAGAATCGTGTTTAAAGGGAGCGCTTTTGCGCCCTTTTTGGTGGTCGTTGTCATATCACTGCCTCAAGTATCCACGGCGCTTTTGCGCTCATTTGGTTGAGACAAGGATGAGTCAAAGACGATTCGCCGTCAATTTCTTTTTTGAATCAGCAACTTACGATTTACTCTTGATACAAGATATTGTGCACCGGCTTGAACGAACGTCTATGGTGTGGGGTCACGCCAAGATTTTGCAGCGCTTCTTTGTGTTGTTTTGACGGATAACCGGCGTTGGTTTCCCATCCATAACCCGGATGCTGTTGCGCCAAATCCACCATCACCTGATCCCGCCAGTTTTTCGCAAGGATCGAAGCAGCTGCAATCGACACCGAACGGGCATCCCCCTTCGCGACGGCCTGCGACGGGATTTTCATGCCACGCGGAATCATGTTGCCGTCGATCAGCAGGAAATCAGGGGCAGGTGTCAGTGCCTCAACCGCGCGCACCATCGCCAAATGCGAAGCCCTCAGGATGTTAATCTCGTCAATCTCGGCAACGGTCGCTTCGGCAATGGCAAATTCAGCGCTGGAGCGAATCTCTGCGTCCAGTGCGGCCCGACGTTTTGCGGTCAGCTTCTTGGAGTCATTCAACCCCTCGGGAATATCCTTTGGGTTCAGAATCACGGCTGCAGCCACAACAGGCCCGGCCAAAGGGCCACGCCCGACCTCATCCACTCCGGCGATACGAATATGGCCCCGCTCCAGCAGCGCCTGCTCAAGTTCGAAATTCGGCTTTGTCATTTCACTGGAAAAACGTGTTTCACGCGACACCGCAAGAAAAAAGAGAGGGTGGCCCAAACCACCCTCTCTAACACGACGCTTCATGGGCGCCGCTCCTGCTCGACCGATGTTACTGATAAACGACGCGGTATCCTTTCTTGCGCAGGCATGCAGGCTCATATGCCCGCTTAACCTTTTTGCCGTTCCAGAAACCAACCTTGCACTCTTTCGGCAGGCTATGGGCATGTTTGTAGTGCTTCTTCAGGCACTTCGGACCAAGCAACAAATGGTCCTGTGAATACCCGTTATACTTGCGCAGGCAGCGCTGCGGCAGATCGTACCGCGCCACGCGCGGCGGCAACGAGCGCACGGGCTGTGGCTTGTAGGGTTTCGGGTTATATGCCTGATAACGAGCCGCCCGGTCTTTGTGCTTTTCTTTGTTATAATAATGAACTCCCGCGCCGATGATCGCGATGGCCGCCAGGCCACCCAGAATGTCCTTGGCATCCGCCGCCTTCGCCTGAGAAGCCGAGACACCAGTAATGGCAACAGCGGTCGCAATGATCAGAGCGATGAATTTCTTATGCATGATGCGCATCCTTTTCGTTGATTGGGCGACCGTATGACGGACCGCGTCCTGACTGCCCTGACACTGGGGCGGTGGGTCCAGACAGGCAATAACAGCCCTGTGTTATCCGATATCAGAGCCCGCAAACCCCTTGGGTTATTGAATATCGCGGCAACTCATGCGCAGGATGCGGCCTATGAAACAGATCCTCTCTTCTCTGACCTTTGCGGCCCTGATATCGCTTGGTTCTGCCGTGTCTGCGGCGGATTGCTATGCGGATTACAAGGCCAAGAAAGACAACCCGCTGCGCCTGCATTACGGGGTCATTCAGGTCTCGGCCTGCGACAAGGGCCGGGCCCGGGCTGAAATCGCACAGCGCCTGAACGCATCGGGGTGGACACTGCTAGAGGTGCAATCCGTTTTTGGGCCAGAAGGGCTGGATCAGAGGAAGGACAATGCCGGACAATTCTATCTCCGTTTCTGATGCGCGCCGGTCGGGCGTCCGGCTGGTTGTGCTGGGCATCGCTGCCATCGTTGCTATCCTGATCACCGCTGCCGTTTTCCTGTTCTGGACGCTGCCAGACGCAAACGCCTTCAACGCGCGGGTCGAACGGCTGTTTGTCGAGGCCGATCTGACCTCGCAAACAGAAATCCGGTTGCTTGAAATACTGGCCCAGTCCGGCACCGCCTTTGCCGACACCTTGTCCAGTTACCGAATGGTCATCTACGTACTACTGGTTTTTGCCAGCGCGATGATGATCTCGGCGCTGGTGTTTCTGGTGATGCTGGTTCTGCTGAACCGACGCATGGCTCAGATTGAACGCACTGGCATTCAGGTGACATCCCTGCTGATCAGTCGCGAGGAGAACACCGTTTACCTCAACAATATGGATTTCAAACTGACACCCGCCGCCATGGAAACCCTATCCGTTCTGGCGGAATCCCGGCTGGATGACGAGGTTCTGTCCGGTGCCCAGATCGAAGGAGTGATTTCCGGTCGCGACGAAGCCGACTGCGACGAAGCCGCAGGCGCAACGCGGATCAAACGGCTGCGCGACGCGCTTGGAAATCAAATGGTCAGTGAACTTTTGGTCAAGAATATCGCCAAGAAAGGCTATATGCTGTCCATAGAAAAAGACGTCATTCAGATGGTCTGATCACTTGGACGCCAACGCTCGTTTCCGGTAAAATCCAGTTTCGGCCTCTTGGAAAGTGGGATGGGAGCGCCCATTCTGAATATACCAAAGGCAAGGGAGGTCGCTTATGAACGTCCACGCCGCACCAAAGATGAATGGATATGGAATCTCTGTCGAACCTCTGAGCGGCAGGATTGCGATTTACCGCGATGACGTCCTTTTGGCTGAAAGCACAAATGCCAAGGTTATGTATGAAACACGCCTGCCGCCCACGGTTTATGTGCCGCGCGCAGACGTTTGCGTAGATCTGAGCGCAGAAACTGAATTGCAAACTTTTTGCCCGTTCAAAGGCACGGCCACTTATCACGACATTAGCCTGCCCGGTGAAACACTGACCAATTCCGTTTGGGCCTACGAAGACACTTTGCCAGAAAGCAAAGCGATACAAGGCTGCATCGGGTTTACGCCCAGCGCCTATACACGGATAGATTTGGGCGACAACCGCCTGCGCGAAGTTGACGATGGCAACATCAGCGGGCCTCTGATTGATTGGCTGATGCGCGGTGCGTCGACAGCGACGACACCAGAGAGCTTTACAGAAGCTTTGGCTGAAAAAATGCTGGAGCACGGTATCGCGATACAGCGTCTGAGTATTTTGGCATGGTCCCTACACCCCTTGATCGTGGGCAAGCATTATATCTGGGAAAAAGGCGAAGAAGAGATTCTGACCCGGGCGCCAACATACGAAATCCATGATCACCCGGCCTTCATAAACAGCCCGCTGCGCCACGTCTCGAACGGTTTGGGGGGCGTGCGGCAACGGCTGAACGATGACAACCCGCACAATAGTTTCCCGATCATGGAGGATTTACGGGCCAAAGGCGCGACCGACTATGTCGCCATGCCGCTGCCGTTTTCCGATGGGCGGACAAATGTACTGACACTGACCTGCGATCACCCAGACGGGTTTACGACAGAAAACCTGGGCCTTGTTTTCGAGTGCTCTTCGGTTATCGCGCGATTCTATGAAGTGTTCATGCAACGAGAAAACGCACAGGTTTTGTTGGAAACATATGTCGGCAAACGCACAGGTGCCCGTGTTTTAGGAGGAGAGATCCGGCGCGGGGACGGGGATGAGATCGACGCGGCGATCATGTTCTGCGATCTGCGCAACTCGACAAGCCTGGAAGAAAAGCTGGGGCGCAGCGACTACATCAATGTGTTGAATGCGTTCTTTGAAACGGTTTCCGGTATCGTTCATGAAAACGGTGGGGAAGTACTGAAATTTATTGGCGACGCCGTATTGGCCGTCTTTCCAGCTGCGGACGAGAACGCCGCAACCGCACGTATGAACGCACAACTATCAGCGGTCAAAATCGTTGAAACGTTGGGGGAGCTGCGTAAGGACGGCTCTGACACGCATTGTGACTGTTCGATCGGCGTGTCCTATGGGCGCGTGACCTATGGAAATGTGGGTTCACGCGAACGCCTTGATTTCACAGTCATCGGTCAAGCCGCCAATATCGCCGCACGTTTGGGAGAGTTCGGGAAAACCAAAGGGCATCGCATTGTCGTGTCCGAAGATATCGAGCCCGCCTGCTCGAACGCTTTGCCTTTGGGTGCGGTAGAGCTGCACAACGTGTCTCAACCTGTTGTGTCATATGCTTTACGTACTGCGGCGGATGCCATTCTGGACAGTTAAAACCTACGTGAAAATGTTGTCTGCACACACATGATCCTGCCCCAAAAAAGGACGATCCAGTTCTGGACCAAACACTCTTTCTAACCAGCCCCAAGCAGGATCAGAGCCGTCTGCCCCGGTGAAATCGTATTCTGAAGCTGCGCAATCTGACTTCGGGCCAAGTAAGTGTCGGTCAGTTGCTCGAGTGCTTTCTGATCCGAAAACTGAGACAAATCTTCCGAGCCCGTCAGCTGCAACAGCCGGTCTTTGAATTCGACCAGTTGTTTGTCGATATCCAGCTGAGCAAAGGACCGAGGCAGGCCAAGCGCCGTTTCCATCATGCTGCGCAAGGGGGGCAGGCCCATCAGGTCAAACCACTTGGTATCTGCGCTTGAAGCCGTTTTGGCCAAATCGGCCAGCTCGCGCTGCGCGTAAAGCGAGATACGCATTGTCTCGTCCGAATCGCCTACGGCGACTTCAAACCGTGTCGTCACATTGGCCTGAGCAATCTTTTCCATGTTGGTTTTCAACGCTGTTTTCCGAACGTCCCCGGGCCCAAACCCGAAAGCGTCAGAGAACTCTCGATACCGTTTGTCCGCCAGACGGTTGGACAAAGCGTCATCGGCTCGCGTTCCGTCCTCAAGGATTTTGCGGACAAAAAACCGATTGTCCAAATCGCCTTCTAATCCAAACGCGCCCAAGGCGACCTGCAATAACCTGCGATCCGACACCAGCTGTTCTGCAGATTCCACCTTGCCGATATTCTCAAGAAAATACCGCGTCTCCCGCTCATTCACCGAGGAAGACGAGAAACTTTGGAACTGGTTGTCGTACGTACGCTGAAGAAACCGCCAGCCTACAATTCCACCGGTTGGGATAACTGGCTGAAAGGTCATTGCTGATAGGCCATAAGCCGCTCTTCACGTGGTAGAAGCGAACGCAGGGACTTAAGACATTTGTAGTAATGCTCGGCCACCAAGGCATCCGTGGCCTCAGACAGCACCTTGCGACTGTCCGCATCCGTGAACACCTGGCTCAACTCTTCCACGCTACGCAGCAATTGCTGACGTGCCTGATCCGGCTCCATGTCACCTGACAAAACCAGCTGCGCGGCATAACAGACACGGCGCACAGGCGTATTAACTTCGTCAGGATGGATCGCAGCCCGCAGCCGCAGAACGTTTGCCTGTGGCGTCATGACTGAAAACCTGCTCCGACGATCCCCGTTCTCAATAACCACGCCGTTGATCAGTACTCTTTCTTTCGGGGCAAGCTTTAGGACCAAACCGCTCATCAGGTCGCCCCCATCTGGCGCAACCCGCGCAATACAGCCGTGTTGATTTCCAACAATGGCTCAACCGTTGCGCCGTCTCCCAACACACGACTGCTGTGTTGTTCGGTAAACTCGGCAAGGTAGAAAATCCGCGCCCGCAGATCGTTTGGCAAAGCGTTCGCGGAATCGGCAACGCCTGTTGCCAGCACCCCCCAAAGCCGTCGATTCTCATGAACGGCCTGAACAAACGCCGAGAAATCTGTCGCCTTGCGGGCTGTTGCGGCCTTAAGACGCCGCGTGATCCTGGAAATTGCCTCATATTCGGTATCCCGGGGCGTTCGTGTCGGCGCGGCGGTTTGAGCGTAAGTGCGGTGGGCGAGCGTTTGCGGTATCACTTGAAATCCTTCCAAAGGGCCGTCGTCAGGCGATCAGGGTCGGGGCACTAAAATCATGCCCCGACCCGCTTTGTGATTTAGCGGAACAACGACAGGATCGACTGTGGTGCCTGGTTGGCGATCGACAACGACTGAGTAGCCAGCTGCTGTTGTACCTGCAGCGCCTGCAGCCGCGCAGAAGTCTCCTCCATGTCCGCATCGACAAGCGAGCCGATGCCGGACTTGAACGAGTCAGCCAGGTTCGAGATGAACTCTTTCTGGGTCTCGATCCGACCCTGCGAAGACCCGAAAGCAGCCGATGCGTCAATCGAGGTATCGATCAGCGTTTCGATCGTTGCCAAAGCGGCAGTCGCGCCAGCGCCGGTCGAGACGTCAATGCCCGTCAACGCACCCAGACCACCCGAACCAGCGTTCACGTATTGAGCCGAGAACGAGATGTCGTCGCCGGTCGAATTGGTGATGGACAGAGTGCCTTGAGTGCCAGAATCGTAGTCAACAGTCAGGCCGGAAATCCCCAACTCCTCGATCTTTGCTTTCAGACCCACGGCAACCAGGTCGCCCGTTGTGGTCGCGGCTGCATCGGCTGCGGAAACTGTGTACGACACAACCTGATCGTCAATTGCGACAACTACCTTGTCACCCGCCGCGAAGGCCCCGCTGGATTCATCCGTAACCAGAGCGGTTGCTGAAGTCGCACCGTTGTCGATAGTCGCACCAACTCGGTCATTGCCAGTAGACGCCCCGGTTGAACCGTCAAATACCTGGGCTGCGGTGTAACCACCAGTGGACAAGTCCTGACCTGTTACAGTGATCGACGATGCCGTGACATTGCCAAGGCTGTCCCGATCCAAGGACGCGAGGATCGACGCAGAGCCTGCCGAGCCGTCCACCAGGTTCAGACCGTTGAACTGCGCGGCGCTGACAACCGAGTTGATCTGGTCTTTCAGAGCAGTCACGTCATCGTTGATTTTGCCGCGGTCAACGTTGTCTTCCTGCGCTGCAACGATCTTTTCCTTCATCTGTGTCAGCAGATCGGTCACGGTTTCCGACGCGTTCCGGCCACAGCAACGGTCGATTCCCCCAACGCCAGGCTGTCCTTGATGGCGTTGAAGCCTTTGACATCCGATTCCATCACTTTGGATATCGCCCAAACTGCCGAATTGTCCTTGGCCGTCGCGACATCCTTACCGGTCGAAATCGCGTTCTGCGTCATCGCCAGATTTTTGTTTACCGACTTCAGTGTCTGCAGCGCAACCATCGCGCCATTGTTTGTCAGAATGCTGGACATTGCTGTCATCCTTTTCCGTTTGAGCCATTTTGCCCGTGTTCACCCCGCAAAACCTGCGGGCATTGGTGTCGTTCTGACCTATGCGATGCGCCGCTTGGCCAATCGCGCCACCTGCCATTCTCAGGTGCAGCCTCACTCTTGAACCAGATCCCCTAACGGAGTGCTAAAACCTCAAGGCGGGAAATTTCGGATTTGAATCAAACTCCTGCCTATGCCCTTTTTCCAATTTCACTGTTCCACGCATCGCGAATTCGCTGCGCTGACCATCAGCGCCGTAGGTACTGAATTCCTGCCGAACCCGGCGCAGTTCAGCCATGCGGCTGGCCACGGCGCGGATTCCGTCGGCCGCACTGTTCAGCAAGGCCTGATTACGCGCGACCTTCTGCTGCACCCGAATCAATGCGTCGCTGTCCTGCACTTGAAGATCATTTATTGCGCCGATCAGCTTCTCTTTTTCCGGAACCATATGCGTCAATCGATCAAGATCCCCTTGCACTAGCGCCGCGCGCTCAAGATCCAGAACCTCTTCCAAAGACTTGATCAGCGTCATGTTGACGTCAGATGTCATCAGCTTTCTCCATCAACGACTTGAGCAGTATTTCAGAAAGACCGACGCCGCCGGACCGGGCGAGTTGCTGCGCCTGATGCTGAACAAGAAACGAGCCAAACTGGTCTTCCCCTGCCCCACCGCCAAAACTCTGGCGCGTTTCTCCCAGCCCAGCGGATTTTAGCATTTCACTTAAAAAGGCCGCCTCCAGTTCAACGGCTGCTTCTTTGAGTTGGGTCTGGGCCAAAGGAATTTGGCCCGCCTGCGCGTGGGTGGAAACTTGCATAGCTTTCTCCGAAATTTGCTTCGAACTTTCTCGATCAAAAGCGAAAGCAGTTAAAATAAACGTAACTTCCTGAGTGCAGAGTTCTGGCCAATCACACGGAGCCGGAGCAAAATGCCCAACTCAATTATGCTGGCCACTACGGCGTCAATAGCCCCTGCAAAACCGACCTCGTCACAAAATGAAATGGGGCAGGCCAGCGGGGTGACACGCTTTGAGGACATCCTGGGCCAAGATGGAAAAGCCGACGATCTGCCCGATACCGACCTGTCCCTTGCCGCCCCTGAAATCGAAACGCCGGACGCAGAAGCACAAAGCATAGATATGGCGGAACCCGAAGCTGCCCCGCTTTTAGAACCTCTTCGTGTAGTGGAACTGGTGAGCTCTTCAACACATGTCGCGTATAGTCAGCCTGTGGCTGAAGGAGGGCTTTCAAGTAACACACCGGCATCGGCAGGTGATCCTAGTGCATCCGCTGAAAATGACCCGGAACGGCCAAAGTTTTCATCGACAACAAGCCAGCCCGACCCGGTTGATGCTCCTGCACCCGCATTAACGCGATCCAAGAAAGGTCAGGTACTGCCTGCTTTGAACCAGCACGTGACGCCTGTCGCGGTCGCAAAGGAGAGCCGACCGATTGACCACCTGACTATGGCAAAAGGCACGTTCAACGCCCCGGAAACCGCCCCAACATCTCAAAGCATTGAGCCCACGCAGCGGTCTGAGGTCACGCCCGCAACAATCAAATCAACAAAACCGGCCCACGCGCCGCCTGTTGCACAGCTTCAAATGATGGCAGAGCTTGTCGAGAAGGAACACGCGGTCTTTGATCAGGGCGCTGAAACCACAGTTGTTGCCAAGGACAAACCACTCCAAACCGCTCCGCGTGAAACGACGCAACACCTTTCTGGACAGTCAACTTTTGCCCGCGCCGAAATCGCACGAGCAATCGCTGGTCAACTTGCGGCGTCGATTCAGGGTCGTGCGGGATCCGGAGCAATGGAGATAGCGCTGAACCCTGAAGAGTTGGGGCGAGTTTCCATTGTTCTGAACGGGCGCGACGACGGCATGCATATGACAATTGCCACCGAACGCCCCGAGACCCTGGAGCTGATGCGACGCCATTTATCCGTACTTGCGGAAGAGTTTCAGAAACTGGGATACGGTGAATTGAACTTTGATTTGGGCACATCTTCCGATGCGGATGGCCAGGCGGTTGGCACCGATACACCCGAGTCCGGATCTGCGTTCGATGACCCGCAAAGCGATTCGGATGCTCAAATCGTATCTCTGCAACAAATTCAGGTCCCAGGCCGGGGCATCGACATGAGGTTTTGACCGATGATCACTCCCGTCACCACCACACAAGCATCGACCTCTCAGCAATCCGCAGAGAATACACAGACCTCTGCGATCACATCTGACTTTGAGACCTTCTTGCTAATGCTCACTGCCCAAGCACAGAATCAGGATCCGTTAGAACCCATGGACTCGACTCAGTACGCATCGCAGCTGGCCCAGTTCTCGATGGTCGAACAACAAGTTCAAACCAATGATCACTTGTCGTCTTTGGCCAGCACTTTGGGCAGCGTCAATCTGAATGAGCTTGCAAGCTGGGTCGGCATGGACGTCCGATCAACAACTGCTTTCCATTTTGACGGTCAGCCCAAGACACTGTTTGCTCAGGCTGATCCAAAGGCCGACACTGCCAAACTGGTAATACGCGACGAAAACGGAACCGTTCTCGATAGAATGACAGTGTCCCCAGCACAATCCGAGTTTGTGTGGGCCGGCGTGACCGCATCGGGCGATCCGATAGGCACCGGCAACTACACTGCTACACTGGAAAGCCACAAGAATGGAGAACCGCTGTCTCAAACGCCAGCTGCTGCCTATAACCGCGTTGTAGAAGCACAGGTTGGGGGCAACTCAGTGCTATTGACCCTCAGCGGCGGGCAGGTGATTTCCGCAGGCAAGGTGAACGCCGTTCGAACTGGTGCTTGATCTGCGGCACAGGAGCGTCCAAAGCTTTGCAAATCGACTCGCTAAAAGAAGTGACGGAACCTCTGCCCGAAACGCCTGCACCTCCTCGCGATCTGGTTGACCACCTCTGCGCTCAGGGGCTAGTCAGCACATGCCCGCGTTTTGAAACGCTGTATGGTGGACGCACCAATCAAGTTTGGAAAGTTCTAGAGGACGGAGGCGACAAGGTGCTGAAGCTTTACAGCACCACGCTTCGCAATCCGCTGTTTCGTAATGACGCTGAACTCGAGGCGCGGTGCCTGGAGGCCCTTGGCCCGGAAGGCTTCGTGCCGCGTTTGCGTGCAGCAGGGCGGCACAAGGACGCACATTGGGTCTTTTATGACCACGCCCCCGGAACACCCTGGCAGAAGGGCACCGATACGGTTGGCAGGTTGTTGCGACGATTGCATGACCTTGTGCTTTCTGTCCCGGCCCCGGCCGGATGTAACGGCAGTGCCGATCTAAAGGCCCACGGGTGTCGCATTCTACAAGGCTGCACCTCGGAGGCACAGCACAGGTTGTTTGAACAGCAACCAACGATAGAGGTCGCGCCCACGGAACGGACATGTTTGATCCACGGTGATCCTGTTGCAGGCAACATTTTGGTTGCAACTGACGGCCTGACATTGATCGACTGGCAATGCCCTGCCCGTGGCGACCCAACCGAAGACCTTGCCTTGTTCCTGTCGCCTGCCATGCAACGGCTGTACCGGGGGGCACCTCTTTCAAAAGCAGAGGAAAACCAGTTTTTGTCCGCCTATGATAATGCGGAAATCGTAGCCCGCTATCAGCACCTCAAACCCTGGTACGCCTGGCGTATGGCAAGCTATTGTCTGTGGCGCGCGGAGAATGGCGCGCCCGATTATGCAGAAGGTCTGAGGCTGGAAACGGCTGCTTTGTGATCGTCGGCTTTATCTAAGATCCGCAAGAGCCATCAGGGCATAGGCTGGCGGCATGATTGCCCGCCGCCAACGTCCCATTGGAAACCGCTGAGGTGTTTGACTCATGAGCGTGGGCAAGCCGGCATTCTGCCCCAACGCCAGCCTTGCCAAGGCTCGGCCACAATAGGTTCCCATAGCGACGCCGTTGCCGTGGTATGCAAAGCCAGCGTACATGCCCGGCTGCTCGGGTATGGGACCGACATAAGGCGTCAGCGCACGGGACATGCACACCAATCCGGACCAAAGATGCGTGGCTTCAACCTGTGACCAGGCCGGAAACATCTTTTTGAAATCCTGCTGAACCTTTGCCCGTATGGATGCTTCTGTCTGCACTGAGGACCGCAGCCCGCCCCGCATGCCAAACAGAAATCGCCCGTCCGGCATCAGGCGGAAGTAATGCAGAAGGTTACGCGTGTCGTAACACATCTGGTCCGACGTCCAGCCCTGTGCCATTTGCTCGGCCTGGCTGAGCGGTCGCGTAACCATAACCGTAGACTGGGCAGGCATGTACCGCCCCGACATCCAATCCGGAATGTCTTCGCTGGAATACCCGTTGGTGCAGATCAGCACGATTTCTGCGTGGACCTGCCCAGTATGTGTTTTCAAAGCAAATCCTGATGCAGTTTTGTCGATACGCTGCACCGGGCTGTTTTGAAACAGGCGCACACCCAAAGCTTCCGCTGCTTTCGCAAGCCCAAACAAATATTTGCGAGGGTTCAGGCCAAAGCCAACCGGGTGCGTGTACCCACCCAAAAAGGGACCGCCCAATCCCAACCCGGGTAAGTCTGCTGCATCATGCAGCACGCCCATCTCATCTTGGTTTCTGCGCAACACGTCCATGGCGTGGTTCGAATGCGCCAATTGGGTTTCTCCGCTGGAATGTCTGTCCGCTGCTATCCCATGCTGGTCAAGAAGAGCGGCGACCAGGTTCACCGCATCCTCTTCCGCAGTTGCATAGGCCCGCGTTGCATCACGCCCAAAGCGCCGCTCCATTGCCGCTGGGCTTAGTTTGGACCCACCGAGACAGCAGAAACCGCCATTTCGCCCCGATGCACCCCACCCCGGCGGACCAGCTTCGAAGACCGCAACTGAAGCGGCTTCAGCCAAATGCAGGGCAGCGGAAACGCCAGTAAACCCGCCACCAACAACCGCGACATCCACCTTCGTGTTGCCCTGAAACTCTAGCCAATCCAAGGCAGGCACTGTTTCGTCCCACCAACAGCCGTCGCGTGGTGCGTCGCTATAAGCGTAGTCGGGAAATACCCGCTTCATTCGGTGCGTGCCGCGGCCATCTCATCCTGCCGCTGCCTGACCATCGCCCGTTTGGTCACAAGCGAGGCCGTAATCACCCCAACTGTCACCACGGCAATCATGATCGTGGACAACGCGTTGATTTCCGGACTGACGCCAAGGCGCACGGCCGAGAAGATCTTGATCGGCAATGTCGTGGCCGACGGCCCCGAGGTGAAAGAGGCAATCACCAGATCGTCCAGCGACAAGGTGAAGGCCAGCAACCAACCCGAGATCACCGCCGGTGCGATGATCGGCAGGGTGACAAGGCGGAACGCCTGCGCCGGTGAACATCCCAAATCCAGCGCAGCTTCCTCCAACGAGCGATCAAAAGTGATGAGGCGCGAGGACACAACAACCGAAACGAAACACATCGAAAAGGTCGTATGGGCCAGAACGATAGTCAGGATTCCTCGATCCAGACCGATCCCGATAAACAGCAGCAACAGTGACAGACCGGTGATCACTTCGGGCATCACCAACGGTGCATAGATCATGCCGGAAAACAGCGTCCGGCCAAAGAACCGCCCGCTTCGGACAAGCACATAAGCGGCAGCCGTTCCCAGAATCGTTGCCAGTGTCGACGAAAACACCGCGACCCGGATCGTGACCCAGGCAGCATCCAAAAACGCCTCGTTCTGAAGAAGCTCTCCGTACCATTTGGTAGAAAACCCGGCCCAGACCGTGACCAGCTTGCTTTCATTAAAGCTGAAAACGATCAGGATGATCATAGGGATATACAGGAACGCAAATCCCAACGTCAGCGAAACCGTATTGAACCAACTTAATCTGTTCATCCGTCGGCCTCCGCCTGTTTCTGCTGGTTCCGCTGGAACAGCACAATGGGAATCACCAGGATCAACAGCAACACGATGGCCACAGCACTGGCCACCGGCCAGTCTCGGTTCGAGAAGAACTCCTCCCACAGAACCTTACCAATCATCAGCGTACCTGAACCGCCCAGAAGCGAAGGGATCACAAACTCACCGATCACCGGGATCATCACTAGGAAGCAACCCGCGATTATGCCTGGTTTGGACAGCGGAATCGTCACCAGCCAGAACGCTTGCAAACGGGAACATCCCAGGTCTTCGGCTGCCTCGATCAGTGATCCATCTAAGCGCTCCAAAGCCGAGTAGATAGGCAGGATCATGAAGGGCAGATAGGTGTAAACGATGCCGATATAGACAGCGGTCGAGGTGTTCAGGATCGTCAGCGGGGTCGAGATGAGACCCGTCCAAAGCAAAATCTGATTCAGGTACCCTTCGTTCGAAAGAATACCCATCCACGCGTAAACCCGGATTAGGAATGAGGTCCAGAAGGGCAGGATAACCAGCATCATCAGCGTCGGACGCCATTCCTGGGGTGCACGTGCCATGCCATAGGCAATAGGGTAGCCAACTAACAGCGTCAGGAAGGTCGAGATCAAAGCGATCTTGACGCTGGACAGGTAGGCTTTCCAATACAAATCGTCTTCGGTGAGCCAGACATAATTCTCAAAATCCAGCTGACTGAAGAAATCTTTGATCCCCGCCCAACCGGCTGAAAAGTCCAAAGTCGGAGTATAGGGCGGAATGGCAAGCGCCGTGTCCGACAGTGAAATCTTCAAGACAATGAAGAACGGCACCAGAAACAATGCCAACAGCCAGACATAAGGGATGGCGATCAGAACAGCGCGGCGCATCAGTTGGCCAACAAAACCGCAGCCGTCGCTGTCCAGGACAGCCAGACCGGGTCTTCCCAGGTGAACGAACGGCGCGAGATGCGGCGGGTGTTGGCCGTCTGCGCCTTGATGATTGTGCCATTTTGCAGTTCGACGTGATAGGTGGACAGATTGCCCAGATAGGCAATGTCATGAACCTTGCCCTGAACGGCGTTGACCGCATCGGCCGGCCGCTCGGCAGAGATAGTCACTTTTTCAGGGCGGATCGCCAGATGACAAGACTGACCGTTCGAGAATCCGGTTGACGATGACGCCGTCAAAGGGGCCTGACCTTCGGCCCAATCAATCTGATAAGTATCCTCCCCCGATGGGGCTGCACGGCCTTCGATAATGTTCACATCTCCAATGAAATCAGCGACATAGACCGAAGCCGGGTTTTCATAAATCCGGTCGGGCGTGGCAACCTGCATCAGCTGCCCCTGATCCATCACTGCCACGCGGCTAGCAACGGTCATGGCTTCTTCCTGGTCGTGGGTGACGATCACGAAAGTCGTGCCCGTTTTCTCTTGAATATCCATCAATTCGAACTGCGTATCTTGGCGCAGTTTCTTGTCGAGCGCGCCCAACGGTTCGTCCAACAGCAGAAGTTTTGGAGCCTTCGCCAGCGAGCGCGCCAAAGCCACGCGCTGTCGTTGTCCACCTGAAATCTGATGCGGCTTACGGCGGGCAAACTGCTCCAACCGTGTCAGACGCAACATCTCTTCAACACGCTCATCCAGGTCATGTTTCGGCATGTTGTCCCGGCGCAGACCAAACGCGATGTTTTCCCAGACGCTGAGATGCGGGAAAAGGGCATATGACTGAAACATCATGTTCACGGCCCGCTTGTTCGGTGGGATCGGGTCGATATCCTGACCGCCCAGTAGAATATGGCCTTCGGTCGGGGTCTCGAACCCGGCAAGCATCCGCATCATCGTTGTCTTGCCGCACCCTGACGGGCCGAGCAGCGCAAAGAACTCACGTTCGAAAATATCCAGCGACAGGTTGTCGATCGCTGTGAACTCGCCGAAGCGCTTGGTCACATTCTGGAACTGGATCAAAGGTTTCGCCTGTGGGTCTTCCCATGGCTCAAAGACGTCAGAATTCAAAGCAGCCCCCGCTTGTCTTAAAGGACAATATTGCAGCGGGGCGGTTTCCTGACCGCCCCGCGCTTGTTCACTCCGATCAGGTACCTGACTTGATCTTGGTCCAAAGACGAGTCACGACGCGCTGCGTTTTCGCGGGATATGGCGTCGTGATGTACAGGTTTTGCATCGTGGCCTCATCCGGATAAATCGCCGGATCGCCGATCACGTCTTCCTCGAGGAACTCCTGCGAAGCTTCGTTGCCGTTGGCGTAGTAGACGTAATTGGACGCGGCAGCCATGTTGTTGGCATCCAGGATGAAATTCAGGAACTTATGCGCGCCTTCCGGATTCGGTGCATCCGCCGGGATCGCCATTTGGTCAAACCACATCAGCGATCCTTCCGCGAACGGATGATATTCGATGTTCACACCGTTCTCGGCTTCGGCTGCGCGGTCTCGTGCCTGCAGGATGTCACCTGACCAACCCACGGCAACGCAAATATCGCCATTCGCCAGCGCGTTGATATATTCCGAACTGTGGAATTTCTGGATATGAGGGCGAACGCTTGTCAGAACGTCTTCAACTTTTTTGATCACATCCGGATCGTGGCTGTCGGGGTCCTCACCGATGTACTGCAAGGTCATTGGTATCATTTCGGCTGGCGCATCAAGGAAATGAACACCACACGCCGCCAGTTTTTCCATGTTCTCTGGCTTCAAAACCAGATCCATGCTGTTCAGTGCCACATCGTCGCCCAAGGCTTCTTTGACCTTGTCGACATTCACACCAATGCCCGTGGTGCCCCACATATAGTTAATCGAATAGGCGTTGTTTGGGTCATATCCAGCAGTTCGCTCTTGAATAACGTCCCAAAGGTTGCCCGCATTCGACAATTTGGCCGCATCCAGTTCCTGAAACGCCCCTGCCTGAATTTGACGTTGAAGGAACGTGCCAGAAGGCACCACCACGTCATAGCCCGAACCACCAGCCAGCATCTTGGTTTCCAGAACCTCGTTGCTGTCAAACACGTCGTAGATGAGGGTCAGACCAGTTTCTTCCTCGAATTTGCTCAGAAGCTCTTCGTCGATGTAGTCGGACCAGTTGTAGACACGCACCTCTTCAGCGAAAGCCGCTGAAGTCCCCAATGCGATGACCGCTGTCATGGTCAGCGTTTTGATTGTCATATTCTTCTCCCTGCAAGTGTACGGCTATTTTCCCGTTTTTTTGGATTTGATCAAGTTTTGCGTTTTCCCCCGATCCAGCGTATGGTTTCACGAGGCCTGTCACCTGACAAGTCAGGGTTAGTCGAAATAGGATGAACCAATTGGATTTGATCAAAAATAAGGCATCTTCGCCGCAAGCCGAAAGCGGGAAACAGCCCGCGCACGAGCAGGTTTATCAAACCCTCAGGTCGCAGATCCTGTTTGGGGAATTGGTCCCTGGGCAACCCGTCACAATCCAGGGTCTGACTGATTCGCTGGGTGTTGGAATGACCCCGGTCCGCGAGGCAATCCGTAGGCTGATTTCGGACGGGGCCTTGGTATTTCAAGGCAACCGCCGCGTTAGCGTTCCGCTTTTGACCTCCGACGACATTGAGCAGATGATTTTCGCCAGAATCTCAATAGAATCAGAGCTTTCCAGACTCGCCACTGCGAATTTACAGGCAGACGACATAGATCATCTTGAGCGTATCGACAAACAGCTGGATCATATGATCGCAGATGGCGACGTTGGGGGCTATCTGCGTTTGAACCAGGCCTTTCATGAATCGCTATATTCCCACGCCAATGCAGCGATTCTCAGTGATCTTGCCGAAAGACTGTGGCTGCGATTTGGCCCGTCTCTGCGTGTGGTGTGCGGTCGCTTTGGCACGCAAAGCCTGCCTGATCGGCATAAGGATATAATCAGCGCATTACGAAACGGAGACGCTGAAAAGGCGGCAAAAGCTACCGCTCAGGACATTGAACAGGGTATGGAATTGATCTCGGAGTCGCTCACATCAGGCTGATTTCGTCCGATTCGATTGACAGTCAAAAATTTGATCATATTGTGATCACCACTGCTTTTGTGGGAGAGCCTCAGATGTCCACCATCACCAACCATATGCCAACCGCCGAACTACAGGCACTGGACGCCGCGCATCACCTTCATCCATTTTCTGCCAACGACGCGCTGGGTCAGGAAGGCGCACGCGTGATCACTCGCGCCAAGGGGGTCTATCTGACCGATAGCGAGGGCGAAGAGATTCTTGACGCCATGGCTGGCTTGTGGTGCGTCAATATCGGTTACGGTCGCGACGAACTGGCCGAAGTAGCCGCACGTCAGATGCGTGAACTGCCCTATTACAACACGTTCTTTAAAACGACACACGTTCCAGCCATTGCATTGGCCGCAAAGATTGCCGAGCTGGCGCCTGGCGATCTGAACCACGTCTTCTTTGCGGCGGGCGGGTCCGAGGCCAACGACACCAATATCCGTCTGGTCCGAACTTACTGGGCCGAAAAAGGCCAGCCGAATAAGAACATCATCATTAGCCGCCATAATGCCTACCACGGGTCTTCCGTGGGCTCGGCCTCGTTGGGAGGTATGGCAGGAATGCACGCGCAAGGCGGCATCCCGATTCCAAACATTCACCACATCAACCAACCCAATTGGTGGGCCGAAGGTGGTGACATGTCGCCCGAGGAATTCGGACTGGCCCGCGCACGCGAACTGGAAGAAGCCATTCTGGAACTGGGCGAAGACCGCGTTGCAGCCTTTATCGCCGAACCCGTGCAGGGCGCAGGGGGCGTGATCGTCGCGCCGGATACCTATTGGCCGGAAATCCAGCGTATCTGTGACATGTACGACATCCTTTTGATCGCCGACGAGGTCATCTGCGGATTTGGCCGTACCGGCAATTGGTTCGGTTCGCAAACCGTCGGGATCAAGCCGCACATCATGACCATCGCCAAGGGCCTGAGCTCGGGTTATGCGCCCATCGGCGGATCAATCGTAAACGACGAGATTGCCCAAGTGATCGGCGGCACCGAGTTCAACCACGGCTACACCTATTCCGGCCATCCGGTCGCCGCTGCCGTAGCTTTGGAAAATCTGCGCATTCTTGAAGAAGAGAAAATCGTCGAGCATGTACGCGATGTAGCTGCCCCTTACCTGAAGGAAAAATGGGAGGCTCTGGCCGAACACCCGTTGGTCGGTGAGGCAAAGATCGTCGGCATGATGGCCTCAATCGCGTTGACACCAGACAAGGCCAGCCGCGCCAAATTCGCGTCCGAGCCAGGCACTGTCGGCTATATCTGTCGCGACCGATGCTTTGCCAACAACCTGATCATGCGCCATGTCGGCGATCGGATGATCATATCACCCCCGCTGATCCTGACCCCCGCAGATATCGACGAGATGTTCGTGCGAATCCGTAAATCGCTGGATGAGGCACAGGCCGAGATTATCGCACAAGGATTGATGAAAGCGGCCTCGTAAGCCATTTCGCAATTGTAAAGTCAGGGGACGCTTTGAACAGCGTCCCTTTTCTTATTTGGCTTCAAACTTACGTTTCTTACTGCAAACCCAGACGTAGAACTCTGCACGTTGCCACCTTTGAGAAGACAGTCGTCAATAGTTACGAGACCTCTTGCCAACAGCTACCATAAGTTTACGCGCGACAAAAAACTTGATTTCACCCACGTCAACTTCAAATATTCGAATGCGATTCGGAAGAATATTACCTCGGCCTGTATCGCAACCTGCCATCCCGCAGGGTCTACCTCCTGTCTGCCGTGTGAGTGGTGGCAGACAGGAGGCTTCACAATGCCAAATCGTAAAAGACGCAGTCAGCGCCTGCGTTTGAAACTGAGCCGGGCCTGGGTTTTACGACTGCCTTATCGCAGCCGCTCCAATAGTTCCTCAGTTGGATACCCATCTGGCCGCAAACCTTGCGCCAGTTGGTATGCGCGCACCGCGCTGATCGTGTTCGGCCCAGCCCGCCCATCTATACCCTTTGTATCAAACCCGGCATTGGTCAGGCGGGTTTGCAGTTCCTTTTTTTCGGTGAAACTCAACACGCGGTCAGCGCGCGGCCAGTCGGATCGAAACGGTACACCTCCGGCCAGCCGGTCGGACAGATGCCCGATTCCGATCACATACGCGTCGGCCCCGTTATACGCCTCGATCACTTTGAAATTGTCGAAGATCATCAAGGCAACACCCCGCCCGCCTGCGGGAAGCAGAATCGCGGCCTGACCATGATCCGCAACAGCGTTGCCGTCAGTTCCCACAACACCCTGTGCAGCCCATGCGGACGGCATCCGGGTGAAGTCGCGCCGGGCCGAAGCGTAATCGAAATCCGCAGGCAATCGCACTTCGACACCCCAAGGTTGCCCCTTAGTCCAGCCGTGTTGTGCCAGATACGACGCCGCCGAGGCCAATGCATCCGTTGGATCGTCTGACCAAATGTCGCGACGGCCATCTCCGTCAAAGTCGACCGCATGATCCAAATACGAGGTCGGCATGAACTGCGTGTGGCCCATCGCGCCCGCCCAACTGCCCAACATATTTGCGGCGCTTACATCGCCTTCCTGCACGATCCTTAGGGCAGCGATTAACTGAGTTTCGAAGAACTGAGCACGCCGTGCATCAAAAGCCAGTGTCGCCAAAGACCTGAGCGTGCGGCTACTGCCACGGTAGGACCCAAACGAGGTTTCCAGCCCCCAGATTGCCGTGACCACCTCTTTCTCGACTCCGTATTCAGCCTCGATCTGCTTCAGCACCTGCCGGTGCCGTTGCATTGCGGCCCGACCATTGGACAGGCGCGTATCCGAGACGGCGGAATCGAGATATTCCCAGATCGGTTTCGAGAATTCCGCCTGATTTCGATCCCGCGCGATAATGTCTTCGTCAAACGTTATGTCCGAAAACACCTTAGACAGCGTTCCTTGCGATATGCCCTGCTGTCGCGCCCTATCCTGAAACGCGCTCAGCCAAACCTGAAACCGCGCTGCCGCCGCCGCAGACACCTGCAGCGCCTCGATTGATGGTCGCGGAACGGGTCGAAGCGAAACAGCCAAGTCTGCCGAGGCCAGCTGTATCGTTTCGCCAAGCATATTGCCGCCCGACCATTTTCCAGTTTTTGTTGTGTCCGCCTGCACCATGGATGCCCATAATGCGACGGTCATGACGCCGCCTACGCATTTATGCATACCGATTTTTCCTGATTACTGCTCACCCTTAGGGTAGCGCAAAATCGGTAAATCACAAAGCGCTCAGGTACCTGCCTCGCAGTCTTGTGCTTCCCGGTCTGCGCGTATGCGGGCCAGCACATCGCGCAGCATCGGCACCCGGTTTGGCCTAAAGCTTTGATCCGTCACACACATATCCTGCATCCGGTCGAGGCGAAAAACGCGGAAATCCTGCCTCAGATGACACCAGCTGAGTAACACGTTCGAACGGTCCATATAGACGATGCTAAGCGGATCTACGCGCCGCCGCGTGGCCTCTCCCTTTGCGTCGGTATAGGAAAACTCTACTGCACGCTCATCCCAAGCCGCCTGTCTTAGTGTTGCCGCGTCAATCGTCGGTGCCGGGGGTCGGTCAAACCGGGTGGCCGCCAAAATTGCGTGACTCAATCGGTGCGACTGACGCGCGGGCAAGCGGCCCTGCAACTTTCGAAGGGCAGCATTGGCAGCTTCTGCCAAAGCCGGATCACCAATAACCTGAACTTCACGCAGGCCCAGAACCAGCGCCTCAAGCTCATCATCGGTGAAGCCCAGCGGGGGCAATGTTGCATCCTCGATCAGAGTAAACCCAAACCCCGCTTCGCCGTCGATCACGGCCCCCAGACCACGCAGCGCATCGATATCGCGATGGATGGTCCGGGCAGACACATCCAGATCCTGCGCCAGTTGCGCTGAGGTTTTGGGCGACGGGCCAGAACGCAGGGCCTGCATCAATTGGAAGAGTCGGGCGGTGCGAGACATGATGCACCCTAGCTTAAACCTAATGTCAGAAACTGTCATCAGTGCCGACTACGTATCAAGCATCCCCACAAACGGAGCCCAGTGATGCTGACCCTTCTCACCTATCCTTCTGCCTTCGGCCTGTTCAGTGCCAGCCCGTTCTGCGTCAAGACGGCTTTGATGCTGCAACATTCCGGCCGGAAATGGCAGCGCTCTGACATGCTTGATCCCCGAAAGATGCCGCATCAGAAACTACCCGTTCTGCGCACACCCGAGCGTCTGATCCCCGACAGCGACCTGATCCGCGACTGGCTGGAAACCAACGGCGCAAATTTCGATCAGGGGCTGACCGATGTGGAAAAGGCGCATTCCCGCGCTTTGGTACGCATGGCCGAAGAACACCTGTATTTTCACATCGTTCTGGACCGTTGGGGCAATGACGACGTGTGGCCGATCCTACGCGAAACCTTCTTTACCGGGATACCGGCCCTGATCCGCAAGCCTGCGTCCAACGCAATCCGAAAATCTGTTCTGAAGGGGATTACGTCTCAAGGGATTGGGCGGTTCTCGCTGTCCGAACGGTTGGACAGGGTTGAACGCGATCTTGAGGCGATCTCGGCCTATCTTTGGCAATCCTCGTTCTTGCTGGGGGACAGGCCGACGTCTGCGGATATGAGCGTCGGTCCGATGCTGGCTGCAATGCGCGCAACGCCTGCGGATACCCCGCTGACCCAGCGCATCAAACAGGATAAGGTGTTGAACAGTTACGTGGACCGGATGGAACAGGCGATACCCGTTTGAAACCTTTTGATAACCCCAAAGTCGCCGCAGCATTCGAGGCCCTGGCACCGCCCGCGCGCGCAGGGGCCTTTGCGCTGCGTGACCTGATCATTGATACGGCAACAACTCTGCCCGCGGCCACCCCGCTGCGAGAGGAGCTGCGCTGGGGCCAACCTGCGTATCTTGCGCCCAAAGGATCAACGATCCGGCTGGGGGCACACAAGTCGGCCAGTTTTGCACTGTTCGTGCATTGTCAAAGCCGATTGATGGGTGATTTCACCTCTGCCTTCCCGAATGAAGATCGCATTGACGGGACCCGCGCCGTTCTGTTCGACGACCCGCATCAGATAGATCCGAACCGCCACGGGTGGCTGATCGCCCGGGCGCTGACCTATCACCTCTGACGGCGCTTGCGTTCCACCTTGCGCTTGATCTTGTCCTTCTTGCGCTTGGTGCTGACAGCCTTTCGGCGGGTCGCCCGCTTGGAATGACCCCGTCCGCGCGGCAGCGCCTGATCGTCGATCGACAAAAGTTCCAGTTCCAGACCGCCAGTAACAGGTGTTGCTTCGGTCAAGCGAACGGTGACACGCTGACCGATCGCGATGATCAGGCCGGTGTCCGACCCCATCAGTGTCCCGGCCTCGCGGTCGAAATGAAAGAACTCGCGCCCCAAAGACCGCACCGGCACCAGCCCGTCCGCGCCGGTTTCGTCCATCTTCACGAAGGCCCCGAAACGGGCGATGCCGCTGATCCGGCCAGAGAACTCATTGCCCACCCGCTCGCTTAGATAGGCGGCCAGATAACGATCGGTTGTGTCCCGTTCCGCCATCATCGAACGGCGCTCTGTGTCCGAAATGTGCGTGGCGATTTCGTCCAAGCGCATAATTTCATCTTCAGTCAGCCCGTCCTTGGCCCAGCCATGGGCCGAGATCAGAGCGCGATGTACGATCAGGTCGGCATAGCGGCGGATGGGTGATGTGAAATGCGCATAGTTCCGCAGCGCCAATCCGAAATGCCCGAAGTTCTCGGGGTTATAATAAGCCTGCGCCATTGACCGCAGAGTGGTCAGATTGATGAGTTCGGCGTCCTCTGTCCCCGCAGCCGCGTTCAACAATGCGTTCAGATGCCGGGTCTGCAATACCTGCCCCTTGGCCAGGTTCAAACCCGCCGCCTGTGCTGTTTCCCGCAAGCTTTCAAGCTTCTCAGGCGCGGGTTCCTCGTGCACACGGAACAATAGCGGGCGGCGCTTGGCAATCAGGGTTTCAGCAGCGGCGACATTGGCGAGGATCATGAACTCCTCGATCAGCTTATGGGCATCCAAACGGTCGCGGAACGCCACGCTCGTCACTTCGCCGGTTTCTGACAGAACGATCTTACGTTCGGGCAAATCAAGCTCTAGCGGCTGCCGCACCGCGCGGGCCTTTTTCAAGGCAGCGTACGCGGCATAGAGCGGTTTTAACACTGGCTCCAGCAACGGCCCGGTGCGATCATTCGGAGTGCCGTCAATGGCCTCTTGTACTTCTGAGTAATTCAGCGAGGCAGCCGACCGCATCAGTCCGCGGACAAAGCGATGTCCAATCTTGTTCCCATCTCCGTCGATCTGCATCCGCACAGCGATACAGGCACGCGGCACACCCTCGTGCAGGGAACACAAATCGCCCGACAAACGATCCGGCAGCATCGGAACCACCCGATCAGGAAAATAGCTTGAGTTGCCCCGCTTTCGCGCCTCACGATCCAGGGCAGTTCCGGGCTGCACATAAGCGGCGACATCTGCAATGGCGACCCAGATCACGTGCCCGCCCGGGTTCTTCGGGTCGTCATCGGCGTGCGCATAGCATGCATCGTCATGATCCCGCGCGTCCGAAGGGTCGATGGTGAGCAAAGGCATTTCCCTAAGGTCTTCGCGGCCCTTCAAACCAACTGGCTTGGCCTTGTCCGCCTCGGCAATCACCTTGTCAGGGAAGTCATCCGGAATGCCGTGCTGATGAATCGCGATCAGTGACACAGCCTTGGGCGCGGTCGGATCACCCAAACGTTCAACAATGCGCGCACGCGGCAGACCCATGCGGTTTTTGGGTCCCGCCTGCTCAGCTTCGACCAACTCGCCGTCTTTAGCGCCCAGCAGTGCCCCGTCGGCAACCAGCCATTCGGTGGATCCGGCCTTGTCGATGGGCACGATCCGCCCCCCTTCGGCGCCCTTGCGGAAGATGCCGACGATTTTGCGCGGGTTGGTTCCGATGCGGCGGATCAGGCGAGCTTCATAGTTATGATCTTCTTCATGCACCACGGTCAGACGCGCCAGAATGCGGTCGCCCTCGCCCAGCGCCGGATCACTGGCGCGGGCAATGATCAGCACGATGGGCTCGACCCCCTCACCATGCCACTCCAGCGGACGGGCAAACAGGTCTCCATCTTGGTTCGGTGCCCTGACCTGCAAAACGCTGACCGGCGGCAGGCGATCCGGGTCGCGATAGCTGCGCTTGCGCTTTTCAAGATGCCCTTCGGCCTCAAGTTCTTTGAGGATGCGCTTGAGATCAATCCGATCTGCGCCCTTGATGCCAAAGGCCTTGGCAATATCGCGTTTCGACGTCAGAGTGGGGTTCGCCGAGATCCAGTCCAGGACCTCCTGCTTGGTGGGGATGCGAGTCATATCTTCGGCCTATCACGCGTTTGCGACCGCGTCATGATCAAAAAACTTCAGGCTTTCAGATCGGCCACCGTATCCACATCGCGCAGGTGATCCAGCAACGAGACCCGCGCGCCGGGAACCGTGGCCAACGTGTCCGCCAAAGCGTGTTCCGTCGACCAGCGCACATTGCGAAACAGACCTGCTGGCAAAGCCGCATAGCGTTGCGCGCCAACCAACCAGTAACCGCCATCCGGTGCAGGGCCAAAGACCATTTGAGACCGCCCCAGTGCACCAAAAGCGCTGGCAATGTGAGCCCGCGAAATTCCCGGAATATCGGCACCGATCAGGCAAACCGGACCTTTGGGCATGCCCCGCAGCATTCGCCCCATCCGATCCCCCAGATCGCCACGCCCCTGTGCGGCGCGCGGCAAATCAGCCGGCCAGACCCGACTGTTCAGACCCTCTGCATCCGGGGACACCGCCAATACGATCTGCCAGCGTGGATCCCGCAGACGCCGGATCAACGACCGGGTCTGATGCCGGAACCACCATGCTGCACCCACCATGCCGATGTCGCGACCCAACCGTGTTTTCACCCGACCCGGATGGGGTTCCTTGACCATGATCACCAATGTGCGCGGCATGGGTCAGGCAAAGTATTCCGTCAGGATGCGCGTGTAGATCGACTTGAGCTGTTCGACCTGTGCCACCTCGACGCATTCATCCACCTGATGCATGGTGCGCCCGACCAGCCCAAACTCAACCACCGGGCAGTGATTTTTGACGAAACGCGCATCCGATGTGCCTCCTGTTGTGGACAACTCGGGCGTGACACCGGTTTCCGCTTCGACCGCCTTGGCCACCAGATCAGACAGTGGCCCCGGCGGGGTCAGAAAGCTTTCCCCAGAAATCTTGATTCTTACGTCCACCTCAACGCCGTACTCGGCAGCCACCTGATCCGCCTCTGATTGCAACCAATCGCTTAGGCTCGCACCGGAATGCAGATCGTTGAAACGAATATTGACCGCGCCACTGCTCCGGGCTGGGATCACGTTGGTGGCAGCGTTCCCCGTGTCGATCGTGACCACTGCCAAAGTTGAGGCGTCGAAGTGATCCGTGCCCTGATCCAGTTCGTGACTTGCCAACCGATCCATCAGCCGCGCCATCGCAGGCAGTGGGTTCTTAGCCCGATGCGGATAGGCCGAATGCCCCTGAACGCCAGTGATCGTGAACCATGCCGTCATCGAACCGCGACGGCCGATCTTCATCATCTCGCCCATCGTGTTCGGGCATGTGGGCTCACCTACCAGGCAGACCGACATGCGCTCATCTGCGCTGCTCATATAGTCGAGCAAGGCGGTGGTGCCATCCAGCGCATCACCTTCTTCATCGCCGGTAATCGCCAGGATGACGGCCCCGTCCGGCGGTGTGTCGCGCACGAAGTCTATCGCAGCCGCAGCAAACGCCGCGACCCCGGATTTCATATCGGTGGTACCGCGCCCGTACATCACACCGTCCCGCACCTCGGCCCCGAAAGGCGGCATCGTCCAAGCCTCTTCGTCGCCTACCGGAACAACATCTGTGTGGCCGTTGAACCCGAAGCTGCGCGCGTGGCCTTTCTGGCCCCACCGCGCGAACAGGTTACTGATGCCGCCACGGTCGACACGTGTGCACTCAAAGCCCGCCCCAGTCAGAACCGAGTCGAGCAATTCAAGCGCGCCGCCCTCTTCCGGTGTGACCGATGGGCAACGAATCAGGTCGGCTGTCAATTGAACGGGGTCGGTCATGCGGAGGCCTCTGGAGCTTTGTCTTTCGCGGGTTCGCGCACAGATTCAACGAATTGCCCGGTTTTCCAACCCCAATCCACAAAAAAATCAATCTTCCGACGCCGGACGTGTCAAAGCGAGACCCCAACAAAACATGGCAATTTACCCAGCGACCACCTTGCCGTGTGTCACACAATCGCGTTACAGGGCCGCGAAACAGGTGAAAAGAAAATGAAACGCGCGTTTTACGCTCTGATCTGCCTGACTTTCGCCGTCATCGCACAGCAGAGCCTGGCACAGACCCTTTCCGTCACGACCGTGACACGCCCCCCGTTTTCCTATGTCGAGGACGGGGATGAAACGGGTTTCTCGATGGACTTGCTTGCGGCACTGGCCGAGTCGCTGGGCTGGGACTATTCCGTCAACCGTGTGGACGCCTTTTCCGAAATGCTGGGTGCCGTACAAGACGGGTCTGCCGACCTAGCCATCGCCAATATCTCGATCACGGCGATGCGTGAAACACAGATGGATTTCAGTCAGCCGATCTTTGAGGCCGGGCTGCAGATCATGGTGCCGTCAGACGCGGTTCGTCGGCCCTCGCTGTTGCAGGCGTTGCTGTCCAAAGAACTCTTCATTGCTATCGGTCTGGCCTTTGCCATTCTACTGGGCGGCGGCATGTTGATGTGGAGCTTTGAGCGCCGCGCCCAACCTTATTTCGACCGCAAACTGAACGAAGCCTGGTTCCCGTCATTCTGGTGGGCGCTCAACTTGGTTGTGAATGGCGGCTTCGAAGAGCGGATGCCCCGCACCCCATTTGGGCGAATGTTGGGGGTCGTGCTGGTTGTGTCGTCGCTGTTCATTGTGTCGGTTTTCACCGCACGCATAACCTCGGTCATGACGGTAGACGCGATTACCGGCAGCGTGAACTCGGTCAACGATCTTTACGGCAAAAATGTCGGCACCATTTCCAACTCGACCGCGGCAAGTTTTCTAAACCGGCGTGAGATCGAATTCACCGGCTATCCCGGACTGGAGCAGATGCTGGACGCCTTCAAGGCCGAGGAACTTGACGCAGTCGTATTTGACGCGCCAGTCCTGTCCTATTTCGCCTCGCATGAGGGGCGGCGTATTGCGTCCATGACAGGCGGCATCTTCCTGCGCGAAAACTATGGCATCGCCTTCCCGACCGGATCGCCGCTGGTCGAGGACGTCAATCAGGCTTTGCTGTCACTGCGCGAAGATGGAACTTACGACGAAATTTACCGCAAGTGGTTCGGTACACGAAACTAGGCTTCAGCCTCGTCGCCATAAAACGGTGTCATCTGCGCGACGATCACGGCGTTTTCGTCCAATGCGCGTTGCATTAGGGCACGCTCGTCCGGCTCTATGTCATGCCCTTGCGCTTCGCGTTCCGCCAAAGTGCCATACCCGGTGACATCCAGCGGCGCTGTATCGGCTTGCTTCAGAATGGCCACCGTTTCGCGCACGGCCTCGGCCTCGTCGACTCCGCTGGCATAGCAGATCAACGCCGCGCCGGTCGCCCCTTCGGGCAGCCCGTCACCATCCTTGCGACCGATCTGGACCAGAAGAGTATAAACTTGCTGACGCGAAGGTTTCTTTTGCTTTTCCATGCGCAGGGCCATAGCTGCGTGCCCGCCGACGGTCAAGAAGCCCAGAATTGCAGACGGGCAATCTGGCGTCCATAGTACCGGTAAACAGCCGAACCATGACAACACAGGACCATTTCATGACATATCCCGATTTCATCACAGCATTTCCCAGCCTCGACGTCCCTTTCCCCGAAGATGTAGTTCAGACCGCTGTGATCCGGTCGGATGCTGGGCTGGTGGCGTTTTTTACTTTTCTCAAGGATTTTGAACTGCCCGCACATTCTCACAAAGCCCAATGGGGCACTGTCGTCGAGGGTGAGGTCGAACTGACCATCGGCACCGAGACCAGAATATACCGCCCGGGCGACAGCTATTCGATCCCTTCGGGTGTCGAACACGGTGGCAAGATCAAAGCGGGTTCTCGTGTGATTGACGTTTTTGAAGAACCAGACCGCTATCCGGTGAAGGCATAAGGCTCAAAAAAAGGGCTGCAGCACAAGCTACAGCCCTTCTTTAAGAATATGCGCCCATTTAGTCGCGCAGCAATTCGTTGATGCCCGTTTTCGAGCGGGTCTTTTCATCCACCCGTTTCACGATCACGGCGCAGTACAAGCTGATGTTGTTCTTTGAAGGCATCGAACCGGCGACAACCACCGAATAGGGCGGCACTTCGCCATACATGACTTCGCCGGTTTCGCGATCCACGATTTTGGTGGATTTGCCGATGAACACGCCCATGCCCAGAACCGAACCTTCGCGTACGATACAACCCTCGACCACTTCGGAACGGGCACCGATAAAGCAATTGTCTTCGATGATGGTCGGTCCGGCCTGCATGGGCTCAAGGACACCACCGATGCCGACGCCCCCCGACAGGTGAACGTTCTTGCCGATCTGCGCACAGGATCCAACGGTGGCCCATGTATCAACCATGGTGCCTTCATCGACATAAGCGCCCAGGTTCACAAAAGACGGCATCAGAACAGCGCCGGGTGCGATATAGGCAGACTTGCGGACAACGCAGTTCGGCACGGCGCGGAACCCGGCGGCTTGCCATTGGTTTGCGTCCCAACCGGCGAACTTGCTGTCCACCTTGTCCCACCAGCCGCCAGCCTGCGGACCACCGGACTGGATTTCCATATCCTTGATGCGAAAGCCCAGCAGAACCGCTTTCTTGGCCCACTGGTTCACTTGCCAGTCGCCATTTTCAAGCTTTTCCGCAACACGCAGCGATCCGCTGTCCAGCGCGTTCAGCGTATCCTCGATCGCTTCACGCTGTTCGCCGGTGGTGGCGGGCGTGATTGTGTCGCGCGCCTCCCAGGCGGCTTCGATGGCGGCTTCCAGTTGCGCGTTGGACATGGGGCGTCTCCCTACAGAATCTGTTCGTGTCGGTTTGGCCTATACGCAAGTGGAAACAATGGTGCAATGCGACGAACATGGATCATTTTGCGTCTGAAACGGCCTTTCGTCAGCTGGCGCGGCGTATATGGCGGGTCAGGATGCCCTTGGCGGTGCTCAGATCCCTGCGCCTGAGCGCCTGAACCAGCGCGGCGTGATCCTTGTCTACCTGCTGTACCCATTTTGATCGCCAATGTGCGAACAGGTGGCGCGCGCTTGCGATATGCAGATCGTCAATGGCGTGCAAAAGCCGGGGTAGGCCACAAGGTGTCAGAATGGCACGATGGAACGCTCGGTTCAAAGCTTCCCATTGCGGCATCGTCTGCGCCTCATCACAGGCGATGCGTGCGCGATCGATCTTGTCCAACGCGACCGGAGACATGTTCTGCACGGATTGCTGCAACGCAAGGGTCTCTAACGCCACTCGCATTTCTATCACCTCACGCACTTCTGCCGGGTCCAGCGCGGTGACGCGCATCCCGCGGCGAGGCTCATGCCGGGCCAATCCATGCGCCTCAAGCCGCAACAGGGCTTCACGTACAGGGACGTGACTGGTGTCAAATTGGCGGGCAATATGGTCTTGCCGCAGCTTTTCCCCGGCCTCAAGCTCTCCGGTGATGATTTGCTGGCTCAGGTTTTGGTAGATCGTGTCGGAAATCGTAGCGGACATGGATTATAGATAAAATCCGCCCTACCCGTTCACAAGCCGATAATTCACCCTGCAAACGGGTCCGGTGCAATATTTGCGCCGCACAGCAGAACGGCAACACGCTCATCCGGTTCAGGCTGGTAGACACCCGACGTCAATGCAGCCAAGGCTGCTGCGCCTGCGGGCTCCACCAAAATGCGGTGGCTCTGCCAAAGCGCCTTTTGCGCATCCGCAATCGCGTCATCCGATACCAGAACCGAGCTCATGCCTTGCGCCAGATCGAAACAGATCTGTCCGATCCGCCGCGCGCCCAGCGCATTTGCAGCGATACCCGAGACAGATACATCCACCGGCTTACCCGCCTGTAACGCAGCGTTCAGCGCGCACGAGGTTTCAGGTTCGACTGCAACGACCTTGCGCGCGCCGTCAAACCACGCCAGCGCACCGGCAATAAGACCTCCGCCACCCACAGCAACCAGAACCGTATCGGCCTGCACCCCCTGAGCATCCCATTCGGCAAAACAGGTCCCTTGCCCCGCCACTGTCGCCGGGGCGTCATAGGCGTGAATTTGCATGGCACCAGTAGCTGCCTCATGTTCTTGCGCCGCGGTCAGCGCGTTGGCGTATTCGCCGGACACGACGCTTAGATCCGCGCCAGTTTGCCGGATCAGCGCGATTTTCGACGGACCTGCCAGTTCCGGTACGAATATCTTGGCGGGATAGCCCAGCGTCTGCGCAGCATAAGCAGCCGCCGCACCATGGTTGCCCCCGGACGCGGCCACAACGCCTGCCTGTGGCACGTCCATGCTGAGCAATGTGTTGAACGCGCCCCGTGCCTTGAAACTGCCAGTGTGCTGCATGTGCTCGAGTTTTAGCTCGATCGGATAGCCCGGAATGCGGCTTTCCATCACTGGGGTCACTTGTGCATATCCGGCGATACGGTCGCGGGCTTTTGAAATTTCACTTTTCCAATTCATTCTTGTCTTTCCGTGACTGGCGCTCTGATCGCGAACCCTATAGCTGTTTCATGAACACGCAAGCAGGGATCGATCACCTATGAGAGAAGACCGCCACAATCCGTTCCGCGACGCGCAGACCGACCGCTCGACCGCGAGTGAGGTTCCGGACACGCCGCAGACGCGTTCACCTGCCTATCGCCTTGCCTTTGCCGATGACGAATTCTTGTGCCGGGACGAATTGCGCCCGGTGCGTCTGCAACTGGAATTGCTGAAGCCCGAGATGATCATGACCGAGCGCGAGATCACCTCGACCATTGTGATGTTCGGCGGCGCGCGCATTCCGGAACCGTCGCAGAAACACACGGCGCGAACAGAGACTTTGGCCGGGTTGTCACAATATTACGATGAGGCGCGTGAGTTCGCGCGGCTAATGACCGAAAAGTCAAACGAAACCGGATGCCGTGAGAACGTCATCGTCACCGGCGGTGGTCCCGGTGTGATGGAGGCCGGAAACCGTGGCGCGCAGGACGCGGGTGGGTGTTCGATCGGCTTGAATATCGTGCTGCCGCATGAACAGGCGCCGAACCTCTATGTGACGCCGGACCTCAGCTTCAACTTCCATTACTTTGCCATTCGCAAGATGCATTTCCTGATGCGCGCCCGCGCCATCACCATCTTCCCCGGCGGTTTTGGCACCATGGATGAACTGTTCGAATCCCTGACCCTGATCCAGACCGGGCGGATGGACCGCGTGCCCTTCCTGCTGTTTGGCCGCGAATTCTGGGAAAAGGTCATCAATTGGGAAGCGCTGGCCGATGCCGGCACCATCTCGGAAGAAGACCTCGACCTGTTCCGGTTCGTCGACACCGCGCAAGAGGCGGTCGAGATCATCGAGAACTGGGAACCCGCCCCGCCCCGCGACGAAATTCCGGGGCGCTGAGCTATGGCTTCTAAAACCGGAGAGATGCTGCACCTGCGCGGCAACGCGTTGAACGCCGGTGAGCCGGTAACCCTGCCACTGACCCAAAGCAGCATGTACCACCTGCCCGGCGTGACGGAAGGTTTGCGCACCTATGGCCGCGTCGACAACCCAACCTGGGAGCATCTGGAACATGTTCTGGCCCATCTGGAGGACGCACCCTGCCTGACATTCCCTTCGGGGATGGCAGCGATCTCGGCAGCGTTGTTCGCGACCCTGAAGGCCGGATCACGCCTGCTGATCCCGTCGGACGGGTACTACGTGACACGCCTGCTGGCGGATCGTTTCCTTTCAGGTCTGGGCGTGACCGTTGAGGAACGACCCACTGCCGCCTTTACCAACGGCGGTTTTGACGGGTTCGATGTTGTCTTTGTAGAAAGCCCCTCGAACCCCGGTTTGGATATGATCGATCTGGCAGTGGTTGCTGAACAGGCGCGCGCAGCCGGGGGAGTGACCATTGCCGACAACACGACGATGACCCCGCTGGGTCAACGCCCACTGGAACTGGGCATCGATGTGGTTGTATCGTCAGATACCAAGGCGATGGGCGGGCATTCCGACATGCTGATGGGCCATGTGGCCAGCCGCAACAACGATATCATGGAACGGGTCGAGGAATGGCGAAAAGTGTCCGGATCAATCCCCGGACCGCATGAGGCGTGGCTGCTGCATCGCGGGCTGGAAACGCTGGATGTACGCTTTGACCGTATGTGCAGCTCGGCGCAGGTGTTGGCCGAACGTTTGGCGTCACATCCCACAGTGAAACAGGTCCGCTATCCAGGTCTGCCGGGCGATCCATCCCACAAACTGGCACAGTCACAGACGGCACGCTTCGGGTTTCTGCTGTCCCTGACACTGGAAAGTGAAGAGAAAGCCGAAGCCTTCATCAACGCTTGCCCCCTTCTGCGCCCCGCCACTTCTTTCGGAGGGGTCCACAGTTCAGCCGAACGTCGCGCGCGATGGGGCGACGATGTCGATCCCGCTTTCATCCGCCTGTCCGTCGGATGCGAACCTGTAGAAGAACTGTGGCAAGCCATCGAGGCCAGCCTGAACGCGCTGTGATTACTTCTTGGCTTCGCGCAGTTCTTTGAACACGTAGATCGGCAGCACAACGCTGGCGATCAGCGCCCCCAGCCAGACCAACAGCGTTGCTCCCAACAGGTTCGCAACTCCACCTACGGTCAGCCCAGCGGTTATCAGATCAGTCACCAACAGGCCTACAAAGGTCACGATCAAAGCAATCCCGCCCTTCAGCGCAGGCGCTTTCTTTTCACCCAGCTTCAGGATCAGGGGTTCGGCAATCAGCTGCACCACGGTGAAGACGATTACAACGACGATGAAAGAGATCGGCTTGATCGCAAATCCTGACAGTATCAGCGAGGCAAGCAACAACCCAATGGCATTCCCCGCCAGCAAGGCCAAAGCCGATTTAATTCTACGCGACATGTGACGATCTCCGTCAATCAACAATTAGAAACATGCAGATGTTAACAGACCTGCAGGATTTTACGAGGCAATTCAATCGCCTCTTCCTTTTGACCCGTTGAAATCGCATGGTAGAAGACATTCATCAAGATCAGACCTGTCCCTGAGCCATGAGTGTGAGATGAGCGACGATCCCTATTCCGTTCTTGGCGTGGCCAAAGACGCCAGCGCCGCCGAGATCAAGAAAGCCTATCGGCGCATTGCCAAGGAATGCCATCCGGACCTAAAGCCCGGTGATGCCGAGGCTGAGGCAAAGTTCAAAGCTGCCGCCGCCGCATACGATCTGCTGAAAGACCCGGAAACCCGCGCGCGTTTCGACAATGGCGAGATTGACGCCTCGGGTCAGGAACGCCCGCAACAGCAGTATTACCGTGAATATGCCGAAGCCGCTGGCAACCCGTATCGCGGACGTCAGGCAGACCCGGACGACATGTCCGACATCTTCGCCGAATTCATGCGCGGGCGCGGCGGGTTTGGCGGCCAGCGCGGCCATGAGTTTCACGCGCCGGGGCACAACCTGAACTATTCGCTGCAGATCAGCTTTCTGGATGCCGTGTTCGGTGCCAGTCAGAAACTGACCTTGCCAGACGGCGACCGGATCGAAGTGAAGATCCCGGCTGGAATTACCGAGGGTCAAACCATCCGCCTGAGGGGCAAAGGGGCCCCGGGATATGGCGAAGGCCCTCCGGGCGATGCTCTGGTAACTGTTTCGGTGGCCAGTCATCCGGTCTTTGATCGCCACGGCGACGACATCCATATTACGCTGCCCATCACGATTGACGAGGCCATACTGGGTGGCAAAGTCCCAGCTCCGACCATCGACGGTGGCGTGAATGTCAGCGTACCGGCGGGCACTAGCAGCGGCAAAACCCTGCGATTGCGGGGCAAGGGTGTCAAAAAACGCGGCTCGTCCGAGCGTGGGGATCAGTTGATCGAACTGACCGTCTCGATGCCCGAGAAAATCGATGACGATCTGAAACAGTTCATGGAGACCTGGCGCGAGACGCACAGCTACGACCCGCGGAAAGGAATGCCGTCATGACCCTGACCGAGAAGGAACTGATCGAAACCGTCACCCGACTGACCTCGGATCGGCTGACCGAATATCTGGCGGCCGAGATTGTGATCCCCGAACAATCAGACCAAGGGCTGATCTATCACAGCATCGACGTCGCCCGTCTGGAACTGGCCTGCGAGTTGCACGAACAGTACGACATGGAGGCAGATGCGCTGTCGATGATGATCTCGCTGATTGATCAGATGCACGGGCTACGGGCCGAACTGCGCGAGGTTCTGAACGCGGTCGAGGCTCAACCCGAACCGGTGCGTCAGCAACTGGTTGAAGTGATCGGCACAGCGCGGTTCCGTCGCAGATAACGGGGTTTTGGACTCGACCCATTTGGCGTAGAAGGCCGCCTTGATCCTTTGCCAGGTGGCTCTATGACCCAGTCCCGATCCGAATTGCTGATGCCCGCGGGCAATCTGCGCAAGTTGAAACTCGCCATCCTTTACGGCGCAGACGCAGTGTATCTGGGCACGCCCGACATGTCGTTGCGCACGAAATCCGAGTTCTCGCTGGAAGAGGTGATCGAAGGGGTTGAGTTCTGCCACAGCCATGGCCGACGCGCCTATCTGACGCTGAACCTGTTTTCGCATAATAAAGACATCCCGAAACTGGATGAGTACATCGACACGGTGCGCAAGGTGCAGCCCGACGGGCTGATCATTGCTGATCCGGGTGTGTTCCAATATGTCCGCGAACGCGCACCCGAACTGCCGCTGCATATCTCGACCCAGGCCAATATCTGTTCGTGGCTATCGGTGAAGTTCTGGCAGGATCAGGGCGCTGAACTGGTGGTTCTGGCACGCGAAGTCTCGTACCCCGAGCTTGTGGAAATCCGCGAGAAGTGCCCTGACATCAAGCTTGAGGCTTTCGTCCACGGTGCGATGTGCATGACCTATTCAGGTCGTTGCCTGCTTTCGAACTTTATGGCCGAACGCGGGGCGAACCAGGGCAATTGCGCCAATTCCTGCCGCTGGAACTATGGCCTGAAACTGCGCCTGAAGGACGGCACGCATCAGGAACTGCGCATCACCGACGAAAACGCGGACCTGTATGAATTCCTGCTGGAAGAAGGCTGCCGCCCCGGTGATTTGATGCCAATCGAAGAAGATGATCGCGGGTCATACATCCTGAACTCCCGCGATCTGTGCATCATGCCCAAGCTGGATGAATACCTGAAGATCGGTGTCGACAGCCTCAAGGTCGAAGGGCGCGGTAAGTCGGAGTATTACGCCGCCATCGTTGCGCGGGCGTATCGGATGGCGATCGACGACTACAATGCCGATCCTGAGAACTGGGATCCCAGACCATATATGCGCGAACTGGAAACCGTAGGAAACCGCGGCTACACGCTCGCCTTCCACGAAGGACGTCTGACCAACTACGCGCATGACTATGAACACACCGCTTCGATCGCGCAGTGGGAGTATGCGGGGATTGTCACCGAAGTGACTGAAGACGCCTTTCTGGTCGAGGTGAAGAACAAGCTGGAACCGGGCGACGTGTTGGATTTTGTCTCACCTATCTCACGCGATACGGTTCTGCTGCGGGTCTACGATTTCGAACGCGCGTCTGACGGCAAGCGGCTGGATGTGGTGCATGGCAGCACGAAGACAGCCATCCGGCTGCCTTTCACCCTGTTCGATCACGAAGACATTGACGATCTGCGCGCGCGCTTCCCGGTTTACTCGGTTCTGCGCAAGGAACGCGCCCTGACCGATGAACACTGGAGCCGCATTCGTTTCGACAAACTGGTGCAAGGGCTGGAAACCACTGGCCGTGACAACCCGACGGCTTATGCCCGTCGTCGCGACGAACTGGTCGAAAAGATCGGCGAGGATGGCAATGAACGCCGGTTCAAGACCAACCGTATCGGCACCGAAGGCTGCTGTGGCAAGGGGTGTAACGGGTGTCTGATCTTCTGGCAGGATGAGAAATACGCGCTGGCTCGAGAAGTTCTGTCAAAACGCAAACAAGGCGAACAACTCAGCCGCCGCGAGGCGACGGAACTGAAGCTGCCGGGCGAACCGGCCTGATCCGGTTCATTCGCTCTTGCGATACTCTTCCGGCACATAAAACGTGTAGTCTCGATCCGCCACCTGTTCGTGGCAGACATGGCAATACGCGACTTCACCGGCGCGGTCACCCAAGGTATCGCCAAACACCGAACCGTCTGGCAGGACCATGATATAACGCCAATCCGCTGTATCCGGGTTCGCCCCGTTTGCCAGTTTCTCCATTATGAACATGGCACCTGGATGTATGCGCCCTTCATCCGTCACCGTCATGCTGTCCTTGGCAAGGACCGAACCCATTGGTAGTTCCTCGCCTTTCTGCAAAGTCGCATAGTTATGAGCCATGCGATTGGCATAACTGTTCACAAAACGCTGGCCATGGGTTGCCGAAATATATGGCGCATCGTTGAATAACGGCCAGCTTTGGTAGTTGAGGATCAGGTCCAGTTGCGCCGCTGCATACCCGCGCGCCATGCGACGGTTCAGCGAACGGTAGTGCTTCAAAGCCTCGTTCTTGCTCAGCTCAGCAGGGTTTTCGATCGCGATATGAGCATTTTCGCTGTCGGCAAAAACCAAACTTGAACTTGCCGCAAACGCAAAGGCAAACAAGATTGCTCCGAAAAGGTTAGTGTTAGTAAAGCTTGTGTTCATAATATTGGCCCACCTGAAAATCAGTTCGCCTGAGCACCGCCTGACAGCACCGGTTTAGTCTAGCGACCTCGCAATAACTTGCCAGCTCTGGCCCGGTCCGCTCACCACCTTGTGCATGGATTTGAAAAGGGCCATGCTAGCGATGAACACGGGAAACATAGCAAATTATGCATATTGTTTCAGCACCTGAAACATTAAGTTTACAAGTACACTTATGGCGTGCAGGTGGCGACCGAAAACACTTGATGCGCGATACAACCGACCCGGTCGGACGCCGGCGGAAACTCTATCGGCTCAACCCTGTTTCGGCCTCGATCTGTTTGCGCGATTTGCGGGCGCGTTCGGTTGCCGATTTCAACTGACCACAGGCCGCCATGATATCCTCACCGCGCGTCTTGCGAATGGGCGATGCATAGCCCGCGTGGTAGATGATATTCGCAAAAGCCCGGATACGGTTGTTCGAGCTGCGCTTATACGGCGCGCCGGGCCATTCATTGAACGGAATCAGGTTGATCTTGGCCGGGATGTTGTAACGCTTGATGTGGTCGATCAGGCGGTGTGCATCCTCATCACTGTCGTTCACGCCATCCAGCATCACATATTCAAAGGTGATCCGTTCGGAGTTCGACGCATTGGGATAGCTGGCCAGCGCCTGTAGCAATTCTTCGATGTTCCAACGCTTGTTAATCGGCACCAGCACGTCGCGGGTCTCATCCGTGGTGGCATGGAATGAGATCGCCAGCAAACAGCCGATTTCCTCAGCCGTGCGCGCGATTTCGGGCACGACGCCAGAGGTCGACAGCGTGATACGGCGGCGCGACAGGGAAATCCCTTCGGGATCCATGGCGATTTTCATCGCATCACGGACGTTTTCGAAATTGTAAAGCGGTTCGCCCATGCCCATCAGAACGATGTTCGACAGCAGGCGCGTTTCATCCTTGGGCGCACCGGGGGTGGGCCATTCGTCAAGATCATCGCGGGCCATCATGATCTGACCAACGATCTCGGCCGCAGTCAGGTTGCGCACCAGTTTCTGGGTGCCGGTATGACAGAATGAACAAGTCAGCGTGCACCCGACCTGAGACGAGATGCAAAGCGTGCCGCGATCCTCTTCGGGGATATAGACGACCTCAACCTCATGCCCGCCTGCGATACGGCACAGATACTTGCGGGTGCCATCCTCAGAAACCTGGCGGGTCACAACCTCGGGGATTTCGATCACGAAATTCTCGGCCAATTGTGCGCGGTAGGCTTTGGCCAGGTTGGTCATCTCGGCAAAGTCTCGCACACCCCATTGATAGATCCACTGCCAGATCTGACCGGTGCGCATCTTGGCCTGCTTTTCCGGCGTGCCGTGTTCGATCAGAACAGCGCGCAGCTGGTCGCGGGTTAGCCCGACAAGGTTGATCTTTCCCTCGGGCAGTTTGCGAGGGAGGGTCAGGACATCTTGAGTGATCGGCGCTTTGGGCGACATTTTGGGCTCTCTGAGGCGTATCTCGAAAGATTCTGGCTTGGGATGCGCCTCTATATAGGAACCTGCGCAAAGATCAAAAGGATTCGTCACAATTGGCGGGTATGCATGGAAAAGCCACAGTAACACAGTCACTGCGGCCATTGTCTTGTTTTAATCCGTACGGATCAAAGTCCGCTTAGACACCTGCCGGCGGAATGTAGCAATCTTCGGCGTCCAGAGTCTTAACCGGGTCTTCCGGGCCGCACTGTTCGCCAGTCACCGGATATGTCTCACCTGTGTTTTCACAAGCGCTTAGCACCATGGCCGAGATCATCATCAGCGCAGCAAGAAATTTGTTCAGCATCGGGGCAACTCCTTCGCTTCCTCTGAACTATTTAGTTCAGAAAGTGCGAGGGCTTACTTTGATACGGATCAAGTGCGGGCGCGGACGTCGCGTAATGCTGGCGCGCCGGACAGCATCAAAAACAAAAGCCCCGCCATACCGACGGGGCCTGCACCGAAATACGCTGACTTAATTAGTGCAGCGTTGCTTCGCGTCGTCAATTGCTGCGGTAAAGCCCAGTAACGAGAAGGTGTCTTTCGTCTGCGTCCCGCGTTCCGAGCGGGCCGTCAGAACAGCCTCGTTCCCGCGCTTCATCGCTTCGATCACTTTGGGTTCCTGCCCTTGAGTCGAAGGCCAGGCCCATTCGCCATCAGTAATGAATTCGAATTCGGCGTCGTCGATCTTGACGTTGACGGTCGAACCCGCCGCAAAGGGATAGCCGCCGGTGAACGACACTGTTCCGTTCACGTCATCGCCTGGTCGAAACACCACAAACAGCAAAATGTCGCTACGCCGCACAGAAACCACGCGACCACCGCGGGTGTTAACCGTTTCGTCCGGGGTTGCGACGCTCCAGCATTCAGTGGGGTCTTCTTCAACAAAGACGCTCCAATCTGTCTTGACCGCAACACGGTTGGTGCTGCTGGCCTGCTGAGCGATTGCAGATGTCGCGACGGTACCTGCCACAGACAGGCCCGCGATCACACGAACGAGCATTGATCCCATTTGTCCAGCCTCCTAGCTCGACCCATACCTCAAACCCATCGGACATGGCTGCGAACCCTTCCGGCCCGTCTATTCCGTTGCGCATTCCGATGATTGCCGACATACACACACTAACGCAGGTTTCGCCACAGGCGAAAGGGCGATTGGCAGAATTTTGCGCATAATTTCGGAGGTCCAGATGACGCAGCCCATACCCATGACAGAACTGTGGCGTGGTGCTTTGCTTGAGAGTTTGCATCTGGGCCACGCGGTGATCTGCGATGACAGCGGCCAAATCGTCCGCAGCTGGGGCGATCCGCAAGCGGTGATCTACCCAAGGTCCTCAGCCAAAATGATTCAGGCACTTCCACTGGTCACGTCGGGTGCCGCGGCGAAATACGGCTTGAACAGCGAACATCTTGCGCTGGCCTGCGCCTCACATAACGGTGCCGCGATCCACACCGATCGGGTAACAGCATGGCTGGATCACCTGGGGCTGACCGAGCATGATCTGCGCTGCGGCCCACAGGAACCAGCAGATACAGCAGCTCGCGATCGGCTGATTTTAGCTGACGACACGCCTTGCCAGATCCACAACAATTGCTCGGGCAAACACTGTGGATTTCTGACATTGGCTCAGCACATGGGCGCAGGCCCGGAATACCTTGAAATCGACCACCCGGTGCAACAAGCCTGTCTGTCAGTCATTGAAGAAACCACCGGAGAGACCAGCCCGGGATATGGCATCGACGGCTGTTCCGCTCCAAATTTCGCGATCTCGCTGGCGGGATTGGCACGTTCGATGGCGTGGTTTGCCAGTGCCGCAGACCGCTCGGATCGCTCCTCTGATGCTGCGGCACAACTGGTTGCGGCAATGGTCAAGCACCCCGAGCTGGTGGCCGGTGAGACCCGTGCCTGCACCGAGCTGATGCGCGCCATGAATGGCCGCGTCGCCATCAAAACCGGGGCCGAGGCCGTGTTTGTGGCCATCATACCCGAAAAACGCATGGGCGTTGCGTTGAAGATCACCGACGGCACCACCCGCGCCAGCGAATGTGCGATTGCCGCGATACTGGTCAGCCTTGGCGTGCTGGAGGCCGATCACCCGGCCACCCGCAAATTCATGAACGCCACACAATACAGCCGGCGCGGGCTGGAATGCGGCGTGATCAAACCTGCGCCGGGCTTCCCCGGCTAAGGTCCTCACATCTCGATCTCATGCACCTCGGCCACTTCGACCGAGCCTGAACCGTTGACGACCATCGGACAACCCTTGGCCATGGCGGTCGCTGCGTCGATGCTGTCGGCCTTGATCACCGTAAAGCCCGAGGCCGGGTTCGCACCGCCGTTGTCAACGACCCCGCTGTTGGTGACGGTATAGGACTGGCCCACCGGGTTGCCGGGGATTTCCAGCGCCTCACCCATGTCCTGAAACCAGGCACCCCAGGCGGCCATAGTCGCCTCAATCTCGGCGGGGTCGGTTGGGGTGTGGCCCCCATGATATACAAACAAAAATTGGGGCATGTCGCTCCTCCCTGATGAAAACCTATTTGCAAAGTGCTTCGAGTTTACGCAGCGAAGATGTCCAACCCTGATTGTGGTTCGCTGCCGCTTCGGCATCAGCCAGTTCTTTGTGATCCAGTGTCAGTCGCGATCCGGTGCTCGTCGCCGCAACCGACAAAGTCACGTGGCTTTCGTTGCCGCGCTGGTCCTGATCATCATGCCAGCCCCATGTGAAACCCACTGATTTAGGTGGATCGACATGGGTCACATGGCCTGAAACCTTGTATCGTTGGCCCTCGCCATTCTCCATCACCGAATACCATGGGCCTGTTCGCGAAAAATCCAGATTGTGTTCGGGCACGTGCATCCCTTCGGGCCCCCACCATTGCAGCAACCTGCTGCCGTCACTGATCCATGCGAACAAGTCTTCAGGGCTAACGGGAAAGTCCCGTTCCAGTTTCAGGTCGGCCATGAATTCTCCCTTTCGATAATTTCGCTCAAACGATCGAGGCTGCTTTCCCAGAATTGGCGCTTGGAAATGGTCCAATCGGCAATCAGCCGCAGCCCCTCGGGTCGGACAGAATACATCCGCTGCGTGCCTTGGACGCGCTGTTGCACCAGCCCTGCCTCTCGCAAGACCTTTAGGTGGCGCGAAATCGCAGCACCCGATACGCCGCGACCTTCGATCAGGTCACCGGCGGGCAGTTCACCCTGTTCCATCAATTGTTCAACAATCGAGAATCGGGTGGCGTCAGACAGTGCTGAAAAGGCGGTCAGAAGCGTGCTCATGATCACTATTTAACACAAATGTTAAATAAAAGATAGCCTCGGTTATTCCTCGGCAAAGTCAGCGCGGCTGTACCCTTGCAGGTAAAGCAGCGCCGTCAGGTCACCGTGATTCACACGCACGTCGCATTGGGCGGCAACTGAAGGCTTGGCATGAAGGGCAACTCCGGTTCCGGCCCGGCCCAGCATTCCAAGGTCATTTGCTCCGTCGCCAACAGCCATTACGTCATTTTCAGACAGCTCAAGCCGGGCAGAGATCTGTTCCAGTGCTTCGATCTTGGCCTGCCGTCCCAAAATGGGGCGCGCAACATCGCCCGTCAGTTTCCCGTTTTTAGCCAACAGCGTATTGGCCCGGTTTTCATCAAACCCCAGCAACTCTGCCACCCGTGCCGTAAAGGCTGTGAACCCGCCGGATACCAACGCCGCATGGGCACCGTTCGCCCGCATCGTGGCCAGCAATGCCCTGCCACCCGGCATGAGGGTGATCCGTTCGTTCAGAACTTTGCCAATGACGCTTTCATCCAAATCCTTGAGCAATCCGACCCGTTCGATCAACGCCCCCTCAAAGTCCAGCTCTCCGTTCATGGCACGGGCAGTGATGTCCTTGACCCTGTCTCCAACACCGGCTTCATCCGCCAGTTCATCGATGCATTCTTGCTGAATCATCGTGCTGTCCATATCAGCCAGCAGCATCTTTTTGCGCCGCCCATCCGCAGGTTGCACGATCAGGTCGACACCCATGCCCTGCAAGTCCGCCCAGACATCCCAGCGATTGTCGGGCATGTCGCTCAATTCAAACTCTAGCGCCTCATCAGGGCTGAGCCAGATGACATCCCCACCGCCCCACGCGTTGCGCAGCGACTCGGGCAGGGCGCGGTCCAGCGAAGGCGCTGCAGGATTGGTCAGCAAAGTTGCGACATACATATTCAATCTCCAATGTCGTGCCTGCGTCAGGTGGTTTAAGGCGTCAATGGGATACGGCCCCGTGCCGTCAATTCCCAACAAGTCTGCCCTTCGAATACGGCCACACCCACCTGACGCCCATAGCCCGCACCTGTATCCAGGTTGACGCGATTTCCATAATGCGTGGCCTTATCCACTGGCGTGTGACCATGCACGATCAGCTTGGGATGCGGACCTCGATGGTTGTGAAAAACCTGCCTGATCCAGACCAGATCACTTGCGCGTTGTTCATTGAGCGGCACGTTCGGGCGGATACCGGCGTGAACAAAGGCAAGCTCGGGCGTCTGGTGCATCAACGCCAAATCGCGCAGGAAGGTCAGGTGAGACTTTGGCACCGCCCCCTTCGCCATCCGGTGCAAGTCTTCCAGCCGGATTTGACCTTCAAACTCCACCCCGTAACTGCGCAAAGTCTCAATCCCGCCTAACCGATCATGCAGCCAGTGGTACCCCACGAGCAGATGCGGATCGTGGCGTGGGGTGTCTTCCATGAACCAGGCAAACATCCGGTCGTGATTGCCCAGCAGGGTGATCCAGTTCCGACCTGCATAACGCCCGGCGATCAGGTGATCGATCAAGTCCCGGCTATCGGGACCGCGATCCACGTAATCACCCAGAAACACAACCTGAGCATCAGGTCCGCCGTCACTTTGGATCAAAGACAGTGCGCGCTCCAGTTCAGCCACCTGTCCGTGCAGATCACCGATTACATAGACAGGCTGTGTCATAGACATCCTCCGCCGGTAGCGCTCAGCACGCTTGTGCCCCAGATTGCGGTTCCAGAGAACAAAGGACCCGGGTCTTTTCAAAACCGGGCCCTGAACTGTTTCTCAAACTCAACAGGCCGCGTCAGGCGACATCAAACACCAATGGCTTGATTTGCGTGAACAGACCCGTTTCCGCCAGCTTGGCGCGGGCCTCGGCTGGAACCGGTTCGTCTACGTAAAGCAGCGCAATGGCTTCACCGCCTGCCTCGGAGCGACCAAGGGTAAAGTTGGCGATGTTGACGTTGTTCTCACCCATGGTCTGACCCAATGCACCGATGATGCCCGGCACGTCTTCGTTGGTCGTGTACAGCATATGGGCGCCGATCTCGGCATCGATATTGATGCCCTTGATCTGGATAAAGCGCGGCTTGCCGTCGCTGAACACAGTGCCCCCGATCGAACGCTCGCGCTTGTCGGTCACAACGGTGACTTTGATATAGCCCTCAAACGCGCCCGATTTGTCCTGATTGGTGGTCGAGATTTTGATCCCACGCTCTTTCGCGACAACCGGGGCCGAAACCATGTTCACCTCGGGGTTGAACTTTTTCATGATCCCCGCGACCACTGCGCAGTTTAGCGCGGCAAGGTTCATTTCAGCGGCCACACCATCATAAAGGATGTTGATCGCCTTAACAGGCTCATCCGTCATCTGACCAATAAAGCCGCCAAGATGCCCGGCCAGCTTGATCCAAGGCCCCATGACCTTGGCCTCTTCCGCCGTCACGCTGGGCATGTTCAGCGCATTCTCGACCGCGCCTGTCAGCAAATAGTTCGAGATCTGTTCGGCCACCTGCAACGCCACGTTCTCCTGCGCCTCGGTCGTTGCCGCACCAAGGTGTGGTGTACAGACCACGTTGGGCAGGTTGAACAGCGCATTTTCCTTCGCCGGCTCTTCGCTGAACACGTCAAAGGCTGCCCCGGCGACGTGTCCGGATTGCAGAGCTTCGGCCAGAGCGTCTTCGTCTACCAGTCCACCACGTGCACAGTTGATGATACGAACCCCTTTCTTGGTTTTGGCAAGGTTCTCGCGGCTCAGGATGTTGCGGGTCTGGTCAGTCAGCGGTACGTGCAGCGTGATAAAGTCGGCGCGCGACAGCAACTCGTCCAGTTCAACTTTTTCCACGCCCATTTGCGCGGCTTTCTCTTCGCCCAAATAGGGATCATAGGCGACGACCTTCATCTTCAGTCCAAGGGCGCGTTCACAAACTATGCCACCAATGTTCCCTGCACCAATAACACCTAGGGTCTTGTTGGTCAGCTCGATCCCCATAAACTTGGACTTCTCCCACTTGCCTGCATGGGTCGAGGTAGAGGCCTCGGGGATTTGCCGCGCCACGGCAAACATCATCGCAATCGCGTGTTCAGCGGTCGTAATCATGTTGCCGAACGGCGTGTTCATTACGATCACACCTTTCTTCGAAGCCGCATCCTTGTCGATATTGTCCGTGCCGATACCAGCGCGGCCAATGACCTTCAGCTTGTCGGCTTTCTCCAGGATGGTCGGTGTGACCTTGGTGGCCGAGCGGATGGCAAGACCGTCATACTGACCGATCACTTCGGCCAGCTTGTCTTTGTCCTTGCCCAGATCAGGCATGAAATCCACGTCGATGCCACGATCACGGAAAATCTGCACGGCGGTTTCGCTGAGCTTGTCAGATACGAGTACTTTGGGGGCCATTTTCTCTGGTCCTTTGAAGAATTCTGGGGGTTGGCGGGCTGAAGCCCGCCCTACGATTTCAAATGTGAGTAGGCCGGGCTTCAACCCGGCACCGGCTCATCAGGCAGCTTCGGTTTGCGCTGCGATCTCGGCCTCGAAGGCCCAGGCCAACCAAGGCAACATCGCCTCGATATCCGAGGTCTCAACCGTACCGCCGCACCAGATACGCAGACCCGCAGGCGCGTCGCGATAGGCACCGATATCCAATGCGATATTCTCGACCTCCAACCGTTTGGCCACAGCCTTGGCAAAAGTCGCACCGTCCTGAATGCGTGCATCGGTAAACTTCAAGCACACAGATGTGTTCGATTGCGTCGCCGCATCCTCGGCCAGATTGGCGATCCAATCATTCTTCGCACAGAACGTATGAACCGCATTGGCATTCGCATCAGCACGGGCGATCAGCCCTTGCAACCCACCGACCGAGCGCGCCCAGTCCAGCGCGAACAGATAATCCTCAACCGCCAGCATCGAGGGCGTGTTGATGGTGGCTCCGGTAAAGATACCTTCGATCAGCTTGCCGCCTTTGGTCAGACGGAAAATCTTGGGCAGCGGCCATGCGGGCGTGTAGCTCTCCAGCCGTTCAACCGCACGTGGGCTCAGGATCAACATGCCGTGGGCCGCTTCGCCACCCAGAACCTTTTGCCAGCTAAAGGTGGTGACATCCAGTTTGTCCCACGGTAGGTCCATCGCAAAAGCGGCGCTGGTCGCATCACAAATTGTCAGGCCCTGACGGTCGTCGGCGATCCAGTCGCCAGTGGGAACCCGCACGCCCGAGGTTGTTCCATTCCAAGTGAACACCACGTCATTGGCGAAATTGACCGAAGCCAGATCCACGATCTGCCCGTAATCCGCCGTTTTCACCTCGGCATCGATCTTCAGCTGTTTGACCACATCTGTGACCCAACCGGACCCAAAGCTTTCCCAAGCCAGCATCTCAACCTTGCGCTCACCCAGCAGCGACCACAGCGCCATCTCAACCGCGCCGGTGTCCGAGGCGGGAACGATGCCGATTTTGTAATCCGCTGGAATGCCCAGCAGCTCACGCGTGCCTTCAATGGCCGCTTTCAGCTTATCCTTGCCAACAGCGGCCCGGTGGGAACGACCCAACGCGGCATCGGCCAATTTAGTCAGATCAAATGTAGGGGGTTTGGCACAGGGGCCCGAGGAAAAACGCGGATTTGCCGGCCGCGCTGCCGGTCGTTCAATCGTCATCTGTATTACCCTTTCAGATACACGCCCCTCGTTGGGGAGGGGTGTCCCACGCACAGAGCTATGAGGCCTTTGCACCTGCAGCAAGCGGAAAAGACACTTCGTCAGGCGAAAACGACATCTGAAAAGGCTACAAATCGGAACGCGAGTTTCCGATTGGCGAAAACCCCGCCTATGTTTTGGCGGGGTTTTGTTATGGGATTATTCTGCGGCGTCTGCGTATGCGTCCATTGGGGGGCATGTGCAGACGAGGTTTCTGTCGCCATATGCGTTGTCGACGCGGTTGACGGGGGACCAGTATTTGTCGACGCCCATGGAGCCCGGAGGGAAGCAGGCCTGTTCACGGGTGTAGGGGCGGTCCCATTCGCCGACCAGATCGCGCACGGTGTGGGGGGCGTTTTTCAGCGGGTTGTTGTCCGCGTCGATCTTGCCGTCGATGATGTCCTGCGCTTCCGAGCGGATGGACAGCATGGCGTCGCAGAAACGATCCAGCTCGGCCATGGGCTCAGACTCGGTCGGCTCCACCATCAGGGTTCCGGCCACCGGCCAGCTCATGGTCGGCGCGTGGAAGCCTGAATCGACCAGGCGCTTGGCCACGTCGTCGACGGTGACATGCGCCTCGGCATCCAGCGGACGGGTGTCGAGGATGCATTCATGCGCCACCCGGCCCGTTTCCGAGGTGTAGAGGATCGGATAGGCATCCTTGAGCCGCGCCGCGATGTAGTTGGCGTTCAGGATCGCCACTTTCGTGGCCTGCGTCAGACCCGCGCCGCCCATCAGCAGCACATAAGCCCAGCTGACCGGCAGGATCGAAGGCGAGCCGAAGGGCGCTGCCGAGACCGGGCCCACGGCGGTGCCGTATTCCGGGTGACCGGGCAGGTGCTCTTCCAGATGCGCCTTGACGCCAATCGGACCCATGCCGGGGCCGCCGCCACCATGCGGGATGCAGAAGGTCTTGTGCAGGTTCAGGTGGCTGACGTCACCGCCAATATCCCCCGGACGCGACAGACCCACCATGGCGTTCATGTTGGCCCCGTCGATATAGACCTGACCTCCATGGTCATGGGTGATCTGGCAGACCTCCTGCACGGTGGTCTCGAACACGCCATGGGTCGAGGGATAGGTGATCATGCAGGCGGCCAGATGATCGCTGTGCTTCTCAGCTTTGGCGCGGAAGTCGTTCAGATCAATGTTGCCATTCTCATCCGCCAGCACCGGCACAACCTGCCAGCCCACCATCTGGGCCGAGGCCGGGTTGGTCCCGTGCGCCGAGGTTGGGATCAGGCAGACATTGCGCTGCCCTTCGCCGCGGGCGAAGTGGTAGTTGCGGATGGTCAGAAGGCCCGCGTACTCGCCCTGCGCGCCCGAGTTGGGCTGCTGGGAGATCGCGTCATAACCGGTGATCTGGCACAGCTTGTCGTTCAGATCGGCGATCATCTCGTGATAGCCCTGCGCCTGATCTTCGGGGCAGAACGGGTGCAGATTGCCAAACTCGGGCCAGGTGACCGGGATCATCTCGATCGTGGCGTTCAGCTTCATGGTGCAGGAGCCCAGCGGGATCATCGCCCGGTCCAGCGCCAGATCGCGGTCGGCCAGACGGCGCATATAGCGGGTGATCTCGGCCTCGGCCCGGTTCTGGTGGAAGATCGGGTGGGTCAGATAGGCACTTTCGCGCAGCGCATAGTCCGGCAGGCGGTACTGCTTGTTCGAGCTGTCATCGGTGCGGTCGATGCCGAAAGCACCCCAGACGGCCTCGATGGTCTCAGGCCGGGTCTGTTCGTCCAGACTGATGCCCACTTTCGTATCGCCGACCTTGCGCAGGTTGACGCCACGGGCCACGGCAGCTTCCATGACGGTCTTCTGCAGATGGCCGACCTCGACCGTGATGGTGTCGAAGAACACTTCCGGCTCAACGGCAAAACCCGCCTCTTCCAGGCCAGCGGCCAGGCGCGAGGTCTTGCGGTGCACCGATTGCGCGATGGCCTTGATGCCGTCGGGGCCGTGATAGACCGCATACATCGAGGCAATGACCGCCAGCAGCGCCTGCGCGGTGCAAACGTTCGAGTTGGCTTTCTCGCGACGAATGTGCTGTTCGCGGGTTTGCAGCGACAGGCGGTAGGCCTTGTTGCCACGGCTGTCGATGGACACACCGATGATCCGGCCCGGCATCGAGCGCTTCAGCTTGTCGGTGGTTGCCATGTAAGCGGCGTGCGGGCCGCCATAGCCCATCGGCACGCCAAAGCGCTGGGTCGAGCCGATGGCGATATCCGCGCCCATCTCGCCCGGTGACTTCAGCAGCGCCAGCGACAGGATGTCGGCGGCAACAATGGCGATGGCTTTGTGTTCATGCAGTGCCGCGATCTCGGCGGTGAAGTCGCGCACATGGCCATGGGTGCCGGGGTATTGGAAGATCGCGCCAAAGACCGCGCCCGCATCCAGGCTGTCGGGATCACCCACCTGCACGTCGATGCCCAAAGGCTCGGCACGCGTCTTAATGACCGCGATGGTCTGCGGGTGGCAGTTCTTGTCGACAAAGAAGGCTGCATTGTTCGCCTTGGACCGCCCGCCGCGCTTGGCCATGGCCATGGCTTCGGCAGCCGCCGTGGCTTCGTCCAGCAAGGACGCGTTGGCCACGTCCAGCCCGGTCAGGTCGCTGACCATGGTCTGGAAGTTCAGCAGCGCCTCAAGACGACCCTGGCTGATCTCGGGCTGATAGGGCGTGTAGGCCGTGTACCAGGCCGGGTTTTCCAGAATGTTGCGCAGGATCGGTGCAGGTGTGGTGGTGCCGTAATAGCCCTGACCGATCAGCGAGGTCAGAACGGTGTTCTTGCTCGCCACCTCTTTCATGTGGAACAGAGCATCACGTTCCGTCATCGCCGGACCCCAGTCCAGCGGCTCTTTCTGCCGGATCGCGGGCGGGACGGTGACGTCGATCAGTTCGTCCAATGTCTTGAAGCCGATCACCTTGAGCATGTCGCGCATCTCGGTGGGCGACGGGCCAATGTGGCGGCGGTTGGCAAAGTCATAGGCTTCGTAGTCGGTCAGTTTGAAGGCCATTGCAGCGCTCCTATGAATAAGTCAGGTCCGGCAGAGACCGCGCAGATCTCCGGTGGAAGGCGGGCCAGTCCGGCCCGAGCGGGCGGAGCCCCAAAAGCAGAAGCTCCGGATAAAGCGGTGGAACCCCAGGCGCGGGGCCCCGGTTTGGTTTAGCCGAGGAAGGCTTTGTATCCGGCCTCGTCCATCAGGTCCTCAAGCTGCGATGCGTCCGCAATCTTGATCTTGTAGATCCAGGCTTCGCCTTCGGGGTCTTCGTTCAGCGCGCCGGGGTTGTCGGCCAGCGCTTCGTTCACTTCAACGATCTCGCCATCCACCGGAGCATAAAGCTCGGACGCGGCCTTGACGGATTCGATCACGCCGATCTCGCCGTCTTTCTCGAACTCGTCGCCCGCTTCCTGCTGCTCGACAAACACCACCTCACCCAGCTGTTCAGCCGCGTGCTTGGTGATGCCAAGCGTGGCGGTATCGCCCTCAACGGTCAGCCATTCATGCTCTTCGGAATAATAGGTTGCCATCTTGTCTCTCTCCTGACTTCAACGCTTGTAATTCTGTGTGACAAAGGGCAGCGCCACGATCTGCGCCGGTTGCGCCTTGCCCCGAATGATCAGGTTCACCTTCTCGCCGGGCTCACCATGGCCCTTCGACACGTAGCCCATCGCAACCGGACCACCCACCGTGGGGCCAAAGCTGCCCGAGGTAATCTGACCAATCGTGTTGCCCTCAAGGCATTGCACCTCAACGCCCTGACGCGCCGGTGCCCGGCCGTCGGGCTTGATGCCCACCAGCTTGCGCGCCGCGCCCTCGGCCAGTTCCTTTTGCACGCGATCCGCGCCCGGAAAGCCGCCTTCTTCCTTGCGGCGCTTTTGAATGGCCCAGCCCAGGCTGGCCTCGATCGGCGAGGTGCTCTGGTCGATGTCGTTGCCATACAGGCACAGACCCGCCTCCAGCCGCAGGCTATCGCGCGCGCCCAGACCCGCAGGTTCGCAATCTTCATGCGCCAGGAAGGCCTTGCTGATCTCGATCGCCTTGTCCTCGGGGATCGAAATCTCGTAACCATCCTCGCCGGTATAGCCCAGGCGCGAGATGCGGCATTCAACGCCGTTGATATCGGCCACTGTGGTTTCCATGAACTTCAGATCGCGGGCAGCAGGGCAAAGTTCCCCCACCACATCCTCGGCCTTGGGACCCTGCACCGCCACCAGCGCCCGGTCGAAGATCTCGGTCACTTCGACGCCTTCGAGGTGCGCGCGCATATGCGGAATGTCCTGATGCCGCAGCGCCGCGTTCACAACCACAAAGAAATGATCGCCCGCATTCGACACGATCAGGTCATCCATGATCCCGCCATCCGCATTCGTAAAGAACCCGTACCGCGCCTTGCCTTCCTTCAGCGTCGCATAAGCCTGAGGGCACAAAGCTTCCAGCTTCTCACCCACATTCTCGCCGCGCAAAATCACCTGACCCATGTGAGACACATCAAACAACGCCGCCTTCTCACGACACTGCTTATGCTCCCCCATAATCCCCAAAGGATACTGAACAGGCATCTCCCAGCCAGCAAAATCAACCAACTTACCTCCCAACTCAACATGCAACGAATACAAGGGAGTGCGTTTCGGTGAAGTCATTGCGGATACCTTTTCCTACCTATGGGTCGGTGCGCATCCCAACAGTCTGCAACAAGCAGTGAGGATTGCAACGATTCCAGACAGCCTACGCCCGACGCACCGTTCCTGGGAACGTTCTGCATACGGATGTATGCACATAAATGTTCCTATAGGAAACTTTTTTCCCTTAAGCAACACGCCTTGTTTGAAACTCAGAGGCTCGAAACGTTTTCTGCCGGAATTTTTCCAGTCTACTTGACCGCAAGAAACAGAAAAAACAGTATTTTACCCTCACTTTTTGCTATTGCCCCGCAAGTGACTGAACAGCGGCGTCAAGCACGCTCAGGCCAGCAAGCAGGTCGCTTTCGGCGGTGTCTTCAGCGAAATCGTGACTGATTCCGTTGATCGACGGCACAAACAGCATGGCAACCGGCATTAGGCGCGACACGTTTGTTGCGTCATGCAACGCGCCCGAGGGCATCCGGCGCCATTTCCCAGGAGCAACCTGTTGCGCGCCACCTTCCAACGCATCCTGCAATGCCTTGTCCATGGCCACAGGTTCAAGCCCCAGCATCGGGCCATACTCCAGCGCCATCGCCTGTTCATCGGCTACCTCTTGTGCTGTCGCGCGAATGATCTCTTCCATCCGGACGAGGCGCTCCGCATCGCCATCCCGCCATTGCATCGAAAACCGAACCCGACCCGGAACTATGGATGAGGCATTGGGGTACACGTCAACACGTCCGATGGTCCAGACGGTCTGAGGCGTCACCACATTTCGGAAACGTTCATTGAGACGCGTGTTGAAAAGGGACAACGCCTGAAACGCGTCGCGGCGCAGGTGCATCGGTGTGGTGCCTGCGTGGTTCTGCTGACCCGCATACGAGATCGACATGTCGCGGATGCCGACAATATCGGTGACGACACCGATCTGATCTTTGGCCGCGTCCAGGGATGGGCCCTGTTCAATGTGCATCTCGATAAATCCGTTGAACCGGACCGGGTCGACAAATTCACCAGAAAGTTCGGACATCGAAGACCGCGCGGCACCAAAACTGACACCCCTGCCATCCGTCAACCCATCCGCCCGTTCCAATGGCAGGCCACCGGACCATACGGCTGAGCCTGTGGTCACGCCGAACCGACCTTCTTCGTCCTGAAAGCTGACGACCGAGATGGGCCGATCACTTGAACGCGCGATTTCCAGTGCTGCAATGACGCCAAGCGCTCCGTCCAGCCAACCGCCCTCGGGCTGACTGTCGGAATGCGATCCCATCAACAGCGACGGACCTTCGGCCAACCCAAACAAGTTTCCGACCGGATCGAAATGCGGTGTCAGCCCCGCGTCAGACATGCGTTCGGCAAGCCATTTGCGCGCTTGGATGTCTGCTTGGGAATAGGCCGGTCGGATCACACCCTTGCCTACACCCGAGGCCCCGAATTCACGCAGCTTGTGCAAATCCGCCAAGAACCGTTCGTGATTGACCGACATGACACCTCCAAGTTTTCCTTGGGCAGACCATAGCCACAAACCGGAACACAGCCAGGAATTTTTCAACCGCACATGAAACCCCTCTGGTCCCGGGGTAGAACCTGCCCTAAGACGTCTGCGCAAGAGGGACCGACATGTCACATATCACATTGGTGCGTCACGGGCAGGCCAATACCGCAGCGCGCGACGAAGTAAGCTATGACAAGCTCAGCGAGTTGGGGCATCAGCAAGCCCGTTGGCTGGGCGCGCATCTGCGCGACACACGCAGCCACTATACCCGCGTTTATTGCGGCACTCTGACTCGCCATGCAGAAACCGCCCAAAGCATGGGGCTGTCTGACCCGATCCGTGATGCACGATTGAACGAGATTGAATATTTCACCCTGGCACAACTGCTCGAAGAACAGCACGGGGTTGCGATCCCCACGGACCGCGAGGGTTTTGTCGAACATCTGCCCCAAACCTTTGCCGCTTGGGCCAATGGCGACATCAGGAACGCACCCGAAACCTTCGAAGCGTTCGAAACGCGTGTTCGTGATGCGCTGAGTGAAATCGGAACCGAAGGCGGACCCGCCATTGTTGTCACCTCGGGCGGGTTGATCTCGATGGTGGTGCGGCAGGCGATGGGGTTGGACATCCCGTCGATGGCACGTGTGGCCCTTGCCATCATGAACACGTCAATGCATCGTCTGCATCCGATTGGGGCGCAACTGAGCCCGGTTCTTTTCAATGCCGTTCCGCATCTTGAGGCACCCGACCGGCAGTTCGCGCAGACCCACCTGTAACCAGATCGGAGATACCCCATGCAGCTTTATTATGCCCCTCGCACGATCTCGGTCGCTGTTGCGATTGCTCTGGAAGAGGCCGGCTTAGAATATGAGGTGATCAAACTGGACTTTGCCGGGGGCGAGCAGACGAAACCGGCTTACCGGCAGATCAACCCCAAAGGTCGGGTGCCGGCGCTGGTTGTTGATGGTGGTATCCTGACCGAAACCGGAGCGCTGCTGGAGTATGTCGCTGCCCAAGCACCTGCCGCAGGCTTGGTTCCTGCTGATCCGGTCATGGCCGCGCGCATGCGTGAGGTGATGTTCTATCTTGCGTCGACCATGCACGTGAACCACGCGCACAAGATGCGCGGAGCGCGATGGGCAGACAAGATGCCAAGCTGGAAAGACATGAAGGATAAGGTCCCACAAACAATGACAGCATCCTGTGAATACATCTGTTCAAACGGCCTGCGTGGGCCGTTTGTTCTGGGTGAGGCATTTTCGCTGGCAGATGCCTATCTTTATGTGGTTTGCAGCTGGCTGGAAGGCGACGGCGTCGATGTCACGGCCTTCCCCAAAATTCTCGCCTTCCGCGAGGCGATGGAGGCGCGGCCTTCAGTTCAGGCGGTACATGCCGCCGGAATGCTCTGACAAAAGGAAATACGATGACACATCTCTGGGTCCGGGCAGAACAGCGCCCGAACGAGGAACGGGTTGGGCTGACCCCCGAAGGTGCCGCGGCGTTGATCGCGGCTGGCATCCGCGTGACGGTCGAGGAAAGCCATGTTCGTGCCATTCCAATCGACGGCTACAAGGACGCAGGCTGCGAGATCGCACCTGAAAACTCATGGCCTGACGCTCCGGCGGACGCGATCATTTTCGGCCTCAAAGAGTTGCCCGAAGATGGCACGCCCCTGCCCCACCGACACATCATGTTCGGACATGCCTACAAGGGCCAGCATTCCGGCCGCGCTTTGCTGGAACGGTTCAAGGCCGGGGGCGGCACGCTGTATGATCTTGAGTATCTGGTGGATGAAGACGGTCGTCGGGTTGCGGCCTTTGGCTATTGGGCCGGCTATGCGGGTGCGGCAGTGACGCTCAAAGCATGGGCCGCGCAGCATCGGGGCGACCAATGTCCGCCTGTTGGGGTTTATGCCGGTAAGGACAAGCTTAATGCCGATTTGCTGGCCGAACTGGACGCCACAGGGGCCGAACGACCAAGCGCCATTGTCGTCGGGGCCTTGGGCCGCGTCGGCACTGGTGCTGCCGATCTGTGCGAAGCGATGGGTATCACTGTCACCAAATGGGATATGGCCGAAACTGCCAGCGGTGGTCCTTTCCCGGAAATCCTGGACCATGACCTGTTCCTGAATTGCATCTTCGCGCGGCCGGGTACGCCGGTCTTTGTTCCGCGTGACGCGCTGACCGCATCACGCAAGCTGACTGCCATTGGCGACGTCGCCTGCGACCCGGACAGCGATTACAACCCGGTGCCGGTCTACGACCGCGCAACCACATGGGAGGCTCCAGTGCTGCGCGTGGCCGATGATCCGGTGATGGACGTCATGGCCATCGACAACCTGCCGTCGATGCTGCCGGTCGAAAGCTCGGAAGACTACGCCGCGCAACTGCTGCCGTCTCTGCTGACACTGACCGATCTGGACAGCGGCGTCTGGGGTCGGGCAGAAGCAACCTACAAAACGCATATTGAAGGACTCTGAACGATGACGATTCACTGGTGTGGCACCGGCCTGTCGGCCATCCCCGGCCTGCGCCGCCTGATCGCGGGCGGGCACAAGGTCACTGTCTGGAACCGAACCATCGAAAAGGCCCAAGCCGAGGTCGGCGACCTGACCGACGATATCCGGGCGTTCGACATCGAAGCACTTGCCAAGGTGCTGGGCAAAGGCGATGTGATCGTCTCGATGCTGCCGGGCGACTGGCATGTTCCGCTGGCAGAATTGGCGATCTCGAAACAGGCCAACTTCGTCTCATCTTCGTACATCGCGCCCGAGATGCGTGCGCTGGACGACAAGGCGCGCGAGGCCGGTGTGATTCTGGTAAACGAAGTCGGGCTGGACCCGGGCATCGACCACCTGATGGCTCATGCGTTGGTCGACGACTATCGCGCCTCAGATGTGTTCGATCCTGAAAACCACCTGAGCTTTATTTCTTATTGCGGGGGCATCCCGAAAACGCCCAACCCGTTCCGATACAAGTTCAGCTGGTCGCCTCTGGGCGTGCTCAAGGCACTGCGGTCGCCCTCGAAGTCGATCCGCGACTATGCCCCGCTGGATGTTGCACGCCCATGGGATGCCATCAGCAGCTATATCGCGCCGCTGCCCACACCGGAGAGCTTCGAAGTTTACCCCAACCGCGACTCGATCCCCTTCATGGCGCAATACCATTTCGAGGATCACTGGCCGGTCAAGGAATTCGTCCGCGGCACCCTGCGCCTGAACGGCTGGGCCGACGCATGGTCGGATGTGTTCACCGAGATCGAAACTCTTTCCGGGCCCGAAGGTGACGCTCGCCTGAAAGAGATGTCGGATCAGTTCTGGGACGAAAACGCCTATGATGAGGGCGAACCAGACCGCGTTGTGCTGTGCGTTGGCCTAAAGGCCGAGAAGGACGGTATTGAGGTCTGGAACAAGACCTATGTCATGGATGCCTGGGGCGATGCGCGCGGCACCGCGATGGCGCGTCTGGTGTCGATCCCGGTCTCACTGGCAATCGAGGCGGTCCTGAACCGAGCAATCCCGGCAGGGGTTCACGCAGCGCCCAGCGATCCGAAACTTGTGCAGGATTGGATGAGTGAGATCGATACGCTGGCACAACATTTGCAGATCGTTGATCACTTGGCCTGATTGAAAAGTGAAAGCCATCCCAGTTTTGCTGGAATGGCTTTCATAGTTCTTGGCTAAGCATGACTTGCGTTCCCTTTCGGGCTTTCAGATGTACCGCTCAATCGTGTCTTCGATGTCGCTTCGATTGATGCCGAGCTCGGACAATTGTTGATCGCTCAAAGCGTTCAGATGCTGGGCCGCCCGGACAATGTCCGGGCTGATGGCACGGATGCGCATGGCACGGTCGAATAGCAGCAACGCACTAGCAGCCGGCGCCGGTTGATTGGTGGGCGGGATAACGTCAAACATACGGATAACCTCACAAACATAGACCTGGGGATGTGTTAATTCACGGCAAACGCACCATCACTGGCGGTAGGGTTTGTTGTGGTAAACACTCTCATACGCGTATCGATTGATCTGGTCCCGCTGGACGCCGATATCGGCAAGTTGTTGATCATCCAGCTTCTCAAGATCGCGCACAGTTTTTGCAAGAATTCGGCGACGGAAGTGCTCGACCTTTTTGTCGGCGTACTTCGAAAACAGACCATCAAGAAGGCCGTTCTGGGTGTTTACTGCTTGGGTATGTACCATGTCTTTGTCCTCCTAAACTTGATTTGCGTTGTCTTGGTGAAATCAAACTTGGGGACGCCGCCTTAACGTTATCAAAGCGCATCATTAAGGTTTGTTTAAGTCTGGGTCAGAGAAAGCACGTGGAGGATGAGTTATGCCGAGGCGTGTCCGCAATTTACGCCAGCAAAGTGTATCTCAGTAATAGATAAAGCCCAGATGGCGGCCAAACCGCCATCCTCGTATTTGGTGTGGAAAACGAACTACATCAGGTCGTTCTCAATATCCTCAGCCGAAATGCCCAAAGCATCCAACCCGTTCTCCAAGTGATCCGACAAGTGTGGGGTTCCAATCAGATAGTCGGCACAGGGGGTCGAAGCTTCGGACTTGGCGGTGGCGATGGCTTCGGCCAAATCCTCGGCGAAAAAGCTTTCGCGGCCGATCCACATGATGGCGACCAGCTCGGCCTGTTCGTCTTCGCCCATGCGGTCGATGAACGCCCGCAGCTCGCCCTCGGCCCGGTTCAGTTCGCGGCCCATCATGGCCACCTGGGCAACTTTCCTTGCCGAAATTTCCAACATGTCTTCAGCTCCTGTTGTTCGCGGTTGTCAAACCATCACAATCATCGACAGGGGCCTGAGTCTTTGATCTTACGCAAACTGGGGGTCAGTCACGCACACGCGACATTGGCTGGTCTGGTACAGGCTGGGATCGAAACGGGCGAAAGGTTGCCTTTTTAAGCCACAGTTTGAACGCTTGCCAAACAATCAGAGTAAATGTCCGCCGGGCCCCAAACGGACGCCGCAGCAAGGACCACAGGATCACCCGATTGGTCAACGGCTGACGGGGTCCTGTCAAGGTGGCGATCAACCCACCGTCGGGTCGAGTATAGTCGATCCAAACACCAACCCTGTCAGGACGGAAATCAAATCGAAACGTATAACTGCCTTCGATCTTCTGGAATGGCGAAACATGCATCAGCTTGTCCGCCACCACCCGATCCGATGGTTCGATGGATGCAAAGTCTGGCTTGTGGCACAGATAACTGTGACGCGTCCCAAAGGTGTTCGTCACCTCGGCCACCACCGTATAGAGTTGGTCGTTGCCGTCAAAGCAGAACCAGAAGCTGACGGGGTTGAAGACATGCCCCAGAACCCGTGGCTGGGTCAGCAATATTATCCGCGCCGGTTGCGGCACGGCCATCTCGTCAAAGCGGGTACGCACCCACGCGGCACCTTCGCCCTGACCGGGCGCCCCGCCATGATCACGCGTACGCCAATTGGCGAGGTTTGCGCGGTCACGTGAAAACAACAGGGGTGTGGACAACTTGGCCTCGGGGTCGAACAGGATGTAATCGACCGAATACCGAAACGCGTTTTCGATCCCGCCCTTGCGCCCGTGATAGGTGTGGCCCGCGATATGATCAATTTCTTTTGCCATCGTGTGTTTTCAGACCTGCCCATAACCGCTTAAAACAGCATCGTTTTCCGCCGTATTTGTATAGTAGTGTTACGGAAAATAGCGCGCTTTGGATCAAAATGTCCCGATAAAGTGATCCGGCTTGGGGCGCAGCCCGTAATGTGGTTATGTTTACCGAGATCAATACTGCGACCTTGGACGAACCTGCGGCTGACACAGCCGCCCCTCAGCCTTGGCGCGGGAAGAAACGCATCAAGGGTAGACAGGTGAACGGAACGAAAGCAAGTTGCGACACCAGAACCGAGTGGGTGGAACACGTCAAACGCATCCGGGATGCGCAGGACCAGTCGGCCTTTGCCGAGCTGTTCCAACACTTCGCGCCACGCATCAAGGCGTTCCTGATGAAATCAGGGTCTGATGCCACCATGGCCGAAGAATGCGCGCAAGAGGTGATGGCGACCTTGTGGCATAAGGCCCATCTGTTCGATCCAACACGGGCCACTGTGGCCACGTGGGTTTTCACGATTGCTCGGAACAAGCGCATCGACGTTCTGCGCAAGCAACGCCGCCCCGAACCCGAGGAACTGGGATGGGGACCCGAGGCCGAGCCTGACCAGGACGACGTAATCGCGCTGCAACAGGAAACCGCGCAGCTGCGCACCGCCATGCTGGCGTTGCCTGAAGCGCAGAGAGAGCTGATCGAGAAGGCGTATTTCGGCGACCTGAGTCACCGCGAAATTGCGTCTCAGACCGGGTTGCCCCTGGGAACGATCAAATCACGTATTAGGCTGGCGCTGGACCGCTTGCGCCACGCGATGAACTGAGATGAGTAAGATGAGCAAGTCGATTAAACATCACCTGACAGATGACCTGCTGATGGCATATGCCGCAGGAACTCTGCCCGAGGCGTTCGATCTTATGGTCGCAACCCATCTTTCCCTGTGTGACCATTGCCGCGCACGGGCCGAGAGCTTTGACGCCGTTGGCGGGCAGGTTCTGGATGATCAGGCAGGCTCGGTTGCCATGTCTGATGCGTCCCTCGCGGCGACCATGGCCTTGATTGCGCAGGGCGCACCGAGCCCCAAGCCCGCGCGACCGGGCTGCGCCGTGCTGCCTACCCCCTTGCAGGACTATGTGGGCGGAACTGTCGCGGACATCCGCTGGAAATCCATCGGTATGGGCGTGAAGCAGGCCATTCTGCCGACCACCAAAGAGGCCACGGCAAGGTTGTTGTTCATCCCGGCCGGTGCTGCGGTCCCGGATCACGGTCATCAGGGCATGGAACTGACTATGGTATTGCAGGGCGCGTTTTCGGACGAGGTGGATCACTTTGCCCGCGGCGACGTTGAGATCGCTGACGAGGATTTGGAACACACACCTGTCGCGGATATCTCGGAAGACTGCATTTGTCTTGCAGTCACAGATGCACCGTTGAAATTCAACAAGCTTATGCCGCGATTATTCCAGCCCTTCCTGCGCATCTGACCTGCTGGTGATTTCCGGCTAAAGCGAAGCTTGAAAGGAAACAGACATGACAAGAAAACTTCTTTTGTCGGCCCTTCTGCTTGGTTTCGCGCCTGCGGCGTTAGCCCAGATGACCTCAGAGGTGCAATTTCAGTCCGGCAATTATGGCACCATGGTCAGCGGGGCTGTCACTGGCGACGAATACTTCGACTATGTGTTGGGCGCAAAAGCCGGTCAGGAGATGTTCGCCGACCTTCAGGTCAGTGACACCAATGGAAACGGCGTGGTCTATTTCAACATCCTGCCCCCGGGCAGTGATGGGGTCGCGATTTACAATGGGTCGATTGACGGCAACACCGCCCGGATCAACCTGCCAGAGGACGGAGACTATACGATCCGTGTTTATCTGATGGGAAATGACCGAGATACCGGCAAAACCGTCGGGTACAACCTGGACCTGTCGATCCAGTAAGTCTCAACCTTCGTGACGCGCCAAAGGCACAACCTCTGACGCGGCATCAGGTGCGATTTCTTCAAAATCGAAATTGTCCAGACGCTGCGCCCGTCGGCCAGCTTTTTCGGCGCTGATCTTAATTTCCGAGATATCCTTTGCCGCCTGACCAAAATGACGATCCAGATTGGTCACACGATCACCCAGACGCTCCACATCCTTGTGCAGCAGTCCCAATTCTTTGCGGATCGCACCTGCCTGTTCGCGCATCCGGGCATCTTTCAGGATCGCGCGCATCGTGTTCAGCGTCGCCATGCAGGTGGTCGGCGAAACGATCCAGACGCGCTTGCCGAAGCTTTCCTGAACCAGCTCAGGGAACTTTGCGTGAAGCTCGGCATAGACGGCCTCGGACGGCAGGAACATCAGCGCACCATCAGCGGTTTCACCATCCAGTATGTATTTCTCGGCAATGTCGTTGATGTGCTTACGCACCGTGCTGCGGAACATCTGCAACGCCGCTTTCAGCTCAGTGTCATTAGTCGCACCGATCAATGCTTCATACGCCTCCAGCGGGAACTTGCTGTCAATCACGATGGGGCCGGGCGGGTTCGGCAGATGGATCAGGCAGTCCGCACGACGCCCATTCGACAGGGTGGCCTGCAACTGGAAACTGTCCCTTGGCAGTGCCTTTGACACAATGTCTGTCAGCTGGATTTCGCCAAACGCCCCGCGCGTCTGCTTGTTCGACAGGATATCCTGCAGGCTGAGAACGTCACCAGACAGTTTGGTGATTTTGTCCTGCGCTTTGTCGATCGCGGCCAGACGTTCCTGCAATTGGGTCAGGGATGTCGCGGTCTGTTTCGATGACCCATGCAGCGATTCTTTCATCCGCTCCTGCATTTCGGCCAGCGCGCGTGCAGACTTCATCGCGTTGTCCGCCAGCCGGTCATTCATCTGCTGCTGAACGGAGGACAGGCGCGCCTCGACTGTTTGGATCACCTGCACTTGCGCATTGGCTTGCGTGTCCGAGACATGCTGAAGACCGCCGCGCAATTGTTCCTGCCCTTGACCCAGTTGCTGCACATGCTGTCCCAGATGCGCCATCTGCCGCGCCAGAGGTTCCGCCATCCGGGCCGAGCGATTGGCCGCCCGCAGCGACAGGAACAAAAGCAAAAGGATCAGCAGGACAACCCCGCCACCGGTCAAAAAGACCGGGTCATCTACTGGGATCTGGGTGCCTGCAATCTGGATCATATCAGTCTTTATGTTCTCGTTTTGTTTCTGTCTTCTTAATTGGTTCCGAACGACGGATCAACTGCGTCCGAACAACCTTTCGATATCGCTGAGTTTCAGCTCCACATAGGTCGGGCGACCGTGGTTGCACTGACCGGAATGCGGCGTCGCCTCCATCTCGCGCAGCAAAGCGTTCATCTCTTCGGCGCGCATACGGCGACCAGAGCGGACAGAGCCGTGGCAGGCCACTCGGCTGAGGATCGCCTCGATCTTTGCCTGCACCATCTGGCTTTCACCCTGATCGGCCAACTCATCAAGGATATCCAGGATCATCGCGCGGGCATTGACCTCGCCCAAGATGGCTGGGGTTTCACGCACGGCGATGGCCCCGCCACCGAAGGGTTCGATGGTCAGACCAAAGCGCGTCAACTTATCAGCAACGGCCATCAGACGCGCACAATCGCCTTCAGACAGCTCCACGATTTCCGGGATCAGAAGCGCCTGCGCCGCAACGCCGTTTTCCGCCATCTGCGTTTTCAGCTTTTCATAAACCAGCCGTTCATGTGCGGCGTGTTGATCCACGATCACCATACCGTCGGCGGTTTGCGCGATAATGTAATTCTCGTGCACCTGTCCCCGCGCAGCCCCCAGGGGAAGATCCTGCGGTTGAGATTCTTCTGCCTCGGCAATCGGCGCAACCGGGGTAGGCTCGACAATGCTGCCACTGTAGTCCTGGGCCAGTTCAGCAAAGCCCGGAGATTGCGCCCGGTAAGCGGCCTGTCGCGCTGCTGGCGAAGGTCGATCCATCTGGTACACCCGCGCCGTGGCAGATTGCGCAGGTTCGGGCCGCATCGCGCCCAAGGTCGCATTGGCCACGGTCGAGGACGCCCGATGCCCGGCCTCGGCCAATGCATGGCGCAGGCTGGACACAATCAAGCCCCGCGCAACGCCGGGGTCGCGGAACCGCACCTCGGATTTGGCGGGATGAACGTTCACGTCCACCAGCGTCGGATCACAATCGATGAACAAAGCCGCCGCCGGGTGACGGTCACGGCTGAGGAAGTCGAAATAGGCCGCACGCAGCGCGCCGGTCGGCATCTTGTCACGGACGGGGCGGCCATTGACGAACAGGTACTGCGCCACCGCCGCACCGCGCGAATAGGTCGGCAAGGCGGCATAACCGTACAGACGGATGCCCTCGCGCGTAGCATCGATTTGCAGCGCATTCTCGGCAAACTCGCGCCCGATCACGCGGGCCAGACGGGCGTGGAGCGCGTCAAACAGATCTCCGTTCTCGCGATCCGCGCGGAAGGTCACACGACCCTCTCCGCCACCGGACACATCACGCAGGGTGAAGGTCACGGATGGCTCAGCCATGGCCAGCCGTTTCACCGTATCTGCAATGGCCTGCGCCTCGGCCCGGTCGGTGCGCATGAACTTCAGCCGTGCAGGCGTGGCAAAGAACAGATCGCGCAGCTCGACGACTGTGCCTGCCCGCAAGGCCGCGGGTTTGACCGCGCCCATCTTGCCGCCCGCAACGTTGATCTGCGCCGCATCCGCACCCGGAACGCGGCTGGTAATGGTCAGACGCCCGACCGCACCCAAAGAAGGCAGCGCCTCTCCCCGAAACCCAAAGGTATGGATGTTCAGCAGGTCCGACCCATCAATCTTTGACGTGGCATGGCGGGACAACGCCAGTGGCAGATCACCTGCCGAAATACCGCACCCGTCATCCGTGACACGAATCAGGGTCTTGCCTCCATCCGCAATATCGATGGCAATCCGCGTGGCCCCTGCATCGATTGCGTTCTCGACCAGTTCCTTCACGGCAGAGGCCGGACGTTCCACCACCTCACCAGCAGCAATCCTGTTGATTGCAGCGTCATCCAATTGTCGGATCACCGGGCGATCTTCGCCGATATTGGGGTTTGCTTGCGCCATACCCCTAGACCTAGCACAGCCGCGCACGATTCTGCCACAGCTTTGCACAGGTTTTCTGATCAGAGAAAAGGCGTCCGGGTGGCCCTGAACGGTTTGGCCTTCGGGTCCACCCGGACGCACCAAGTGAGTGGTGTGAGTCAGCTAATGAATGGCTGCGTGTAACATGGGCCTGCCCAATAATCTGCTTAAGATTCATCTTTTGGGCATCTGGGCAGAGTTTGGCCGATGACGCATGGGAAGGTGCAGCGGGAACGTGCCGGGTCACGTAGATGTGTGCGCCCCGATATGCGCGCGGCACGGTCCGAACATGGCGGCTGCGGCAAGTATCAGACCAGACATCGTGGCAATCATGCCAGCCGCGCTGACTGCATCCGACCCGCCCAACCACAAGGGGCCGTATCCCGCCAATACATAGCCCGACACTGCCGAGGCCGTGGCGAACACAATGCTCCAGGCAATCTGTGCCTCAAGCCGGTTTGTCAGCATCCGTGCCGCCGCCGGAGGGCAGATGAACATGGCGATCACGATGATCGATCCCACCGCATCAAATGCAGCCACCGCCGCGATGGCCGCTGTTATGACCAATGCCATGCCAAGGGCACCCGTGCGAATACCGATCGTGCGCGCAAAGCCTTCATCGAAAGTCGAGATTTTCAACGGCCGCCAGAACAGCCAAGTGAACACAGACACACCCACCAGAGTCAGAGCAATCCGAGGCAGTTCAGGTGGCAGGCCCGCAAGAGCTTCGACATCCAGCAATGATCCCCAACCGGTTGCGTCCAGCCAGATCAGGCTTTCGAGATTGCCGTAAAGCGCATGTTCTACGTCCAGATGCACGGTAGAGGTGTCTGTTTGCTCAAGTAGCAAAACACCCGCTGCAAACATCGTGGTAAAGACAACACCCATGGCGGCACCGGGTTCGATCTGACCCAGTCGGCGAATGGCTTCGATCAGAACCACGGCCACAATCGCCGCCCCAGCAGCGCCCAGCATCATTGGCCATGTCGATATCGCCCCGGTCACCAGGAACGCCACCACGATACCCGGCAGCACCACATGGCTGATCGCGTCCCCAATCAGCGCCTGTTTGCGCAGCACCAGAAAGTTGCCGGGCAAGGTACAGGCAATGGCCGCAAATGTGCCAATCAGCAGCGGCGTCAACGACAGTGGGACAAACTCCTCGCCACTCATACCGGCACTCCTTGCGGCCCGCCGATTTGACGGTCGATTTCAGCGATCTGGTCATGCGTCAGGACCGTTTCGATATCCCGTAGCCCGTCATAGAGCGCAGCCGTCGCCTCATGCGCCTGATCCGCGCGGACGATTTCCCAGCGTTTTTCATCGCGCAGCGCCTTGGCCGCCCGCGCCTTGCCAGAGTCCGTGGCAACCCCGTCTGGCCGGACCAACCCCGCACGGCGCAACAAACGCAGCGTAAGAGGTTCATAAATTTTCTGCCCCTGCGCCAGCGCCAACAGACCCTGGCGGATATGCACCCGGCGCTGGAAGCGCAGATGCCGCAACACCGCCGCCAGCACCCCGCGCTTTGGGGCGCAGAACAGAGACAGGACGAAAAAGGCAAAGCTGACCAGAACGATGATAGGTCCCGTCGGCAAGTTGGGGGCAGAAGCGGAAATAGCAGCACCGATGTAACCCGCCAGACCTCCGGCAAGCCCGGCAAGCAGGACAACGTGCTCGGAACGCTCTGACCAGAACCGCGCCGTAACCGCCGGAATGATCAGCAAGGCCACAATCAGGATCAAGCCCACAATTTTCAGACCGACCACTGTGACAGCCATGACCAGCCCCATCATCGCAAGGTCGATGCGATGGATCGGCAAGCCACGGGCGGCAGCATATTCCGGGTCAAAGGCGACAAGAGTCATGGGACGGCGTAGGATCAGAACCAGCAGTAGCGTAGCCGAGCCACCGATGGCGATGATCATCGCATCCGCCCACAGCATTCCGGCGGTCGAACCCAACAGGAAACCCTCCAACCCCGCTTGACGCCCAACGCCCATGGTTTGAATGATCGTCAGTAAAACGATCCCAAAGCCAAAAAAGACAGACAGAACCGCGCCGATTGCTGCATCTTCAGCAAGTCGGGTGCGCCGTGTCAGCCAGTTCATGCAAAGAAGCCCAACCCAGGCCGAAATTGCAGACCCCGCAAGCAAGCCCAGCAGGTTTCGCCCATCCCCGCCCAGCGCGACCAAGACCATGAAGGCCAGACAGACGCCCGGCAATGTCGCGTGGCTGATGGCGTCGCTGACCAACGCGCGTTTACGCAGAAACAGGAACGTTCCTGTCACTCCGGCCGAAACACCCAGCAACGTCGCACCAATGGCGACCAGCGTGGCGTTATAGCCAAGCTGCAGGGTCAGAGCGTCCCAAATCATGTGTTATCCCAGCGCGCGCGATATCTGATCGATCTGCGCAGTTGCCAAACGCCCGCCATAGGCCGCTTGCAACGTTTCTGCAGTGAAAGCTTCGGACACCGGCCCTTCGGCCACTTTGCGGGTATTGATCAGGAAAACGTGGTCGAAATAATCGGTCACTGTCGCCAGATCGTGATGCACCACGACTACCGTCTTGCCCGCCTCTTTCAGAGATTTCAGCACCGCGATAATGGCCTTCTCGGTGGCGGCATCCACCCCAGCGAAAGGTTCATCCAGCAAGTACAGATCCGCGCCTTGCGCCAAAGCACGAGCGAGAAACACGCGCTGCTGCTGGCCCCCGGACAACTGGCCGATCTGACGATCCGCGAAGTCCCGCATCCCGACGCGATTCAGGCAATCCATCGCGCAGGCTTTGTGACGGGCACGTACGCGCCCCAGAAGCCCAAGCTCGCGCGACAGCCCCATCAGCACAACGTCGATCACGCGTGTTGGGAAATCCCAATCCACGCTGGCCCGTTGGGGGACATAGGCAATACGCGCGCGCTGCGCCTCCAGCGGCTGTCCAAACACCGTCACCTGACCGGACAGGGGATTGACGATTCCCAAAGCCGCCTTGAGAAGCGTGGACTTGCCCGCACCGTTTGGGCCAATGATGGCGGTCATGGCACCAGGCTGCACTGTCATATCAACCGAAAACACAGCAGGCTTTTGGCCGTAAGAAACGGTCAGGCCACGCACCGCTAGCGGGCTTTCACCCAGCCCGCTATCCTCAAGCGTCACACCATCATTGCTGACCAGACCCAGCATTGTTCAAAACCCCGCAGACAGTTTGCCGTCCATGCCTCGACCGGGGGCGTCGCCGTTCAACGCACTTCCAATGACTGTGATGTTGTGATCCAGCATCCCGATATAGGTACCCTCATAGGTGCCTTCTGCGCCCATCGCATCCGAAAAAAGCTCACCACCGATCGTTACTTTGTGCCCTTTGGCCGCAGCCCCTTCGATCAATGCGCGAATTGAGCGATCCGAGACCGAGCTTTCGACAAAGACAGCCGTGATTTGGCGGTCAACCAGCAGATCAACCAATTCGCTGATCCGGTTCAAACCCGCCTCGGACTGGGTTGAAATGCCCTGAATGCCCAGAACCTCGAACCCATAGCTTTGACCGAAATAGCCAAATGCGTCGTGGGCGGTAAGCAGAACTCTGCTGTTCTCGGGCACCGAAGACAGGACATTCTCGGCATAAGCCGCCAAACGGTCAATATCGGCAAGATGCGCCTGTGCATTGGCTGCAAACACGCCTGCCGCTTCGGGACGAACGTCGGTCAAGGCATCCTGAACCTCTAGCACAACTTCGCGCCAAAGCACGGGCGACATCCACACATGTGGGTCGTATTTGTCGGCGTAATCATCATGAGCACGCAGTTTGGACTTATCGACCCCCTCGGCAACCGCGACTACAGAGCGTTTGCGTTCGAGATCGTGGAAGAAATCTTCCATTTGCGCTTCGAGATACAGACCGTGCCAAAGGATCAGGTCAGCGCGGGTCATGGCAACGATGTCGCTGCGGGTCTGTCGATAGGCATGAGGGTCAACGCCCGGCCCCATCAGGCCTGTGACCTCGACCTGATCACCGCCCACCTGGCGCGCTGCATCCGCGATCATGCCTGTTGTCGCGACCACTTTGAGTGGCGCTTCAGCCCAAGCGGCGACTGGCATCGAGAAGGTCAGCGCCAACGCTGCAAGAAAACTCCGACGAATCATCTTCGACCTCAGTTTTGCGTCCTGTTGAGACTGAATATGAGAACCATTCGCAACTAAGTCAACGCTAATGCGAATTATTCGCAAGAAAGCCCTCTCTTTTTGTCCAAATGGTCAAAAAATTGCCGTTCAATTACATGCAGCACCTTCCATTCCCCGGTCTGCCGTGCGAATTTGTCGCAAACCTCCCAAAGGACGTGACTATGGATACGCAGAGCTCAGAAAGCCCCGTGCGCACCGCGCATCTGCCACAAGTGACCGAACCTCGGAATCCTGGTATGGAACTGGATCTGGATTGGGTCCGCGCAGTTCAGGCCAACACTTCCGCGATTGAACGTCGGGCGGCAACCCTGCCCGGGCGGCGTTCGGTCAAGAAGGATTATCAGGCGGCGTGGCTGCTCAAGGCGGTTACCATGATCGACCTGACCACACTGTCAGGCGACGACACCGTAGGCCGCGTACGCCGCCTTTGCGCGAAGGCGCGGCAGCCAGTTGCGACTTCCGTCTTGCAGGCGCTGGATATGCCGCAGATCACCACGGGTGCTGTTTGCGTCTATCACGACATGATAGAAACCGCGGTGGACGCCCTGAAAGGCACCGGCATTCCGGTTGCTGCGGTATCTACTGGCTTCCCGGCCGGCCTGTCGCCGTTCCACCTGCGTGTGGCCGAGATTGAGGAGAGCGTGAAAGCCAGAGCCGAGGAGATCGACATCGTCATTTCGCGCCGTCATGTGCTGTCAGGGGACTGGCAGGCGTTGTATGATGAAATGAAAGCCTTCCGCGTGACCTGCGGCGATGCCCATGTCAAAGCCATTCTGGCGACCGGAGAGTTGGGCAGCCTGCGTAACGTCGCCCGCGCCTCGCTGGTCTGCATGATGGCCGGGGCGGATTTCATCAAGACCTCAACTGGCAAGGAAAGCGTCAACGCCACCCTGCCCGTATCGCTGGTCATGATCCGCGCCATTCGGGATTTCTATGATCGCACCGGGTATCGCGTTGGGTACAAGCCTGCCGGTGGCATTTCGAAAGCCAAAGACGCGCTGGTTTACCTGTCGCTGATCAAGGATGAGCTGGGCGACCGCTGGTTGGAGCCCGACCTGTTCCGCTTCGGTGCCTCTTCCCTGCTGGGCGACATCGAGCGGCAGTTGGAACATTTTGCCACCGGGTCCTACTCGGCTGGCTACCGTCACTCCATGGGCTGAGGAAAGAACTATGACAGTCAAAGAAATCTTCGAGACCATGGAATACGGCCCTGCCCCTGAAAGCGCTGCCGAAGCATTGGCGTGGCTGGTCGATCAAGGTGACAAGTTCGGTCACTATATCGATGGCGGCTTCACCAAACCGGGAAAAGGCTTCGACAGCCGCAATCCGGCAACTGGCGAGGTGTTGGCTAAGCTGACACAGGCGAAACAGGCCGATGTGGACGCCGCCGTGGCCGCTGCCCGCAAAGCGCAGCCGAAATGGGAAAAGCTGGGTGGCGCAGGGCGTGCGCGATACCTCTATGCCATTGCGCGGCTATTGCAGAAACACGCGCGCCTGTTTGCGGTGCTGGAAAGCATGGACAACGGCAAGCCGATCCGTGAATCGCGCGACATCGACATCCCTCTGGCGCAGAGGCATTTCTACTATCACGCAGGCATGGCGCAGCTGATGGAGAGCGAGTTGCCCGATGCGCAGGCTTTGGGCGTTTGTGGTCAGATCATCCCCTGGAATTTCCCACTGCTGATGCTGGCCTGGAAAATCGCGCCTGCGCTGGCGATGGGGAATACGGTGGTTCTAAAACCGGCCGAGTACACCTCGCTGACTGCGTTGTTGTTTGCCGACATCTGCTCGCAAGCCGGGCTGCCGAAAGGTGTCGTCAACATCGTGACCGGCGATGGCACGGTGGGCGAGATGATCGTGAACGCCGACGTGGACAAGATCGCCTTTACCGGCTCGACCGTTGTGGGTCGGCGCATCCGAGAGGCGACGGCTGGATCGGGCAAGGAACTGACGTTGGAACTGGGCGGTAAGTCCGCGTACATCGTGTTCGATGACGCCGATATCGACAGTGCTATCGAGGGTCTGGTCGATGCGATCTGGTTCAATCAGGGTCAGGTTTGCTGCGCTGGGTCCCGCCTGCTGGTGCAGGAAGGCATCGCGGATCGGTTCCATGAGAAACTACGCGCGCGGATGGATGGCTTGCGGGTGGGTAATCCGCTGGACAAATGCATCGACGTTGGCGCTGTCGTGGACCCTGTGCAGCTGCAGACCATCAAGGGCATGGTTGAAAGCAACACGGCTGGCCACGTGCATCAGGCCGCATGCGAACTGCCCGCGAACGGCTGTTATTACCCACCGACGCTGATCTCGGGGCTTGAGACTTCTGACCCGCTAATGCAGGAAGAGATCTTTGGCCCGGTTCTTGTATCCTCGACTTTCCGCACCCCGGCTGAAGCGGTCGAACTGGCCAACAACACCCGTTACGGGCTGGCCGCGACAGTCTGGACTGAGAATGTGAACCTTGCGCTGGACATCGCGCCCAAGCTGGTTGCAGGCGTGGTTTGGGTGAATGCCACCAACCTGTTTGACGCTGCCGCCGGTTTCGGCGGAGTGCGCGAAAGCGGCTTTGGCCGCGAAGGCGGCTGGGAAGGGCTGGCGGCCTATACCAAACCCAAGGGCAAGGCCAAGCCGTTGACCAAGGTCGAGGCGGCCCTGGGCGAAGGTGCTCCGGTCGATCCCATCGACCGCACCGCCAAGATGTATGTCGGCGGCAAGCAGGCGCGACCCGATGGCGGCTATTCGAAACCCGTCTGGGGCAAGTCCGGCCTGCTGGGCCACGTGGGTCTGGCCAACCGCAAAGACGTGCGCAACGCCGTTGAGGCCGCAGCGGGTGCCAAAGGCTGGTCCAAGACCACCGGCCATCTGCGGGCACAGATTCTGTATTACATCGGCGAGAACCTCTCGGCCCGTGCGAGTGAATTCGCCGCGCGCATCGACAGCATGACCGGCAAGAAGGATGGCGCGAAAGAGGTCGAAACCTCGATCCAACGCCTGTTCACCGCAGCTGCCTGGGCCGACAAATATGACGGTCAGGTGCATGGCGTTCCGATCCGGGGCGTGGCTATTGCCATGAAGGAACCCGTGGGCGTCATCGGTGCGCTCTGCGCGGACGAAGCGCCTCTGTTGGGTCTGATCTCGGCGATGGCGCCTGCGATTGCTATGGGCAACCGGGTGGTTCTGGCGGCATCCGAGCCCTACCCGCTGGCAGCAACGGATTTCTACCAGATTCTGGAGACCTCGGACGTACCCGCAGGCGTGGTCAACATCTTGACAGGCAGCCACGCGGAACTGGCGAAACCTCTAGCCTCGCATCTGAACGTGGACGCGGTCTGGTCCTTCTCGTCAACTGACCTTTCGAAAGAGATCGAGACAGTCTCGGCCGGGAACCTGAAACGGACCTGGGTTAATAACGCGACGGCATTTGACTGGAGCATGGACCATTCACGCCGCTTCCTGCAGGCTGCGACCGAAGTGAAGAACATCTGGGTGCCCTACGGCGAGTAGGGCACCCGCGCATCACGGGAGGCCCATATGAACTTTGCAGGACAAACCGTCATCGTCATCGGCGGCACCAGCGGTATCAATCGCGGTATTGCCGAGGCCTTTGCGGCCTCGGGTGCCAAACTGGCCGTCGCCAGCCGTTCACAGGAAAAGGTGGACGACACCGTGGCCGCGCTGAAAGCCGCAGGCGCACAGGACGCAATCGGGGCGGCCTTTGACGTGCGTGATCCGGATGCTGTGGCCGCTGGTCTGAAACAGTTTCACGACGCCTATGGTGATTTCGACGTGCTGGTGTCTGGCGCGGCAGGAAACTTCCCGGCGCTGGCATCCGAGATGTCGGTCAACGCGTTCAAGACCGTGATCGACATTGACCTGATGGGCACGATCCACGTGATAAAAGGGGCGTATCCTTTCTTGAAACGCCCCGGTGCCAGCATCATCAACATCTCGGCTCCGCAATCTTACCTGCCTTATGAGGGTCAAGCTCATGTCTGTGCCGCGAAGGCAGGGGTTGATCAGATCACCCGGACGCTGTCGATGGAATGGGGTGTTGAAGGGATCCGCGTGAACTCGGTCGTGCCGGGGTTCATCGAAGGCACCGAAGGCGCAAAACGCCTGGCCCCTACCCCGGATGCCGGTGAAGCGCTGCGCCGCGATGTACCGTTGGGCCGCTGGGGTCAGCCGCAGGACGTGGCCAATGCCTGCCTGTTCCTCAGCTCGGATCTGGCCAGCTATATCAGCGGTACTGTATTGGCCGTCGACGGCGCGCTGTATCAACGCGGCTCGGGTAAGTTCGGCCAGATGATGGGTGAGATGCTGCGCAGCATGAAAAAGGGGTGAGACGCGCTCACCCCCTCATGCTCAGTTCGTGGTCTCAAGGCCGACGGGTTTGCCCACTACGGTAAAATGCAGCCCGTCCGGATCCAGCAATTCCGAGGCAACCCGGTTCACGTCTTCCAACGTCACGGCGTTTACCTTGTCATTGCGTGTCGCGATATAGTCGATGGGCAGGTTTTCCATCTGCATCCCAACCATGATACCGGCAATCTGCCCGTTTCCATCAAACCGCAGCGGATACGCACCGGTCAGATAGGTCTTGGCATCGTCCAGCTCTTTCTGGGTGACACCTTCCGAAGCGGCCTTGGCCCATTCGTCACGGATCACCTCAACTGCCTCGGCAATGCGGTCGTTGGCTGACGAAACTGACCCCAGATAGACAGACGCCAGATCCTTGGGCACAAGATACGTTGCCACACCGTAAGTCAGCCCGCGTTTTTCCCGCACTTCCTGCATCAGGCGGCTTTCAAAGCCACCACCACCCAGGATGTGATTCAAGACAAACGCAGCAAAGAAATCCGGGTCGTCCCGATCAATCCCGGCCTGACCGAACAGGGCCACCGATTGCGGCGTATCGAACTCGACAACGCTGATACCTCCGGGAATTGTCACGTCAGCCTTTTCCGGGATGGGTCTGGCGGTCTCAGGCAAATCGGCCAGCAACGCATCAAGCAACGCGCCCAGTTCCTCTGCAGTGATGTCGCCCACGGCTCCAACATAAAGGCGGTCTTTGGCGAACACGCTGTCATATGCAGCCACTACATCGTCCCGCGTCAGAACCGAAACGCTTTCGATCGAGCCCTTCCCTTCTGATCCGTAGGGGTGGTCGCCATAGGCCATCCTTGCAAAGTTCAAGCCTGCGATTTCATTCGGGTCGGTCTGATCCGAGCGCAATCCCGACAGTATCTGGGCGCGCACGCGATCAATGGCATCCTGATCGAAACGCGGCTCGTGCAAGGTGGTGCGCAATAGTTCGACCACCTCATCCCGGTTCTCGGTCAGAAATTGCGCCGAGATCGATACGGTGTCGTCGCCTGCATTATACCTGAATGATGCGGCCAGTGCTTCAAGCTCACGGGCATATGTCTGAGCGTCCATGTCGCCCGCGCCTTCTTCAATCAGACCGCTCATCAAATAGACAGCACCGCGCTTATCCGGGTCGTCCAGAGAAGTGCCGCCCCGAAACCGTAGCTCCAGCGCGGTAAAGGGGATCGAATGATCTTCGACCAGCCAGGCCTTGATGCCGCCGGGTGAGGTCACTTCTTCGATCTCGATCTCGGCCAGGGCAGGCAGGGCAACCAGACAGGCAATCAGAGTTGCAAGGAACCGTTTCATTGCGTCACCTCATCATCTCGCATCAGCCAACCTGTGACAGATGCCTCGGGTTGCAGCACTTCGCGGGCAGCGGCGATGATCTCATCACCCGTCACGGCCTGAAGAATGTCGGGCCAAGCCTGTACATCTTCGACCGTCAAGCCGCTGGTCAGGGCGCGGCCGTACCGGTTGCCGATGCCGTCCACATTGTCGCGCGCATAGGTCTGAGCAGCGCGCAGCTGCATCTTGATGCGGTTCAGATCGTCTTCGTTCACGCCTTGGGCAATAAAGTCGGCCACAGCCTGATCCATGGCGTCTTCTGCCTCTTGCAGTGACACGCCCTGTGCCGGAACTACCAGCAGGTCAAAGGTCGTGTCATCCAGCGAGACGCCGCGATAAAATGCGCCCGCATAGACGACTTTTTGCTGATCGAACTGAAGCTTTTCGTTCAGGTATGATGTGGTGCTGCCACCCAACAGCTCAGCCAGAAGAAACAGGGCTGCTGCCTTTTCCTGCTCACCCGGATTGCGTTCGGGGGCCAGATAGCTGCGTTGCACATAGGGCTGCGCCACGCGCGGGTCCTTGTAGGTCAGGCGCCGTTCTGCCGTATGCGGTGGCTCCTGCGACCGAACCCGCTCGGGCAAATCCGGGTTGGCCGGGATCACGCCGTAGTATTGCTCGGCAAGGGCTCGGACCTCTTCAGGCTCAACGTCGCCAGTAACCACCAGAATGGCATTATTGGGTGCATAATGGGTCTGGTAGAACGACAGGGCATCCTCCATATCCAGCTCTTCCATCTCGTGCTTCCAGCCAATGATCGGCACGCCGTAGCGATGGTTGAGATACTGCGCAGCGTTCATCTGTTCACCGAACAGAGCGCGTGGGTTGTTTTCCGTGCGCTGATTGCGTTCCTCAAGGATCACGTCACGCTCGGTCAGAATATCCTCTTCGCTTAGCCGCAGGTTCCGCATCCGATCGGATTCCATCCGCATCATCAACTCAAGCCGGTCGGCTGCGACGCGTTGAAAATACGCGGTGTAGTCATAGGATGTGAATGCGTTGTCATTGCCGCCATTGGCGGCGACGGTGGCCGAAAACTCACCCGGAGCCAGCGTGTCTGTACCTTTGAACAGCAGATGTTCCAGGAAATGCGCGACACCGGAGGCCCCTATCGGCTCGTCCGCAGATCCAGCGCGATACCAGACCATGTGTTGCACCACCGGCGCGCGGTGATCTTCAACCACCACGACATCCATGCCGTTGTCCAAAGTGAATGTAGTGACCGCTTCTTTCCCGTCCTCGGCGAAAACCGGGGTGGCAGCGATCAGGGCAGCCGACAAAGCCAGGGCCCGAACCATGGGGCATCCTCCGTTTCGTTTCTGGTATTCAAACTACGGTGGTGCGGCCCGGGTTCAAGACCGATGACGGAAAGTTAAGAATTATTCATCAGGAGGCGATGATGGCGTTTCAATCCCAGCGTTACGCGCGGCGTTTGTTTCCGCATAGGGATTGATGGATTGCCGTTCATAGACCTGACCATAACGATCGACAGGGAACAGACGCAAACCGGTCCAGCGACCGCGGCGCTTGCGGAACGCGGCATCCTCGGCCTCGACCACCTGACGCGCATCAGGTGGCACACCATAACGGCTTGAGGCCGTGACCAGCGCCGCATCTGACGACGGCACCGCTGTATTCGGGTTCAGTGCAGCCGCATTGCCACCCAGCGCTGCCACGGCGTCAGCGTTCGGGTTCGGATCGGTCAAGTTGGCACCGCCCGGCGTCGGAGCAGGCAAAAAGGCGTAATCCTGAGGTTCCGTCAGTGGTTTGACCGGAAGAACAGAAAATTCATCCGGACCCTGCCCCGGAGGCGCCAGATCCCGCAGACCGGGATTCGAACATGCCGCAACCGCTGCGACAACAGTCAGAACAAATATGGCGCGCGGCATCCGCATAGGTGTCTCCAGCCTGTTTCTGGCGCTTTTATCTCATATAATTCGGCGCGTCACGAGGGCTTTTTGCTGTCGAACAGAACCAGCCCCAAAGCGCCTGCAAATATGAACACATCCGCAAGGTTGAACACAAACGGGTTGTTGATGCCGCAACATGACATGTTCAGGAAATCCAGAACATAGCCGTATAACAGCCGATCCACCACGTTTCCAAGCGCGCCGCCTATCAACAGACCTGCGCAGAAGAGCATGAGTTTTGATGCGGCTATACGGCTGAGCCAGATAAGAACGCCGACACAAATCGCAATCGAAATACCGATCAGCACCCAACGCGCGGAGTCGGAATTCCCCTGAAACAGACCGAAATTGATACCGCGATTCTCACCGTATTTGAAAACCAGCAGCGGTGGCAGAACATCAATGCCACCTGGTTTCTCGGCCACGCGCATGACATGGACGACCAGATACTTGCTGATCTGGTCGATCGCAAAGGCGGCCAGCGCCGCCCAGAGAAGCAGGCGTGACTGCATCAGTGACGGAAGTGCCGCATGCCGGTAAAGACCATGGCCAAACCGGCCTCATCCGCTGCGGCAATCACTTCGTCATCGCGCATGGATCCACCGGGTTGGATGACGCAGGTTGCACCGGCCTCAGCCGCTTCCATAAGACCGTCGGGGAAAGGGAAGAAGGCATCCGAGGCGACAGCCGATCCAATGGTCAGCGGCTGCGGCAGTCCCAGCACATCTGCCATGCGTTCAGCTTTCTTGGCGGCGATCAGGGCCGAGTCCACGCGGCTCATCTGACCCGCACCCACGCCCACGGTTGAACCGTCTTTGACGTAGACGATGGCGTTGGATTTGACGTGCTTCGCCACTTTCCATGCAAACAGCAGATCACGCATCTGCTCATCAGTCGGGGCTTTTTTGGTGACGACCTTCAGGTCGTCCATGCCGACAAAACCGTTGTCCTTGTCTTGAACCAGCAAACCACCGGCCACCTGACGTACTGTTTTGCCACCGGCCGTTACATCTGGCAGACCGTCGGTCGTCAGCAAGCGCAAATTCTTTTTGGCCGCAAAGATCGCCTTGGCTTCGTCAGATGCTCCGGGGGCAATCACGACCTCGGTGAAAATCCCGGTGATCTCTTGCGCAGTTTCCGCATCCAACGGCTGGTTCAATGCCACGATCCCACCAAAGGCCGAGGTGCGGTCGCAGTCAAACGCCGCCTTGTAAGCCTCAAGCAACGTCCCGCCCGTGGCCACACCGCAAGGGTTGGCATGTTTGATGATCGCGCAAGCCGCGCCCTGAGTGGGGTCGAACTCAGCGACCAGCTCAAACGCGGCGTCGGTGTCGTTGATGTTGTTGTAGCTCAGTTCCTTGCCCTGATGCTGCACGGCAGTGGCCACACCCGGGCGGTTGGTGCCATCGGTATAGAACGCAGCCTGTTGATGGCTGTTCTCGCCATAACGCAGAGTCTGTTTCAACTCTCCTGCAAAGGCGCGACGCTTAGGGGCCTCCAGCTGCAGAGCGTCGGCCATCCAGTTCGAGACTGCCGTGTCGTAGGCCGCCGTGCGGGCATACGCCTTTTGGGCAAGCCACTGGCGGAAACCATACGACGTCTTGCCGTAGTTCTCTTCCAACTGGTCCAGCAATGAGGAGTAATCTTCAACATCCACCACTACGTTTACAAAGGCGTGGTTCTTGGACGCCGCACGGATCATCGCCGGGCCACCGATATCGATATTCTCGATGCATTCATCATAGCCCGCACCTTTGGCGACTGTGGCTTCGAACGGGTAGAGGTTCACCACCAGCAGATCGATCGCGCCAATACCATGCTCATTCATCGCAGCGACATGGGTGTCGTTGTCACGCAGCGCCAACAGCCCACCATGCACCACCGGGTGCAGGGTCTTGACTCGGCCGTCCATCATTTCGGGAAAACCGGTGATCTCGCTGACGTCCTTCACTTCAAGCCCAGCATCGCGCAGCGTCTTGGCCGTTCCGCCGGTCGACAGCAGCTCGACCCCGCGCTCGGCCAACGCCTTGCCCAGCTCAATCAGCCCGGTTTTGTCGGATACGGAAAGCAGCGCGCGGCGCACGGGGTGAAGATCGGTCATGGGTCCAAAGGTCCTTTTGGCGTCAGTCGAATTCTGGCTCGTCCCGGTGCGTATCGCGCACGGCATAGGCTGTGTCCTGTGCCTTGCTTAGAGTCCACCGGATGCGGGTCGCATACTCCATTGCGCGGCCAGATAGAACGATCTGTTTTGTCGCGCGCGGCTTTAAACGCCCCTTTTCAAGGTAAACGCTTGGCTCAACGGACAATTTTCCAATGCCATCATGGCGGAAAACCCAGATTTCGCCGCTTTTAAGGGCCATGGACACCGCCGCCCCGCCCAAATCCAGCGCCGCATCCACATCCGGATGCAGGTGAAAACGGATATCATACCCGATCCCCTTGAGCCCTGAAGCGTCCATAGCCTTGTCGAACTGGCGCTTTGCCTTGTCGGTCGCAGTCAGCAGAATATCCTCGACTGCAAGTTCGCGCCCATCAAATCGCAACTCAAAGGTCCGCGCATGAGTCAGGCCGAACACTTTGGCATACCCGTCATGACCAGCCATGAAGCGGATACCCTCAAACGCGTCTTCGAAATCGACAGGCACATCCTGCGGCGCATCCACCAACGCCTGACTTTCGCGGCCCGGCAATGGATTTGCCAGCCGCGCGCTGGAAAACCCATCCAGGCACAAGGTTGAATGCGACGGCGTCGCCCGCCCTGCGCGGCGCCATTCCAGGCCAAAACTGGCCCCTGATCCGCAATTCACGATCAACGGCCGCCGGCCCGAGGTCAGTTCGAATGCCAATGTGGACGCGTGCGCGTTGAACGAAGCGGCACCTTTGGGCGGCGCACTGGCATCTACAATCACAGTGGTGCGTGCAGCAGACAAGCGCGCGTAGCCCATAGGCAATTCGGTCGCTGCCTTATGCTTGACGCCACTTTGTGCCAAGGCCTGTTCCAGACGCCCCTCGACTCCGCGTCCACCACCGTGGAATCGTGCCAAAGCGCCATCCGCATGGCGGAGGCTGCGCAAGGTCGGTGCAATCCGCTTGATCGCATTGACCTGCGCGACGGGCGCACCGCGCCCCAGATCGTTCAGCGCCGCGGTTGTCCAACTGAGCAGTGTGAAAACTTCCAGCAACTCCTCCGGGTTGCGCGTGGGGATCCCCCCCTGCGCGTCCACCTGACGATCGCATTCGCTGGCAAGAGCCCGCAGGGCAGGATCGGCCATCTGCTCCAACCCTTCCAACGCCAAACCGGCTTGTACCAATCCGGCCAGAGCCTCGAATCGGGGTAGGCCCGGCGTCGCCGCCGGCCAGCGTTTGGACAGGAACCATGTCTGTTGTGCCAGCGAGCGGAAGAACAGCCTGCTTTGCTTTTCATCCACCCCACGCAGCAGAAAGATCGCGTGGTTGATCCAGCGCATGACCCGCCGACCAGTCAGGTCAGGCACCCAACCGGGGCCCTGCCCGCGACCATGCGCTTCGATCCAGCCCCAGACCCAGCGTTGCGCCTTTTCCCGCGCGCGCATGTCTCCGACTGCGGCCAGATCATCCAGCCACGCAAAGCCGTGGCGTTCATCATCGAAACCTGCGCTGGGGGCGACGACGTCCCAGAGCCCGGTATCTTCGGCCTCGACCAGATATCCGGCAAACAAGAGGTTTCCGGCAACCAATTGCCGTCCACGTGCGAACGACCCGACAGTGCGCGGATCGGGCTGTGCGACAAATCCCGTGACCGCCTTTTGCCGCTGGCTCAGGCGCGCGTAGAAACGGTTCTGAAACCGCATCCATCGACTGGTCATGGTGTCCGAGTTCGACATGTCTCGCGTTACTCTGCCCCTTGCGCTCTGCTGGCGCTTGAGACCCAACGATAGACCGCGTCGATCGTCAAGTCATCGAAAAGCGTGCGCTTAGGCGGATTTGTTCAGACAGGCGATATAGAACCCGTCCATACCACCCTGATCCGCCCAATAATCGGGCCGCAGCCGCAGACCGCCTTCTTCCGTCATCCAATCCGTATCAACACCCGCTATGTTCACTGCGTCGCGATCCACGCTCATGTCCGGATACATCTCAAGCGCCTCTTCAATCTGCACTTCGCCTTCGTCCGGCAACAATGAACACGTGCAATAAACCAAACGCCCACCGGGTTTCAGCAAACCCCATGCATGGGCCAACATCTGCGTCTGAAGCTCGATCAAACCGCCGAATTCGGACCCATCCTTGGCAAAGGGCAAATCCGGGTGCCGCCGGATCGTACCTGTGGCCGAACACGGCGCGTCCAGCAGGATCGCGTCATACTGACCTTCATGTTCCAGCGCATCCCCGACAATGACCTTCGCCGTCAGACCCGTCCTTTGCAGGTTTTCGCGCACCCGCTCCATCCGAGCTTCTGAAACATCCAACGCCGTAACGTCCGCTCCTGCCGCAGCCAATTGCATCGTTTTGCCACCGGGAGCAGCGCAAAGGTCCAAAACCGTCTCGCCCGCTTTGGGTGCCAGAACGCGAACGGGCAAAGCCGCCGCCGCATCCTGCACCCACCAGTCCCCGGCTTTGTATCCCGGTAGGGTCGAAACCTGACCGGCATCCTGCAGACGAATTGAGCCTGTCGGCAGCACATCGCCCGAGGGACCTATACCCCCCCGCTTCACGGTAAGATCAAGCGGTGCACCTGCGAAATGCGCCTGCTCCATCCCGGCCACGGCATCCGCGCCCCACGCCATAGTCAGGGGATTGCGAAGCCATTCCGGCAAGCGCGGGACTCGCATTTTGGGCCAGGCTTCAGGGCCTTCGGCTGCCACTTTGCGCAGAACCGCATTCACCAGGCCCTTAAGACGCCCGTGCTTGCGCGAGCGGCTGATGATCTCAACCATAGAATTCACCACACCATGCGCGGCTTCTCCGTTACAAAGCTCGACTGTGCCCAGCCTAAGCGCGTTATGGACTGTTAGGGCGGGTGTGCGGTTCAAGTGATTGTCCAACAACCTGTCGGCGCGTTCCAGGCCGCGCAAGGTCTCTGACGCCAACCGTTGAGCCCGCGCGCGATCTTCGGGACCCAGCCGGTCCAATGCACCCGCTGCGAGACATTCGGACAACAGGCGACCCTCACCCAGAACCTGATCGAGCAGATAGATTGCGCTGCGCCGTGCTGCTGTTGCGCTGTTTGCCATGGTACCGCCTTACTGTGACTTGCGCCCGCATTGCCAATGGCGGACGCGGGCGTATATCAAGACACAGCACGGAAAGGAACCCGATGTCATGAGTGACGACCGCAAAGATTTGCCCCCCGCCGCCCGGCGCGCGCTGGCCGAAGCGGAAGAACGCCGACGCAAGTCCGAAGCCGAAGCCAAGGCGTTGCCCAAAGAACTGGGCGGGCGCGACGGACCTGACCCCGCCCGCTATGGTGATTGGGAAAAGAAGGGCATCGCCATTGATTTCTAGGCGCTCAGCCGCGCAGTGCCTTGAGGAAGTCGCCTATCAAAGCGCGCTGTTTCTGGGATGTCGCCCGATCTTCGGGCCATGTCAGCCAGTACCCGTCTTTTGTTTGCAGCTCAGGTTGGTCCAGTCTGCGCAGCCGCCGCTCTTGAAGATCGGCAGAAGCCAGCGGAACTGACCCCAACACCACACCAAGGCCGCGCCGCGCCGCCGAGATTGCGTGCTCCATTGAATCAAAACTGATTTGGGAAGTCGGTACATCCTTCTTATCGCATTTCTGACACCATTCCCGCCACCCCGGGCGCTCACCACGCAGATCGATCAAAGGCGCACCCCATTCAACGTCGGGGGCCGCCATGGGCACAAGAACCTCGCGCGCGATCAAGGCCGCATCGCGCCCGGCCCACATACCGCGGCCATATCGGATTTGCAGCCAGGTCCGTTCTTCATCCAACGAAGACCGACGTGCGACCGAGTCGGTCATCACCTGCACTTTGGGTCTCAACTGGTGAAAGACAGGTAGAGCAGGCAGTACCAGCGCATGAATATTGGATGACAACCCGGCCACCCGCAACTCACGCGGGGACTTGCCGAACAGATCCTCTGTGTTGCGCTCCAACGCCTGCAGGCTGTCTTGCACCAAAGGCAAATAGCTCTCGCCTTCTACCGTCAGCGACACACCCCGCGCTTCGCGCACGAACAGGGATCGGCCCAACCAAGCCTCAAGGTTTCCGATCCGCTGGCTGACAGCGGCCTGCGTCAAACCAAACTCTTTGGCCGCAGCCGAGAACCCGCCCAAACGCCCTGCGGCCTCGAACACGCGCAGCCAGTCCAGCGGCGGTAATCCCACCTTTTTCTTAGCCATAAGATTTTCCAAGCCTCAGACGAAATAAGGATTAATTGTCGTAATGCCATGAACGGCGTATCTGCTCAACCAAAGCTCGCGCCGAACAGGAGATCCCCAATGCTGCGCACCGCTACTCATGACACCAACGTCGTGACCGTGACTTTCACCGACGATAGCCAAGCCCGCTTTCACGCCATCTGGCTGCGTGACAACGCGCTGGACCCGGACACCCGCGCGCCCGGCAACGGTCAGCGCCTGATCACTATCGGGGACATCCCCGCCAACATTTCGGTCAGCGCTGCCGATGTGTTGAACGGCGACCTCGTGATCACCTTCCAGCCCGAGGGCAAGACAGTGACCTTCCCTGCCGACTGGCTGGCCGATCACAGTTATGACAGCGCACAAGCCGCCGAGTTCGGCCGCATCGCCACCGGTATCACCACCTGGGAACGTGGCATCGACGCCCCCAGCGGAGATTGGAACGAGGTCCACGCCAGCCCGGTTGCTAAGCGCAATTGGCTAGCGGCGGTGGCCGAGTTAGGGTTTGCCAAGCTGACAGGCGGCCCAACCGAACCGGAATCGCTGCTGAAGGTGGCCGATCTGTTTGGCTATGTCCGCGAGACCAATTATGGCCCCTATTTCGAAGTGCGGACCGAGGTGAACCCCACCAACCTCGCCTATACCGGGCTTGGGTTGCAGGCCCATACCGATAACCCCTACCGCGACCCGGTGCCGACGCTGCAAATTCTGTATTGTCTGGAGAATTCAGCCGAAGGCGGTGACAGCATCGTGGTCGACGGCTTCCGCGCCGCCGAGAAGCTGCGCGATCAGAACCCCGAGGGTTTTGCCCTGTTGGCCGGCTTCCCGGCGCGGTTCGAATACAAGGGCTCGGACGGCGTCTGCCTGCGGTCGCGGCGCCCAATGATCGAACTGTCGCCAGATGGCGAACTGATCGGAATCCGTTTCAACAACCGCTCCTCCGCGCCGTTCGTCGATATCCCCTTTGAGAAGATGGAAGCCTATTACGCTGCCTACCGCCAATTGGGTGGAATCATCGACGACCCGGCGATGGGCGTGTCGTTCAAGCTGGAACCGGGCGAAAGCTTTATCGTCGACAACACACGCGTGCTGCACGCGCGTCTGGGCTATTCCGGTGCAGGCTCACGCTGGTTGCAGGGATGCTATGCTGACAAGGATGGATTGCTGTCCACACTCGCCGCGATGGAAATAACACAACCGGAGGCGGCTGAATGAAACCCGATTTCTCGACCCTGAACAGGGACAATATCGTGGCCTTCATCGGTGACATCTTCGAACGTCGCGGCGGCGAGGAGTACTTAGGCGAACCCGTCACCATGGCCCAACATATGCTGCAAGGGGCCACCATCGCCGAGCAGAACGGCCAGCCAGAGGAAATCATCGTCGGTGCACTTCTGCACGACATCGGGCATTTTACGTCCGAATTCGGCACTTATCACCCCGACGATACCGAAGACCGCCATCACGAAGACGCAGGCGCTGAGGTACTGGAACAGTTCTTCCCCTCGGTCATCACCGATTGCTGCCGCTATCACGTGGCGGCCAAACGGTATCTTTGCGCCACCAAGCCCGAGTACTTTCAACGCCTGTCGACTGCCTCGGTCCACACGCTGGAACTGCAGGGCGGCCCGATGAGCGCGGAAGAGGTTGTCGCATTCGAATCCAACCCAAACCTGAAAGAGATCATTCAGGTTCGCTATCTGGATGAGGCCGGTAAACGCGCGGATATGGAGACCCCCGATTTCCCCTATTTTGCACCCATGGTGCAGCGCATGGTCGACAAACATCTGGGCACGTCGTGACTGCACCTGAATACATCTTCGACGCCAGTTCCAAGCCCTCGCTACCCTGGCACGAAGTTCCTCTGATCCGCGCAACAGATCAGACGGTCAAAGGCTATGGCTGTCTGGTCGATGACCCCGAGACCTTTGAAATCGAGATAGTCCGCTGGCCGCAACAAGGTTGGCGCCCCATCGACGAAGGCACCGGCGACGAAGGCGGCTGGGTCGAAGGCACGTTCAAATGTGACTGGCGAGGCGACGTGCTGTATGGCGAGAACGAAGCCGTCAAAGGGCATTACGTTCTTGGCTGGTCCACGGATCCGCAAACCGCGCAGACGGATCGGCAAACCGCGCCCCGTGATCAGGTGTTGCTCTGGCACATGAACTATCACCCCGACGGCGGTCAGATGTTTTGGCCTTTGGACAAAAAACCCTTCATCGTCCCCGCGGCCCTGCCCGGTGACAACCTGACGCCCGACAAGGTGGTGGCGTTCTGGTGCGACGGCTCGCGTGGCCTCTATATCCACCCGGGCATCTGGCACGAGGGGATATTCCCGGTCGAAGATGACCAACGATTCCTCGACCGGCAGGGTGCAGTTCACGCACGGGTCAGCGCGGATATCGGGAAAGAGTTCGGTGTGTACCTGGCCTGCCCATTGCGCGAAGACAGGATCAAGGGCTTTTAACCAAAGCCCCTTGATGCCCTGACCCTTTGCGCACGATCCAAATCTGCACAGCCAGCAAATAGGGCACGTAGAACGCAAAGTTCTGAACCAGATCGAAAGGGCCCGAGAAGTCGGGCTCTGACCCCAGCCCGCCGGTCAGCAGATACCACAGCGTGTAATGCACCCGGTAGAGCCATGATCCCAGCGCCAGCCAGAACAGCCGCAGCCCCCAGGCCCAGTGCCCCGCGCGGTCATTGCAAAGCGCCATGCGCGCCACCATCAAGGCTGCGGTGAACAGGCAAATCCCATATAGGAAAAACGCGGCAGACATCACCGGCCCACCAATCGTGCCTCGCAAAGGGATATAAGTCATCCCCGCCATCCCGGTCACAAGAGCCAGCGCGACCAGCACAGCACCCAAGGCGCGGTGAAACCAGTTGAAGCGCTGCCGAAGGGCGCGGACCAGTTGCAGCGGCACCAGCGTTACCAACACCGTTCCGGCAAAGATATGTAGAATCATCGCCGCGTTGCCGACGCTCTGACCGTCCGCAAACAAATAGCTTTGCGCAGGCGCATCATGCGACAGGCCGACGCCGATCATACCAAACCCGTGCGCCACAAACGGCAGCAGCGTCAGATAAAATAGTGCCAGCAGGACACCAGTTGCCAGACCGGAACGACGTAATCGCATAGATCAGAGCTTAGCGCCAACAATTCGGGCGTCTATGGCTTACAACCCCAGTACGTCCACCATGTCATACTGCCCGGGTGTCTTGCCTTGACCCCATAGTGCGGCCTTGAGGGCACCACGGGCAAAGATTGCACGATCACTGGCCAAATGGCGCAGGACGATGCGTTCTCCGGGGGCAGCGAACAGCACATCATGTTCACCAACGATATCGCCGCCGCGAATGGCGTGGAAGCCGATATCACCCCGCTTGCGCGCACCGGTGATGCCATCACGGCCTCGATCAGACACATCCGCCAATCTGACGCCGCGCCCCTCGGCAGCGGCCTCACCCAGCATCAGCGCTGTGCCCGAGGGCGCGTCGACCTTGTGGTGGTGGTGGCCTTCGATGATCTCGATATCGAAATCTTCATCCAATGCGGCAGCGACTTTCTTGGTCAGTTGCACCAGCAGGTTCACACCAAGGCTCATATTGCCCGCCCGCACGATCACGGCGTGGCGTGATGCCGGTTCAAGTGCCGCGATCTGTTCGTCGGACATGCCCGTGGTGCCGATGACATGAACACAGCGTGCCTGCGCAGCCAGAGCGGCAAACTCCAAAGTCGCTTCGGGCGCGGTGAAATCGATCACCGCCTGCGCTTGCGCAAACGCCTCCAGCGGATCATCGGTGACGGTGACGCCCAGCGCCTGACCACCCATGGCCGTGCCCACATCCTGACCGATCCAATCGTGACCCTTGCGCTCTACCACACCAACCAAACGCGCCTGATCGCTGTCGGTGACAGTCTTGATCAGCATCTGCCCCATACGGCCCGAAGCCCCTGTGATGACGATCCCCGGAATATGGGTCATTGCGCTGGTCCTTTTCGCTAAGTCGGCTCAAAGCCTCCTACCCCGTTCGCGCCCGCTTGGCAAAGCCCCGCTTTGGGCTTAGATCGGAAATATGGCAAAGAACAAATTCCACGATGGCCCCGGCCCGTCCCAACGACAGCTGCGTGTCGGCGAACTGATCCGTCGCACCCTGTCCGAAGTTCTGGCGCGCGGAGATGTCCACGATCCCGACCTGAACCGCATGTCAATCACCGTGGGTGAGGTCCGTACCTCGCCCGATCTCAAAATCGCCACGGCCTATGTGCTGCCTCTGGGCGGCAAAGGGCAAGAGGACGTGATCGACCTGCTGGCCCGCAATAAAGGCGAATTACGGCGCGTGATCGGCAAGAAACTGAACCTGAAGTTCTCGCCTGATCTGAGGTTCCGCCTGGATGACACGTTTGACCGTCTGGACGACACCCGCCGCATGTTCCAGCAGGACGCGGTACGCCGCGATCTGGACGAGTGATCCGGGCACTGACCATTTTGGGCGCGGCTTTATGGGCCGCGCAAGCCTCTGCGGTGACCTGCGAAAACGTGACTCACGAGGATCTGCGCTACACCGTCTGCGAGGTCGATGCGACTGCAGCGGATCTGCGCCTTTTTCTGAATGGTGAAGACGGCGAAGTTTTGGGGCATTTCTCATCGGTTAACGAGACGCTTGAACCCGAGGGCAAACGGCTGGCCTTTGCGATGAACGCCGGCATGTATCACGACGACCGCTCGCCCGTCGGCCATTATGTCGAAGATGGGCAGGAGCAGATGCGGGTAATCGCGAACCCCGGCCCCGGCAATTTCGGCCTGCTGCCCAATGGCGTTTTCTGCATCCGCAACGGGCGCGCCGATGTGTTCGAGACGCTGGATTTCGTGGATCAGACACCGGACTGCCGCTTTGCCACCCAATCCGGCCCGATGCTGGTGATCGACGGCGGACTGCACCCGCGCTTTCTGCCCGATTCGACCTCGCGCTATATCCGCAACGGTGTTGGCACCAGTGCCGATGGCGCGCGGGCCGTTTTTGCGATCTCAGAAGATTATGTCACCTTCCACGAATTCGGCAGACTGTTTCGCGATGTTCTGAACACCCCAAACGCGCTGTTTCTGGACGGCAATATCTCACGAATGTATGACCGCGCAGGCAACCGTTCGGATCTGGGATTCTCGTTGGGACCGATTGTGGGTGTAGTTGAGGACATGCCTGCAAATTGACAGGGCGGGTGTGATCCGTTAACCCGCGCGCCTCAGCAAAGGGCAAGGTGCAAGATGGGACGCAAACGCAAGGGTCGCGACATTTCCGGTTGGCTGGTTGTGGACAAGCCTGCGGGCATGACCTCGACCGCTGTGGTCAACAAGGTGCGTTGGGCGATGGATGCCAAAAAGGCGGGCCATGCGGGCACACTGGACCCCGAAGCAACCGGCGTTCTGGCCGTGGCTTTGGGCGAGGCAACAAAGACCGTTCCCTATATCACCGATGCGCTGAAGGCTTACACGTTCACCGTGCGTTTGGGTCAAGCCACCAATACCGACGATGCCGAGGGCGAAGTGATCGCAAGCAGCGATGCGCGCCCATCGGATGAGGACATCAAACAGGCGCTGACCCCGTTTCTGGGCGATATCATGCAGGTTCCGCCTAAGTTTTCTGCCGTGAAGATCGACGGCCAGCGCGCCTATAAACTGGCGCGCGATGGCGAGGATGTGGAACTGACCGCTCGGCCCCTTTGGGTCGAGGAACTGATCCTTGTCGACCGCCCCGATGAAGACCACGTGGTGTTGGAAATGACCTGCGGCAAAGGTGGCTATGTGCGCTCAATCGCGCGCGATCTGGGTGAGGCACTGGGATGCCACGGACATGTCAAGGAACTGCGCCGCATCTGGTCCGGCCCGTTTGAGGCCGAAGATGGCCTGACCATCGAACAGATCGACGATATGGCCAAGACAACCGCGCTGGACGCGTATCTGCACCCGCTGGAAACCGGCCTGTCGGACCTGCCCGAATTGAAATGCACCCCGGAGGGCGCCACCCGCCTGCGCAACGGCAATCCCGGCATGGTGATGGCATCAGACGTCGAATACGGCGATGAAGCCTGGGCCTCGTTGGACGGCAAGGCGGTGGCTGTGGGCATCTACAAATCAGGCGAGCTGCATCCGAGCCGGGTGTTCGTCGCCTAACTCACGTGTTAGGCGGTTGGCATGATCACCCGAACACATACCAAGGGCGATGCGCCCTCGACCGCCATCTATTCCGATTGCGAGAAATATCGCTATAGCCTGACCCGCGTCTGGGATCCAAAGGGGCAGAAGGCATTGTTTGTGATGCTGAACCCCTCGACCGCGACTGAGGTGCAGAATGACCCTACGGTAGAACGCTGCGAGCGCCGCGCGCGGGCCTTGGGGTTTGGCGCGTTTCAGGTGACCAACATCTTTGCCTGGCGCGACACTGACCCGCGCAAGATGCGCGCTGCCACTGATCCAGTGGGACCAGAAAATGACAGGGCGATTCTGGATGGCGTGGACTGGGCCGATCGGGTCATTGCCGCCTGGGGCACCCACGGCGCACATCTGGACCGTGGCCCGGCAGTTGAACAGTTGTTGCGTCAGACGGGTCAACCCCTGTTCCATTTGGGTCTGACCAAAGACGGCCACCCCAAGCACCCCCTTTACATCGCCTACACTCAACAGCCTGAGCAGTGGTGATAAAGTATTAACCCTTTCAACAACTTATCTTTGACGCTGCTGCCTGCAGAATGAGACAATCCCCTCGGAGTTTTCTGCCATCGGAGGGTGCCATGTTTCTGGCCGGATTAATTGGACTGGCCGCCATCGGCGGTGCAGCTTACGCGATGAGCGACATGCTGATCGAAGACGAGGACGTGCCAGATGACATTCCCGAAGATGAGCCGCAATCCGAAGCCGAAACCGGGGAATTCCTGGATATCGGCGAAAATGTCGAAGACCCCGTCGAAACCGAAGTCGAACCCCTGTCCACCGGTATCGTCCTTTCCGAATTCGAAGGCGATCTGGTCATTGCCGGAGAAGACGGCCCGGACATCATCACAGGAGGGGACGGCGTGGATCAGATCAACGGCTATGGCGGTGACGATACGATCCACGGGGGCCAGGGGGATGACGTCCTGCATGGCAGCGACGGGATAGATACCATCTATGGCGGGCCGGACAACGATGTCCTCCATGGCGAAGCGGATGATGACCTGCTGTTTGGCGACGTCGGCGATGACGCTCTGTACGGGCATTTCGGCGACGACACTCTGGACGGTGGTGACGGGGAAGATGAGCTTTATGGCGGTCAGGGTGACGATACTTTGGACGGCGGGGTCGGTGACGACGCATTGCAAGGCGGCTTCGGGGATGACGTTCTGGTCGGAGCGGCGGGCGAAGATGCAATCTTTGGTGGCGATGGGGACGACTTTGTGTTCGGCATCGAAGAGGGTGCGGCCGAACAGGATTTTCTGAACGGCGGGGATGGTGATGACACTATTATTGCAGGGGACGGGGATGTTGTGACAGGCGGCCAGGGCGCGGATGACATCGTGCTGAGCCCGGGAGAAGACGATGTTACCGTCATGGGCTTCCAGCCCGGCGAGGACAAACTGCTTGTCACCTGGGAAGAAGAGACTGAACCCGAAATTTCGGTAGAACGCGACAGTGACAACACCAACCTGACGCATGTGATCATCAACGGTCAGGAGGTGGCGCAGGTATACGGGGCAGAAGAATTGACTGTCGCCGATATTCAACTGATTTCAGAAGCGCAACTGGCACAGTATGGTCAGATGATCTGAGGCCGCAGATTCCCTTTGCCATTTGACAAAATTCCGCTTATACGCGCCCATCCGCATCGGAATCGGTGCGGTTTTCTCCATGGGCCTGTGCTGGACGACATCCCGGCCTGCGCCATCAACTCTAACCTTTGAAGGAGACCCCGATGTCGATCACTGCCGCTGAAAAAGCACGCGTCATGCAAGAATTCGCAACCAAAGAAGGCGACACCGGTTCGCCTGAAGTACAGGTTGCCATCCTGACCTCGCGCATCAACACCCTGACCGAGCACTTCAAGACCCACAAAAAAGACAACCACGGTCGTCGCGGTCTGCTGAAAATGGTCGCCCAGCGCCGTAAACTGCTGGACTACCTGAAGGGCAAAGAAGAAGCGCGTTACCAGGACCTGATCAAAAAGCTGGGCATCCGCCGCTAAAGTCGGACCGCACCGCTTTGAGATTTCAGACGCCCGCCACTTTGGCGGGCGTTTTTCTTTTTCTAGGGCCGCCAAGCTGCCGTTCGCTGCATTTGCGGCATGGGTCTTAAAAAATGGTAGCTATGTGCAAACAACAAACATTCATCGCCTACGGATAGCTCATATCAACTTTTGGTCGGTTTTGTTGCTGACCGGAACGCTGTTTTTTGCTGTCGCTCAAAAAAGCTATAGCTGAATAAGCGAAGGCTAACCTGACGGATCGACACTTCAAGTTGCTAATCTTGCGTCCGTTTCGACCGGTGTGTTTTTCTTTTCTAGTTCTTTCTCAATCCGTTCCAGTAGCGCTTTGGAAACTTGATTTTCGGCGTGCAAATGCATGAAACGAGACGAAAAGAACAGCCCAATTACGATAACCAAAACCGATACAATGCTGGAAACAACAGTTAGAATCCACGCTGTTGAACTAGCGCTGGTTTGAGCATCTTCGGCACTTTGCAGTGCAGCAGAAGAATTATTTTTAACATCTTCCAACGCATCGTTTAATGCAGATGAAACCTCAATCGCTTCTAGCAATTCATCACGCAAAACACCCGTGGCTTCCACAGCAGTTTCGAGCTCGGAAATGCGATCTTCCAGCAAACGAAATTCATTCATTGAAGATTCAAGCCTATTGAGTTCTTCTGCCAACTCGGCATGCGATGCTCGGCTACCGTTTGCGATTTCATCTATGCGCCCATTTAACGATGTAAATAAAGTGCGTAGAGCTTCGCCACTAAAGGTAGTTTCTTGCGCACTGGCGAACGGCGCAAACATAGACAGAGCAACTAGAATAATTGCTGAAAATTTCATCAAATATCTCAACGGGCTTCTCCCTTAGTTACTTGATCACAGGCACCGAAAGTTGTTCGATCAGGCTGTCCTCGATTGCCGCGGGCTGCGTATAGGCCTGAAAGACAAAACTACCTTCGAGGTCCTTCCAAACTGTGACTTCAATATGCCAGCGTGTAACAGGAACGGTCTGGGACGGTCGCCAGCGATAAGCTGGCACATCCGGGTAAGATGCAACCAGCGTCTCCGTGCCATCCGGCGAGACATGTAGCCATCGAAGATAGATGTCTGGGTGCTGGCGAGCACCATCTGGAGCCCATGTCAAATCCGAATACACGTGAAGAACTTCCGTACCCAAAGCAGTGAATTCGATTTTGTCCAATGGGGTGCAAGACCGGAACTGACCTGATCGTAGTTTTGACAAATCTTGAAGAATGCAGTGTCCGCTTCAGCAGACAAAGGGATAAGAAAAAAGAGCAAGCCAGTCCAAAAGAACTTTAACGTCATCACAATACCCAACCTGAATCGTCTTGGTTTTTGGTCCCTAAAACCTGTCTTACACATTAGACTGCGGCTATCAGTTATTTCAATAATGTTAATGCTGTCTCGGGTCACACGAGCATCATGACGGAAGCCGACTTTAGGTTTGGGGTTTTGTTCGCTCGCCAGCCAACCGATACCTGATTTTGAACGTCCGGAACCTGCAGTTTGCAACTTGCCTCACAGTCAAATCCTCAATGTTCGGTGAAGGTCCGATAAGGGACTCAAAACGCCCGCCAAATGGCGGGCGTTTCGTTGTTTTCGCGCGTAGAACTTACATCTTCGCCTTCTCCGACTTCAGCGCCAGCCACAGGCAGTAGCACATTATCAGGACCACCAGCGTGAACGGTATCCCTGTTGAAACCGCAGCACCCTGCAGGGCGGATAGGCCACCCCCAAGCAGCAAGGCGATGGCCACCAGGCCTTCGAGCGTGCACCAGAACACACGCTGAACAACCGGCGCATCCATCTTGCCGCCTGCCGTAATCGTATCGATTACCAGCGAACCCGAGTCGGACGAGGTGACAAAGAACACCACGATCAGGATCAACGCGATGGGCGCGACGATGCCATAAAGCGGCAGCTCTTTCAGGAAGCCGAACAGCGCGCCTTCGGGGGCGTAGCTGTCGATCACGGTGGCGCGGACACCTTCCGCTCCGCCTGCGTTCAGCATGTCGATGGCGGCTCCGCCGAAGGTCGACATCCACAGGGCACAGACTGCCGTCGGGGCCAGCAGCGCGCAGAGGATGAACTCTCGCACCGTGCGTCCCTTGGAGATGCGGGCGATGAACATGCCTACAAACGGCGACCATGCGATCCACCAGGCCCAGTAGAAGGTCGTCCAGCCATGGAAATAGCTGGTGTCTTCTCGCCCGAACGGGTTCGACAGCGCCGGAAGGTGCGTCACGTAATCCACCATGACGTTGAAATACCGCGCGATGGCTGTGCCAACGCCGGTGACAACAATGACGAAAAGGAACAGGCCCACAGCCATGATCATGTTGATCTCACTCAGCCGTTTCACGCCTGCATCCATGCCCATAAGGACTGATCCCAGCGCGATCATGGTGATGCCGATGATCAGCAGCACGGTCACGGTCGGACTGGGTTCGATGCCGAACACCTCGTTCAGCCCCGCCGCAACTTGCTGCGCCCCAAGACCCAAAGAGGTCGTCAGGCCGAACAACGTCGCAAACACCGCAAGCGTGTCGATGATATGGCCCCACCAGCCCCAGACACGCTCGCCCAGGATTGGATAAAAGGCCGAGCGCAGGGTCAGTGGCAGATTCAGGTTATAGGCAAAAATCGCAAGGCTCAGACCCACAGCGGCATAGACTGCCCAGCCTTCCAGCCCCCAATGATGGATTGTGCCGACGATGCCGATGTATTCATTGCCCGGAACGGCAATATCAATGCCCAAGGGCCGCGCATTCCCGCTTTCGGCAAAGTTATAATAGACCGGCTCCATCACGCCAAAGAACAGCAGACCGATACCAATACCGGCGGCGAACATCATCGCGATCCATCCGGCATAGGAATAGTCAGGCTTGGCATCCTTGCCGCCGATCCGAACACTGCCGACCGGCAGAATGATCAGAACCAGACAAAACAGGGTAATTGCGTCGACCGAAAGAACCAGGAACCAGTCAAACGTGCTGGTCAGCCAGGGCCGGAGCCAGCCGAAGAAAGAAGCCGCAGCCTCTTGGTTGGCCAATGCGATCAGAACGAACGCAAAGATCAAAATACTCGAGATCAGAAAGACCGGGTTGTGAATATCCAGACCAAATGGCCGGACGTTATCCTGACCCAGCTCATATTCCGTTTCGAAGTCGTAAATCCGGGGGTCCGGATCCAGCATCTTCTTTGTTTGTGCCATTCGATTGCCCTTCTGTTCGCTTTTTGCAAACGCCAAGGTATTCGGTCGGCGGACGGTTATGAGATAGTTACCCCCTTGGCGCGTTTCCGTCATTTCGACCGCAGGCTGGTTCGTAAGAGCTTATACAGCCTTGCTATTTTTTCAATTGCATTCGATCTCACCTATGTTAGCGATAAAATTTTTTTGCGATTTATTATCCCCTGCCCGGAAAAAACGCCCTGTTTCACGACGTTCAGTTTCATGCCCTGACCTGAAAATTACGTACAAAAGGAAAGCTTCGATCTGTCTCAGCATGATCCGGCCGCCGGATGCGGTTTCTCTTTCCTTCCAACGCATTCTCATGTATGCGCGCGTTATCTGAGACGTTGTGCCCTGACCCTGGCACTCGAATGGAAGATAAAGTGGGGTCGGCGGCAATGGGGCCGCCATGCAAACCGGAGACCCGCAGGGGCGGGAGTGCTCCGTTCTAGGATACGCATATGTTTGATGTAACGAAGAAATCGATTCAGTGGGGCGAAGAGACGCTGACACTGGAAACCGGCAAGGTTGCCCGTCAGGCCGACGGCACCGTGATTGCCACGCTGGGCGAAACCAGCGTCATGGCCAACGTGACCTTTGCCAAGCAACAAAAGCCCGGTCAGGACTTTTTCCCGCTGACCGTACACTACCAAGAAAAATACTATGCCGCCGGTAAGGTTCCGGGTGGCTTCTTCAAGCGCGAAGCGCGCCCGACCGAAAAAGAGACGCTGACCGCGCGTCTAATCGACCGTCCGATCCGCCCGCTGTTCGTTGACGGCTTCAAGAACGAAGTTCTGGTGATGTGCACCGTGCTGTCCCACGATCTGGTCAATGACCCCGACATCGTTGCAATGATCGCTGCTTCGGCTGCCCTGACCATTTCGGGTGCCCCGTTCATGGGCCCGATCGCTGGTGCCCGTGTTGGTTTCGTGGATGGCGAATACGTCCTGAACCCGACCGTGGACGATATGCAAGACCTGCGCCTGAACCCCGAACAGCGTCTGGACCTGGTTGTGGCCGGTACCAAAGACGCCGTGATGATGGTGGAGTCGGAAGCTTATGAACTGTCCGAAGCCGAAATGCTGGGCGCCGTGACCTTTGCGCATGAGCAAATCCAGCCGGTCATCGACCTGATCATCTCGTTGGCCGAAGAAACCGCGAAAGAGCCGTTTGAGTTCGTCGCTCCCGATTACTCGGAGCTGTACGCCGCTGTTTCCGCTGCCGGTGAAGAACAGATGCGCGCCGCCTTCGCGATCACCGACAAGCAAGAGCGCACCGCCGCTGTTGCCGCTGCCCGTGAAGCGATCAAAGAAGCGCTGACCGAGGAACAGCTGGAAGACGCCAATCTTGGCTCGGCGATGAAAAAGCTGGAAGCCGGTATTCTGCGCGGTGACGTCGTCAAAGGCGGCAAGCGCATCGACGGTCGTTCGACCACCGATGTGCGCGCCATCGAAGCCGAAACCTCGCTGCTGCCCCGGACCCACGGTTCCGCCCTGTTCACCCGTGGTGAGACACAGGCGCTGGCTGTAACCACGCTGGGCACCGGTGACGACGAACAGTTCATCGACGCGCTGCATGGCAACTTCAAATCGAACTTCCTGCTGCACTACAACTTCCCTCCATATTCGGTGGGTGAAGTTGGCCGCGTTGGTTCGCCCGGCCGTCGTGAAATCGGCCACGGCAAGCTGGCATGGCGCGCGCTGCAAGCGGTTCTGCCTGCGCCAACCGACTTCCCCTATACCGTTCGCGTGGTGTCGGAGATCACGGAATCCAACGGTTCCTCCTCGATGGCTTCTGTCTGCGGTGGTTCGCTGTCGATGATGGACGCAGGTGTTCCGCTGAAAGCACCGGTTGCCGGTGTGGCCATGGGTCTGATCCTGGAAGATGATGGCGACTATGCTGTTCTGACCGACATTCTGGGTGATGAAGACCACCTGGGCGACATGGACTTCAAAGTGGCAGGTACCGAAAACGGCATCACCTCGCTGCAGATGGACATCAAGGTCGCAGGTATCACCCCGCAGATCATGGAAACCGCTCTGGCACAGGCCAAAGAGGGCCGGATGCACATTCTGGGCGAGATGGGCAAAGCCCTGTCCGAGACCAACGAATTCTCGGTCCACGCCCCGCGCATCGAAACCATGAACATCCCGACCGATAAGATCCGCGAAGTGATCGGCTCGGGCGGTAAGGTCATCCGCGAGATCGTGGAAACCTCGGGTGCTAAGGTCGACATCAACGACGACGGTGTCATCAAGATCGCATCGCCCGACGGTGAATCGATCCAGAAGGCTTATGACATGATCTATTCGATCGTGGCCGAACCGGAAGAAGGTCAGATCTACACCGGTAAAGTGGTCAAGATCGTCGATTTCGGCGCCTTCGTGAACTTCTTTGGCAAGCGCGACGGTCTGGTCCACGTGTCCCAGATCGAAAATCGCCGCCTGAACCATCCGTCAGACGTTCTGAAGGAAGGTCAGGAAGTGAAGGTCAAGCTGCTGGGCTTTGACGATCGCGGCAAGGTCCGCCTGTCGATGAAAGTCGTCGATCAGGAAACCGGCGAAGAGGTCGTTCCCGAGAAGAAAGAAAAGAAAGAAGACGCAGAGTAATCTGTAACTTTCTTCAAGCTCGAAAGGCCCCGGCACTGTCCGGGGTCTTTTTTGTTTGGAGATGTCATCAATCACGCCCCCATACTCTGGCCTTGGTAAATCAACCATTAACGATTCTTAAACGTATTAGCACAACCTTAAGGGTAATTTTGTTGCTCTTAGGGATGTTGTGCGACCGTGGCCACGATTACCGTCTATGAAATCAGTGCAGACCCGTTCAGCACGCGCAACGTCGATATCACGGCCGCGTATTCTGTTGAAGTAACTGATAACGACGCGATCCTGGATGACCCGGACCCCGACAGCACCCAATTGGATCTTTCCGGGCTGCCGGGCTTTACCGCCTCGTCTCAGAATTTCAGTACGTTCGAGACATATTCCGGAACGATCAACGGCGCGCCTGTCAGTTTCACCCTGATCCAGTTCAGCAACCCGCGCTATATCATCGTCACTTCGGGGCAGGCTGCGCTGAATGACACCATCGAAGACACCAGCTTTGGCGGCACCGCAACTTCTACCCCGTATCAGAGCCTACCCTCTTTCGTGTGTTTCACCACGGGGTCGCTGATCCTGACGCCCTCCGGGCAGCGCCAGGTGGAAGAACTGGTACCGGGGGATCCTGTCCTGACCACAGATGGGCGCATCCGGCCAGTGCGCTGGATCGGGCGACGGCATTTGTCGACGCAAGAGCTGCGTTCGTCTCCGCATCTGTGCCCAGTGCGCTTGAAGGCGGGCTGTTTCGGGCAAAACGCCCCCACGCGCGATCTGCTGGTGTCGCCGCAACATCGGGTCGCCGTGACATCAGCGATGATGGAGCTGATGCATGGCGAGACCGTGATGCTGACCCCGGCAAAGGCGTTGATCAACGGGCAAAGCATTGTACAGGACCTGCCTGCGCAGGGGGTCGAATATGTTCACATCCTTTTAGATCAGCATGAGCTGGTGAATGTCGAAGGGATCTGGTCCGAATCCTTCTATCCCGGCGACACGACCCTCAGTGCGATGGAACCTGCCACCCTGCGCAGGTTGTTCGACCTGTTCCCAGACCTGTCGCGCGGCGCGCAAGATTACGGGCCAACGGTACCGCCGGTTCTAAAACCCTTTGAGGCCGAAATTCTGAAATCAGAGCTGATGGTTCCAAATTGGCAGACAAGTCCAAACCTGCAGAAGAGGGCCGCCTGACATCATCTAGTGAAAGACGCCACTCGGCCCATGTTTCAGGACGTGCCATTGGCCATAACTGTCTTTCAAATCCAGCTTGATCGCCGCATCTGCGCGTGTTGTGGCGCTGCCGATCTCGGCCACAGAGAATTCGATGCCCCCGGGAATTTCGATGCGTACGCGATGCGCGCCCCCGCCATGTGGGGCTTCTATGGGACGACCCGTCGAGCTCAGCACATCTCCGATGGACACGTGGGCAGTACGCTCTTCCATGTCCATCTCGAACTCAATCGGCAAATAGAGAGTCTCGTGCACCTTATCGCACATGGCACGGAACACGTACCAATGCGTCGCCATCTCTTCTGTTTCTTCTCCATGAAAGACCTTTTCCAGCGCAGCGCGCTGCGCAGGGCTCGCCGCAGGATCAACAATCACCTGCATTTCCCCGCCACCTTCGAAAATCGGCCCTGGCCAGGCATAAATCAGAGCAGCTTTGGCACCGCAAAGATCAGTGTCGCCAAAATGCCCCTTGCCAATCTCAAGCACCTCGAAGCCCCGGCAATCCCCATGCGTGGGCAGTTCTTCGAATTGGCAGGGACAAGCATAACCGCAATTGCAGTTACCGAAGCTTTCTCCTTCAACATACCAATCTGTAAACGCCATGGTTCTCTCCTGCAAAGTACAGTGAAATCCCGATGGCCTTCGCCTGTGGAACAGCCCCCTTCAGCCATACTAGCACATCCCTGCGCAGATCAGAAACCAACCTGCTGCTGTCGAGCGACAACAATTTGATAAAGCGAATTATTCTATCACACGGACCCAATTTAGAGTGATCCGATGTGACAGCCCAAGCCCTTTCCATGCAACGCCAGACACACGATTTACGTGTGGAAACGTTTTGGAACAAAGGACATGATCATGGTTAGTCGTTTCATCCTGACCTCCGCCGCCCTGATGCTGGGCTCAACTGCAGCAACCGCGCAAAGCCTGGGTGACGGCACCTATGTTCAAGGCTTCATTGGCTACAGTCAGTTGCAGGACAGCAATTTCTCTGGCGCGATTGGCGGCGCGACCCAATCTGTCGATACGGATTTTGATGCAGGTTTTGGCCTGGGTGTGGCTATCGGTAAAGAGATCCCGCAGTGGTCCAACGACACGGTCGGAACGCGTATTGAACTGGAATTATCATACCGCGAAAGCGACGTGGATGGTGTAAATTTCTCGGGCAACGGTCCGGCACCGGAAGGCAATATTTCCGGCGACGTGTCGCAAACTTCGCTCTTTGCCAACGTGCTGTTCGACTTCAAACAATCCGGTGCGCTGACCCCGTTTGCTGGCTTTGGTCTGGGCGCGACTTATTCGGATCTGGATTTTGCTTACGGCCCCGGTGTGGCGCTGGATGACAGCGACACTGCTTTTGCGGCTCAGGTGATCGCTGGCGTGGCTTATGACATCAACCCGTCAACCGCCTTTACCGTAGACGCCCGCTATGCCCGCGCCTTTGATGTGTCGTCGCAGCGGTTGGCCCCGAACGGCGCTTTGACGGGAACGGTTGAAGACGACCTGGATACATTCAGCGTCAACTTCGGGCTTCGTTACAAGTTTTGATAAAATCGGGGGTTAGGTTTCTCTCCGGTTTCCCTTCCCCGTTATGCCCTCGCGCCTCTGGTGCGGGGGCATTCTGAAAAAATCGACAAAATAAAGCGCAGATCAAACATTCTGCGGATTGCCATGCGATCAGCAACCGCCAGTTGCATCCGACGCTAAACACATTTTGGGAAAAATTCCTATAGACGCGATTGGGGAGCCAACGGCCCCCCAACTTTCAGCCCGCCTTAGGACGGTGCTTTGGTCTTGCGCAGATATGGGAAGATCGTCTCAAACTCGCCAAACTTGGCCTTGGCATCTTCGTTGGAAACGGTCGGCGGGATAATTACGTCCTCGCCCGGAACCCAATTGGCCGGTGTCGCAACACCCTTGGCTGACATCTGCAGCCCGTCCAGCGCACGCAGGATCTCGGCAAAGTTCCGGCCCACGGTCATCGGATAGGTCATCGACAGCTTCAGTTGCTTGTCCGGGCCGATGATGAAGACTGAACGCACAGTGGCGCTGTCTGCAGGAGTGCGACCGTCCGGCAGATACGCTTCAGCGGGCAGCATATCGAAGGCTTTGGACACAGCCAGTCCGTCATCGGCGATGATCGGGAAACCAGGATTGGCTTTGCCGTATTCTTCGATGTCTTTTTTCCACTTCTTGTGGTCCTCGACCCCGTCGACCGAAACACCGATCACCTTGGTGTTGCGCGCAGCCCATTCGTCATTCAGTTGCGCAACGGCAGAAAACTCGGTGGTGCAAACAGGCGTGAAATCCTTTGGGTGCGAGAACAGAATGGCCCAGCTGTCGCCGATCCAGTCGTGAAACTGAACGGTACCCTGATCCGTTTCTGCTATGAAATTTGGGACGGTATCGTTGATGCGCAAACCCATGGGGCATCTCCTTTCCTGTTAAAAACCTGAGTCGGTTGCTTGGAACCTAATCACTTTGCGCGCAGGTTAAACCATCCTATGCGTCTAGGGATAAGGAATTTACAGACCTCCCAAGAAAATAATTTGATCAAATTCACTATTGCCCAGTCTAAGTATGGGTGACAGAGTGTGTCCGAAACACCGATTTAAGGCTGAACCTTCAGGAGGGCGCACGATGATCGAAAAACGGGATTTCTATATTAACGGTCATTGGGTCGCGCCGTCGCAGCCCAATGATTTCGAGGTCATAAACCCCTCGACCGAAGAACCCTGCGCAGTGATTTCGCTTGGCGCGGAAGCCGACACAAATGCAGCCGTCGCGGCGGCCAAGGCCGCCCTTCCCGGCTGGATGGAAACCCCGGTGGAAACCCGCATAGCGCTGGTTGAAAAACTGGTGGATCTTTATGCGGCGCGGTCCGAGGATCTGGCGCAAGCCATGTCGCTTGAGATGGGGGCGCCCATCGATCTGGCCCGTTCGGCGCAGGCTGGGGCGGGCATCTACCATCTGAAGAACTTCATTCGCGCTGCCAAAGCATTCGAGTTTGAGCGCCCGCTTGGAGATCACGCACCAAATGACCGGATCATTTACGAGGCTGTTGGCGTTGCCGCGCTGATCACACCCTGGAACTGGCCGATGAACCAGATCACGCTCAAGGTTGGCGCGGCGGCAATTGCGGGCTGTACGATGGTTTTGAAACCGTCAGAGCAAAGCCCGTTGAACGCGATGATCTTTGCCGAGATGATGGACGAGGCAGGCTTCCCACCCGGTGTGTTCAATCTGGTCAACGGTGACGGGGTGGGCGTTGGCTCTCAGCTATCGGGCCATAAGGATGTCGATATGGTCAGCTTTACCGGCTCAACCCGTGCTGGCACGGCGATTTCGAAGAACGCAGCCGAAACGCTCAAAAAAGTGCATCTGGAATTGGGCGGCAAAGGTGCCAATGTGGTCTTTGAGGACGCCGACGAGAAGGCGGTCAAACGCGGCGTGCTGCACATGATGCAAAACACCGGCCAAAGCTGTAACGCCCCCAGCCGGATGCTTGTTCAACGCCCGATCTACGACAAGGCAGTGGAAACGGCGGCCGAGGTTGCCAACATGGTCAAGGTTGGCCCCGCAATGGAAGAGGGCCGCCATATCGGTCCGGTGGTGAATGAGGTTCAGTGGACCAAGATTCAGGATCTGATTCAAAAGGGCATTGACGAAGGCGCGCGTTTGGTCGCCGGTGGCACCGGACGGCCCGAGGGGCTGAACAAGGGCTACTATATCCGCCCGACGGTTTTTGCCGACGCCAACAACCAGATGACCATCGCACGCGAAGAGATCTTTGGTCCGGTTCTGACCATGATCCCCTTCGACACCGAAGAAGAAGCCATCGAGATAGCCAACGACACGCCCTATGGCCTGACCAACTATGTTCAGACCCAAGACGGCGCGCGAGCCAATCGCATGGCGCGGGTCTTACGCTCGGGCATGGTTGAAATGAATGGTCAATCACGCAGCGCGGGCTCTCCGTTCGGCGGCATGAAGCAATCTGGCAACGGGCGCGAAGGCGGTGTCTTTGGTCTGGAAGACTTTCTGGAAATCAAAGCCGTCGGCGGCTGGGCTGCAGAATAAGCCAGATTGCAACGTGAACCAAGCGTGAGGCACCTTAGGATGCCTCACTCTATGTCTCAGGCATCCGCCTGAGCAGCTTCGTACGCCAGCATGGCCCGCTTTACCGGTAGGCCCCAGTGATAGCCGCCAAGGCCACCCGATTTGCGCAGCGCGCGGTGACAGGGGATCAACCAACTAACCGGGTTACGCCCAACTGCCGTTCCCACCGCACGCACGGCTTGTGGCGAGCCTACGCGCTGCGCGATCTCGGAATAGGTGGTGACTTGTCCTGATGGGATATGCATCAACGCTTCCCACACTTTGATCTGCAGGGGCGATCCGATCAGGTAAAGCGGCGTTGGTTCCAGCCGGTTGCTGGCAGCCCCAAAAGCGCTGAGCACCCAAGGACGCAAACGCATCGGATCCTCGACGAAATCCGCTTTGGGCCAGCGCGAAATCATGTCCTCCATCGCGGCCTCTTCCCCGGTCTCTGCCCCAAAGGCCATGCCGCAGATACCTTTGTCTGTTCCCATGACAAGCGCAGGACCAAAGGGGCATTCGAACCAACCCCAATAGATCGTGAGACCTTCACCCTTGCGGGCGTATTCGCCGGGACTCATGGATTCCCATTTCAGGAACAAATCATGCAGGCGTCCGCTGCCCGAGAGGCCAACGTTATGTGCCGTTTCCAGCGTGGTGAATCGTTCCCGCAGTAATGCCTTTGCATGGCCTAGTGTCAGGTACTGCTGGTATCTCTTCGGTGACACCCCAGTCCAACGCGAGAACAGACGTTGGAAATGGGCCGGGCTCATATCCATCTGGTGGGCCAGCTCATCAAGGCTAAGGCCCTCGCCGCCCTGATCGATCAGATCGATCGCGCGGCGCATGACGTTGTAGTGGTATCCGCTTTCCGGGGTCTGGACATTCATGGTTCCACCTCATTTCCTGACAAAACCATAGCGCGCAGGCCACGCCCAAGCGACCCGGAACTTGCGCATTGGCTTTGGGCTTGTGTCACGGGACCTTGGGCGGCATTAAGGCCCGGATGGCAAAGCAACTCGATTATCATACGATCCGCGAGATCTTTACGCGCTTTCAGGACGCCGACCGCGAACCCAAGGGCGAGCTGGAGCATGTGAACGTCTATACCCTGGTCGTGGCCGTGGCGCTGTCGGCGCAAGCGACCGACGCTGGCGTCAACAAAGCCACGCGCGAGCTGTTCAAGATCGCCGACACACCACAAAAGATGCTGGACCTGGGCGAACAGGGTCTGATCGAACATATCAAGACCATAGGCCTGTTCCGCCAAAAGGCGAAGAATGTCATCAAACTCAGCCGAATTCTGGTCGAAGACTATGATGGCGAGGTGCCCAACTCACGCGCCGCGTTGCAATCCCTACCCGGTGTAGGACGCAAGACGGCCAATGTGGTGCTGAACATGTGGTGGCGGCAACCCGCGCAGGCGGTTGATACGCACATCTTTCGCGTGGGCAACCGAACCGGCATCTGCCCCGGCAAAGACGTAGACGCGGTCGAGCGCGCCATCGAGGACAATATTCCGGCCGACTTCCAACTCCATGCGCATCACTGGTTGATCCTGCATGGCCGGTACCATTGCAAAGCGCGCAAACCGCAATGCCCGACCTGCATCATCCGTGATCTCTGTCAATTCGAGGACAAAACCCAATGAAAACTTACCAGCTGACCGGCATAGGGAATGCCGTTGTAGACGTGATTTCCCAGGCCGATGACAGTTTCCTGGAACTGATGGGTATCGAGAAAGGCATCATGCAGCTGATCGAGCAGGAGCGTGGCGAGGTGCTGTACGCCTCGATGGAAGGCCGCGTGCAGACGCCGGGCGGGTCCGTCGCCAACACGATTGCAGGTGCAGGTGCCCTTGGACTGGACGCTGCCTTTATCGGGCGCGTGCATGACGACGCGCTGGGGCGGTTCTATGCGGATGCGATGAACGAGGACGGCGTCGATTTCGTGAACCCCCCGGTCCCGGGAGGAGAGCTGCCGACCTCGCGTTCGATGATCTTTGTGTCGCCCGATGGCGAGCGGTCGATGAACACTTATCTGGGGATTTCGTCCGAGCTGTCTTCGCAGGACGTTTCGGATGATGTTGCAGGCAACAGCCAGATCATGTTCCTCGAAGGTTATCTGTTCGACAAAGAAAAAGGCAAAGCCGCGTTTCTTGAAGCTGCACGTGCCTGTCATAAGGGTGGTGGCAAGGCCGGTATCGCCATTTCCGACCCGTTCTGCGTGGAACGTCACCGGGTCGATTTCCTGTTGCTGATCGAGAATGAGCTGGATTTCGTGATCGGCAACGAGGCCGAGATCAAATCTCTGTTCGAAACCGACGACTTGGAGGAAGCGCTGGCCAAAACAGCCGCAATCTGTCCGCTGGTGGTCTGCACCCGGTCAGGCGACGGTGTCACTGTTCTGAGTGGTGACAACCGCATTGACGTGCCGGTTGAAAAGATTGTGCCCGTGGATGCAACAGGTGCTGGCGATCAGTTTGCTGCGGGCTTCCTGTTTGGCATGGCCACAGGTCGAGATTACGAGACTTGTGCAAAGATCGGCAATGTCTGTGCCCGCGAAGTCATCAGCCATATCGGTCCGCGCCCCGAGGCAAACATGCAGGAATTGCTGCGCGCCGAAGGGTTGCTCTGACCTCGGATCGAATCCTTTTCACAAAATGGATTGGGGCGTCAGCGCCCCAACCCTACCCTTTAGTTAGAAAACAGCGCCAGCCAGATTCCGACGAACATCAGAACCCCACCCAGGTTCACCCAGACGTGTCAAATCGCATAACGAAACGGCAGTGTCTTTTGGGCGTAAAACATCGTTCCAACGACATAGCTGACTGCACCGCCCGCAATGCACCAAAGGGTGGCTGCGGGAACGGTGGTCATGTCTGGGATTGCGCCTAAACCGATACCACCCAAACCAAGGTATGACGCCGTCGACCATCGCGACTTAACCGTCTCTTTCGCGATCTTGTTCCAGACGGCTGCGATGGTCAGCCCCCAGCACACCCAAAGCAAGGTCATGGTCCACGCCGTGCCCGCCTGAACGAAGAATGGTGTGAACGTCCCGCAGATACTGGGATAAATCGCGGCGTGGTCGATACGGCGCAACAACTTGCGACGGTCATGCCAGGGCGCGAAATGATAGGCACAAGACGCAAGGTTCGACGCTAGCGCGCAAAGAACATAAACGATGACTGCAAAAAGCAGCGCGACATCCAGACGCTGATAGGCGTTCACGATCAGCAAACCCCCAGCCGTCAGGATCAAGGACAACCCGATCACATGGACAACCATGTCTGCGGTGCGATGCGCGCGTATTGGGCTGGGATAGGTTGTTTGCATCATGACTGGCCAGTTAAAAACAGCTCTGCGCTAAAGTCCCGCCAAAAGGATGTCCAACTTTCCCAAGCGTCACTTATACGAGCCGAGGTGGTCTTCAAAAGCCGCCAGCACTTGCTCGTACACGTCCCGTTTGAACGGTACGATCTCGTCGATCAACCGATCAGGCGCTTGCCATTTCCATTGTGAAAACTCTGGGTGGTCGGTTTCGATGTTGATCTGGTCATCCTTACCGACAAAGCGCAGTAGGAACCATTTCTGCTCTTGCCCGCGATAGCGCCCTTTCCAGATCCTGGGCACGATGTCCTGCGGCAGATCGTAGAGCAGCCAACCGTCGGTTTCGGCCACGATCTCCACCAGGTCCGAGGTTACCCCGGTTTCCTCCCACAACTCGCGCAGGGCCGCATCGCGCGGGTCTTCGCCTTTGTCCACGCCGCCCTGCGGCATCTGCCACGCGTCTTTGTGGCGATCATTGCGCTGACCCACAAAAATCCTGCCGTCCGCATTTATCAGCATTAGCCCCACACATGGGCGATAGGGTAGCTTGGCGATGTCTTCGGGGGTCATAGGGGGCCTCATCGGATTGTTCCGCCAACCTCTAACAACCACAGGGGCAACAGCAAAGAGGGTGACGTGGGGTTTCGCGTGACAAAGTTGACGCGAAGGTCAATCTAACTCGCATATTCGGGAGGGAGAGTTTCGCCATGACTGCGTACCCAAACATGCTGGCCCCGCTGGATCTGGGCTTTACCACCTTGAAGAACCGCGTGCTGATGGGCTCGATGCATACGGGGCTTGAGGAAACCGGTGACTGGAACCGGGTGGCAGAATTCTATGCGGACCGGGCGCGCGGCGGCGTGGCGCTTATGGTGACAGGTGGCATTGGTCCGAATCTTGAGGGCTCGGTTCTGCCTGGCGCGTCGATGATGACCAATGAAAAAGAGGTGGCGAGCCATTCCATCGTGACCCAGCGGGTGCACGAAGCAGGCGGCAAGATTGCGATGCAGATCCTGCACGCAGGCCGCTATGCCTATGGCCCGAAATGCGTAGCCCCAAGCCCGGTGAAATCCCCTATCTCACCCTTTCCGCCAAATGAGCTGGATGAAGACGGCATCGAAAAACAGATCAGCGACATCGTGAACGCCGCCGTTCTGGCCCAACAGGCGGGCTATGACGGGGTCGAGATCATGGGGTCTGAAGGGTATTTCCTGAACCAGTTCCTTGTGACCCATACCAACAAACGCACAGACCGCTGGGGCGGGTCCTACGAAAACAGAATGCGCCTGCCGATTGAGGTCGTGCGCCGCACGCGCGAGGCCGTTGGCCGCGATTTCATCATCATCTACCGCCTTTCGATGATTGATCTGGTCCCCAATGGTTCAACCCATGAAGAAGTGGTGCAACTGGCGCAAGAAGTAGAAAAGGCCGGTGCCACAATCATCAATACTGGCATTGGTTGGCACGAGGCGCGGATTCCGACCATCGCCACCAGCGTCCCGCGTGCAGCCTTTGCTTGGGTGACGAAAAAGTTGATGGGCAAGGTTTCGATACCTGTGATCACCTCAAACCGGATCAACACGCCCGAGGTCGCCGAAGAGGTCTTGGCCACCGGCTGTGCCGATATGGTTTCGATGGCCCGCCCGATGCTGGCGGACGCGGATTTTGTCAACAAAGCAATCGCAGGACAATCTGCGCAGATCGCGCCTTGCATCGCCTGCAACCAGGCCTGTTTGGACCATACATTCAGCGGCAAACTGACGACATGCCTGGTCAATCCCCGCGCCTGTCATGAGACTGAGCTGGTGATTGAGCCCGCCACAACGCAGAAAAACGTTGCCATTGTCGGTGCGGGCCCCGCCGGTCTGTCCACGGCCATGACAGCCGCCCAGCGTGGTCACGACGTGACTTTGTTTGACCGCGCCGCAGAGATTGGCGGACAGTTGAACATGGCCAAACAGGTGCCGGGCAAGGAAGAGTTCTGGGGGCTGGTCGACTGGTATCGCACAATGATGGCCGATCTGGGCGTGAAGGTGGAATTGAACCGTGAGGTCAGCGCCGACGACCTGGCCGGCTTTGACGAAGTGATCATCGCAACCGGCGTCACCCCGCGTGATCCACAGATTCCCGGGCAGGATCGGAAAAATGTCCTCAGCTATATCGACGTGCTGCGTGGCAAGGCCGAAGTCGGCGAATCTGTCGCCGTGATCGGTGCAGGTGGCATCGGCTTTGACGTCTCCGAATTTCTTTTGGAGGACGGGCACAGCGCAACCACCGACTTGCCGCTTTGGATGAAGGAATGGGGCGTGACAGACCCGGCCGAGCACCGCTCGGGCCTTGCGCCAGAAGGGCCTCAACCCAGCGCGCCAGCGCGTCAGGTCACATTGCTACAGCGCAAGAAACAGGCACACGGCAAGGGATTGGGCAAAACCACTGGCTGGATTCACCGTGCAGCGTTGAAGATGAAAAACGTCAACTTCGTGGGCGGCGTGAACTATGAGCGCATTGATGACGACGGCCTGCATGTCAGCTTTGGCGAAGACCGTGCAGACCCCACAGTGATCTCGGCGGATACGATCGTTTTGTGTGCCGGGCAGGTTTCAGACCGGTCGCTCGCGGACGCACTGATCGAACGCGGCGTTACCCCGCACGTAATCGGCGGTGCGGATGTAGCGGCCGAACTGGACGCCAAACGGGCGATCAATCAAGGAACACGATTGGCGGCCGAGCTTTAAGCTTGGTCAGTCGGACAGCGCAAGTTTTACCCCAAGCGCGCCGAAGGCTGTTGCAAAACAACGTTTGATCCAGGCCATCACTGACGGGCGGTGGATTATGTAGTCCCGCGCCAAGGCCGCGCAGGCCCCGTAGGCGATGAATACAACAAAGGTCATCGCCATGAACGCAAGCGCCAGTTGCACCAAAGCCAGCCCCGCATCGCTTGTGTCGGCGGGCAGGAATTGCGGCAGGAACGCAAGGAAGAACAAAGACAACTTAGGGTTCAAAACGTTGATAAGCGTGCCGGTCGTCGCAATCTTTAGGTAGCCTTTACCGGATTTTTCGGCGCTCACTTCCATCGCACCGCCCTCACGTACGATTCCCCACGCCATATAGAACAGGTAGAGCACGCCAAGGTATTTGAGCACCTGAAAGGCCAGCGCGCTTGTATGCAGCAAAGCGGCCAGGCCGATAATGCTGGCTACAGCGGCGGGCACGATGCCAAGTATACAGCCTGCTGCTGCCGCGACGCTGGCGCGAAATCCTCGGCCAAGCCCAATGGCCAGCGTGTAGATGACGCCGGTACCCGGCAACAGAACAACGATCAAGGACGTAAGAAGAAACTCAAGCGACATGAAACCCCCCGAACACGCGCCGGAGAGTTCCCCACATCAACGCGAAAGTAAACAGGCCCGTGGTTGCTTATTCGACGGTAATCGTAATCACCTCGGACACAATCGGCGGGTTATGCGGCACATGGCCCGCGTCCCCCAGCACCAGTTGCAACGTGTGCTGACCAGGGGGCAGGTCCAGTGTCACCTCGGTCTGACCGCCTCCGAAGTGCATGTGGTTGTCGTCGGCGGGCAGGCCATAGGCCAGCTCATCTGCGCCGTCATCACCCTCACCAATTGGTGGGCGGTTAAGCAGCAAGTGGTGGTGGCCGGTGTTTTCCTTCTCGGTCCCTGCCGGAGCGACACCCATTCCGCTGAGGCCAAAGACAACCGTAACCGGCGATTGCACTGCGTCACCGTCTGACAAATTGACGAAATAGACCTTTGCTTCGGGATTCGAAGGCGTTTCACCCCCGGCGTGTGCGAAACCCGCAAAAAGGCAAAAGGCAGCGATGGTGAAAACGGTCTTCATGGTCTCCTCCCTTGTCACAAAAATGCCATTCTCAAACTAATAGATTAGTCCAATTGGCCAAAAAACACAGCCACACAGGGGCTGCGGCGCATTTGGAAACCACTGTTTCTGCGTTTCCCATACGCAAACGATCCGATTCAAATCCCTGATATTATCCCATGTATGCCCCGTTTCCGCCCAGATTCAGCGCCATAGTCAGGGAGGAAATCAAGATCTGGGGAACAAGTATGGACCGACTGACTGAAATGGAAGCCTTCGCCAATGTGGTGGACCAAGGTGGCTTCACCGATGCGGCCAAAAAGATGGGCATCTCCAAATCCGCCGTGTCCAAACATGTCTCGAGCCTCGAAGCGCGTCTGGGGGCCCGGTTGCTGAACCGCACCACGCGTCGGGTGTCGCCGACAGAAATCGGCCTTGCCTATTATGACCGCGCACGGCGCGTTCTGAATGACGCGGGCGAGGCAGATTCGCTGGTCACCTCAATGCAATCGGCCCCATCTGGCCTGTTGCGCATCAGCGTTGCCACGGATTTCGGCGTGAATCACCTGTCCCCCGTTCTGTCCGAGTTCCTGGCCGCCTATCCCGACATCACCGTGAACATGGTTCTGAACAACCGTTATGTCGAACTGATTTCCGAAGGTTTTGACGTGGCCGTCCGCATTGGAGAGCTGGAAGACAGCACGTTGCGCGCCCGTAAACTGACTGAAACCGTGAAGCGCATGGTGGTTGCGCCCAGCTACATAGAGCGCTTCGGTCGCCCGCAGAAGATTGATGATCTAAACGAACACAAGCTGCTGCACTATTCCAGCCAGTCCTCGGGCAATGTCTGGAAACTGACGGCACCTTCGGGTGAAAAGCGTCAGGTGCGCACTGCGGGCTGGCTGAGCGTGAATGACGGGCAGTCGCTGCTGAACGCGGCCATCTCGGGGCTGGGGATCGCGTATCTGCCCAGCTATCTTTATGCCGATGCGCTGAAATCAGGGCAGGTGGTCGACGCCATGCCATCACTGCCGGATGAGGTTCAGGGCATCTATGCCGTCTACCCACCCGGCCGCTTCACACAACCCAAAGTTCGGGCCTTCATCGACTTCCTGGTCAATTCCTACCACGACAAAGGCCCGATGGACTGGTAATTCTCCCTGAAGACCAACCTATGACCCGCATGTCAAAGTGCGGGTCTTTTTTTGCCTTCAGACTCGGCGGCACAGTTTCAGTTGACCAATAAAACCGCCTCGACCCGGCGGTTCAGGTCGCGCCCCTCAGGCGCTGCATTGGACGTTATCGGAGCCAGATAGCCCACGCCTTGCGCCTCAATCCGCTCGGGGGCCACGCCATGCGCCTCGATCAATCGGGTGCGTACGGCCTCGGCCCGGCTTTTGCTGACAGAGATATTGGCCGACAGCGCGCCGGTGTCGTCGGTATGCCCCACCAGCGCCAACCGCGTCTCCGGGTTGTCGGCCAGATATCCGGCCAGCAGGGCCAGTGAGCCAAATGGCCCTTCTCCTAACGCCACCTCGCCCGTAGGGAAATGCAAATCATCCAGGATCACATGCCCAGTGCTAGTCAGAGCCTCGAGCAATCCGCCCGAACCTTCGACGGCCTGTTCGATCACCACCGGATCAGGGTCAGGAGCATCCTGCGGCGTCACACGGATAAGCTGAACATAGCCATCCGGCGGGTTGCGACTGACCAACAGGCTCAACACAACAGGCCCTTTGGTGGCCGACAGGAAGCGGTAATCCTGAATGGCGACATACATGTCCGGTGTCGGCACAACTTCGGTACCAAATCGAAAATCGAAGCCGCCACAGTTTTGAACCTCGCATTCGAACAGGATTTTGTATCCCTGCGCCTCGATCTGGTCGCGCAGCGGGGCCAGAAGTTGCAGGGTCGTACTGGACCCGGCCTGAAGCCGCCATGTGAACCGTTCGACCTGCCCCTCAACGGTCTTTGCTGGCACTGCACCATCGGCATAAGGCCCCGTCGGTAGGTCATAGCTATCCAGCGGAGAGGTCCGGTCGCTGATCTGACGCGCACTGCTGGGCAGTGTCAGGTCCTGTGCCAGAACCGGACCTGTCAGAAGCATTGAAACAAGGGCGGCGGCGCGGATCATCGAAACTGTGCGTGATATTCTTCGTTGGGTACCATTGCGGTCGCGCTGGCCACCCGGTTGGACATGTTGAAGAACCCGGTGACATTGGCAATGTCCCAGATATCCCGGTCGGTGAACCCGGCATCGCGCAGTTTCTGGCGGTCAGGTTCTTCAATCTCGGCACTGGCAGTGGTCATCTTGGCGGCAAAATCCAACATCGCACGTTGACGCGGCTCCAGCGGCGCGACGCGGTAATTCATCACCAGCATCTCACCCAGTTGCGGATTACCCGACAGCTGACGCACCGCCGCGCCATGTGCGACCAGACAGTAGAAGCACTTGTTGATCGACGATACCACCACCGCAATCATCTCGCGCTCCAGCTTGGACAAGCCGCTGTCGGCCAGCATCAGGTCATTGTACATCGCTGTGAAGGCGTTCAGCTTGTCGATGTCGAATGCGTTGGCTTTCAATACGTTCGGCACCATTCCCAGCTTTTCGACACAGATACCAAAGTATTTCTGCGTTTCCGGCGGCAGCGGATCGACCATGGGCAGGTTCAGCGCGGTGGGCATGTCTTTCTGTGTCACGTCAGCCTCTTCAATTCACTCTAGCAGACGGTAATGGTATTCGCCCGCAAGCTCCATCCCGAGTGCGCGATAAAGACCATTGGCTCCCACGTTGGCCTTGGTGCAGATCACGCTGAGGGTCTGCGCGCCATTGTCCCGCGCCCAGATTGCCGCCGCGCGCATGGTCCAGTGGCCCAGACCTTGGCGGCGATGATCGGGCAGGATTTCAAGTGCGTGGACCATCGCAACATCCCCGTGCATCGCGACAAATGCTACGCCACTGGGCTTGTCGTTGTGGCGCAACAACAGACTGGTTTTGGGGCCCTTCGCGCGCGCCATCACCGCTTGGCGTTCTGGCCCAATCTCGGCCGAAGCCCAGATTTCGCGCATGATCTCAAGCGGCTCCCAGACCGAGAAGACCATGATCGGAGGGATCGGTTGATCTGTCAGCAGGTCGACCGGACAGGCATAGATGTTGACCGGGTCCAGAACGCTGTACCCCCGATCAGCCAGTTTCGCGTCCAGAGCCTCATCACCCGGACGCAGACAGAAAATGCGTTTTTGCCCCATGGCCAGCATTGCGGCCTCGGCGGCGTCAATATCCGCGTCCCTGGCAGGACCCAGCGCGTTGGCGGCAGACACGCGTGACCCACCACCCTGCCCTTCGCGCAGTTGGAACGGGCCAAGCGCCTTGTAGCCTGCGGCGGGCCAAGTGCCGTCGACAATATCCGCCCAGTTGGTGCTCAAAGCTCCAACTCTTTCGCCAGACGGGTCATCGCCGCATCGATCTGCCTTCCGTCAGTGCCCCGTATCACAACGTTGGCACCGAAGGCCCCGTTGATCTGGAACGGATAACAGCCAATGGACAGGTCGCTGAACTCTTCGGCCAAGGCGGACAGGTTTGCGGCAATATCGCCCTCGCCCCGATCCACGCGCAGAGTTTGCGACAGCAAGGGACTGCCTCCGGTTAACGTTGGCAGAACACTGGCCACCATGGCCTGAAACACCGAAGGCACACCGGCCATCACATGCACGTTCGCAAGGATAAAGCCCGGTGCAGTCGAGACCGGATTGTCGATCAGCGCCGCACCATCGGGAATGCGGGCCATGCGCAGTCGGGCGGCATTCAGCTCCAACCCCGATTTGTCGTAATGCGCCTGCAACAGCGCCCGCGCGTCATCCCGAACATCAATCGGCGTGTCGAATGCCCGCGCGATGCAATCGGCGGTGATATCGTCATGTGTCGGACCGATGCCGCCACTGGTAAAGACGGTGTCATAGGCATCAGACAGTGCTTTGACCGCCGCTTCGATGGCGGGGGCGTCATCGCTGACAATGCGCACTTCTTTCAGGTCGATGCCGTGTTTGGTCAGCTCCTGCGCCAGAAAGTGCATGTTGGCATCACGGGTGCGGCCGGACAGGATTTCATCCCCGATCACCAGCATTGCTGCAGTTGGATTGGCCATGGCGCTCTCCCCTCTTGATCGTTCTCAGGGGCAGGTATAGGCCCTGAACCATGCGATTTGAAACCCCTCTTGTCCCCGCCCGCCTGATCCGCCGCTACAAACGCTTTCTGGCTGATTGCACGCTGGAAGACGGGCAAGAGGTTACGGCCCATTGCGCCAATCCGGGATCGATGATGGGGCTGGCTGAACCGGGCGAGAAAATCTGGCTGGAACCCAATGACGACCCCAAGAAAAAGCTGAAATACGGCTGGCGTTTGGTGGATCACGAAAACGGGCATTTCACCGGCGTTGACACCTCGGTTCCCAATCGCGCCTTAAGGGCAGCGCTTGAAGCCGGTGAGATTGCAGAACTGGCCGCCTATGACACCGTCCGGCCCGAAGTGAAATACGGCGAAAACAGCCGCATCGATTTCCTGCTGACCGGGCCGGGCCTGCCCGACGCTTATGTCGAGGTCAAAAGCGTGACCCTCTCGCGCCAGCCCGGCCTGGCCGAGTTTCCCGACAGTGTCACGGCACGCGGCACAAAGCATCTGGGCGAGCTGGCAGCCATGGCCGCGCAAGGACACCGCGCGATCATGCTGTATCTGGTCCAGCGTACCGATTGCGACAGGTTTGCGCTGGCGGCTGATATTGACCCGGCCTATGCGGCGGCGTTTGAAACAGCACAGGCGCAGGGGGTGGAACGATTGGTGTATGGGACAGAGATTTCACCCTTGGGCGTCGCAGTCTTACCCAAACCGATCTAGAGGCCATTCAGCAGCACCCGCCAGAAACAAGATAACCTAGCGTCTCGGGTCAAACCTAAAGCTCACTATAAACATTCTTAAAACGCTATTTGTTGATTCATATCAAGGTTAATGAGCATACAAAAAGCTTTGCTATTCAGCACGACAATTTCGAGGGGAGATTTGTCATGCGATACAAAGCCATTGGTATGACCGTTCTGTGCGCCGCACTCCTATACACGGCCTCTTGCTCGGGCATGAGTTACGCGATGAAGACATATGGCGACGTCGACCCAATAAACTTCGAAGCCTTTGGCAGAACCTGGCGCGTCTTCGACAAGCCTGAAAGCGGCTTGATTATGCTGACGCCCAGCTTGGGAGATGCGGCATTGGCAGGTGCCGCCGAAGGGGCAACATTCGGCTTGGCTGGCAGTATGGACCCTACGCAGTTGGTCTTTCAATCGGCGGCGGCAGAGTACCTGAAGTCAACCGGCAGAACATGTGACATCCGTTCTGCCCAACTGGTCATCGACCCTCAGTGGGAGTTCACCTATACCTGCTGAGCCTTCGCGAAACTGTCGCCTTATGTCAGAAATCACGGAGTTCAGCATGCAAAAAAATTTAGTCACATTGGCCGTCCTTCTCGCCGTCACCGCGTGCGCGGAACAACCAAGTTCGATTGCACCGGTTCCAATCGGAGACGTCTATAACGACGTATCTTGCGCAAAGGCACGACAACTCTACCAACAAGAGGTTGCCAGAGTGCCTGCCTTGGTTTCCGCACAAAAACAAGCGGTTGCTGGTGACGCTGTCGGCGTGCTGTTAATCGGCGTTCCTGTATCCAGTTTATCTGGGGATGATTTGGAGGGCGAAATAGCCGCGACCAAGGGCAAATTGATCGCACTGTCCGCTCGTTTGGAAGTTTGCGGCACTCCACCCCCGAAAATAGCGTGGGATTGAGCCTGTCGCGACATAGGGTCGTAGTAATGGCATGAGAGAGCGGCTGTTGAAACTGATAAGCCGTCGAACTACTTCGCTGAAAGAGTGTGACCCTGCGCCCTCTGGTACTTTCTGCGCAAGCAGCGTAAAAGGAATGCTGCGCGAAACATTTGGAGCTTAGCGTCGATGAAAGAACATCGTGGCCGCCTGACCAAAGACGGCATCCGCATCTATGAACAAAGCGACTTTGCCGGAATGCACGCGGCAGGGGCTTTGGCGGCACGCATTCTGGATGATATTGCAGAACACGTCTTTCCCGGCCAGACCACTGGCGCGATTGACGGGCTGATCACGCAGATGGTCGAAGACGCAGGCGCAACTTCGGCCACGATTGGCTACAAAGGCTATCAGCACGCCAGCTGCATCAGCGTCAATCACGTCGTTTGCCATGGCATTCCGGGTGAAAAAAAGCTGAAGGATGGCGACATCCTGAACATCGACGTGACTGTGATCGTCGATGGCTGGTTCGGCGACACCTCGCGTATGTATGTGGCCGGTAAATTGCCCCGCAAGGCGGAACGGCTGATCCAAGTGACCCATGACGCGCTGTTCAAGGGCATCGAGATGGTCAAGCCCGGCAACACTTTCGGTGATATTGGCCACGCCATTCAGGCTTATGTAGAAGCGCACCGGATGAGCGTTGTGCGTGATTTTTGTGGCCACGGTCTGGGCCGCGTGTTCCACGCGCCGCCCAACGTTCTGCACTATGGCCGTCCGGGCACTGGCGCGATTCTGGAAGAGGGTATGTTCTTTACCATCGAACCGATGGTCAACTTGGGCCGTCCTGAAACCAAGACACTGGCCGACGACTGGACCGCCGTGACCCGCGACAAGTCACTGTCGGCACAGTTCGAGCATTCGGTGGGTGTCACAGCGGATGGGGTCGAGATTTTTACACTCTCGCCGGGCGACAAGTTCCACCCGACCTATTCCTCCTGATCGACCGCCTGTTCGCGCATCACTTTCAGCAGCATCGTCTCTGCCCCCCACGGCGTCACCGCGTCGTGGATGAAAACAGGCGCGCGCATGGGTTTGCGCTCGGGGCCGGTCGAGGCTTCGGCGTCGTGGGAAAACGTCCAACTAAAGGGTGTCAGGGCGCGGTCCATGCCTGCACCTTAGCACAACAAAGGGTCAGAGTCCCAACAACTGGTGCGCTTGTGACATGTGCGTGATTACTTCGGCACCCAGATCTGCCAGCCTGCCGCCATGCGGTGCGTAGGCCAAACAGCGCATACCCGCCCGGGTGGCCGCAGTGACGCCGTTCTCGCTGTCTTCAATAACCACCGGGGCGTTTGCTTCGAAGTGCTGAGCGGCCAGCTTGAACATCCTTGGGTCCGGTTTGCCAGTTCCCAGAACATGAGCCGAGAACATAACGTCCTTGAACCGGTCCCGGAGCCCATTCTGACCCAGGGTGATCTTCATCTTGTCCGGGCTGCCGTTTGACGCGACGCAGAACGGGATGCTGTTTTGATCCAATGCTACCAAAAGCTCCGAGACTCCGGGCACCAAAGGGACACCCGCACGCAAGCGATCATAGGTTTCGGCATAAACCTGATCGATCCAGCCCTCGGGCAGATCAGCACCCATTGCACGCGCCTTGTCGCGCACCCCGACCATGGTTCCGCCCACAAACAGCGACATGCATCCAGGCAATGTCAGGTGCAGGTCATAGCCAGCTAGATTTTCAACCAGCACCTGGTTCGAGATCACTTCGCTGTCTACCAGAACGCCATCGCAATCAAAAATCACCAGATCATGCATCCGGTTCGTCTTTCCATATCAAAGAGATATACGTGTCGCCATATTTCCGACTGCCCTGCAACGTGAACCCGGCAGGTGGCTGCATCGGAGCATTTTCTTCCCAAACCAGTAAGGCGTCATCAGCGACCCATCCACCGGCGGTTATTGCGGTCACTGCCTTTTGGCCCAACGCTTTGCCGTAGGGGGGGTCCAGCAAGATCAGATCATATGGGGCCTTCGGGTTGTCGCCCAGCCGGGTGGCATCGCGGCGGACCAGATCGGTACGCTCGGCGCTGTGGGTCAGGTCGATATTCTTGCGGATTAGCCCTTGGGCCACACGTCCGTCATCAACAAAGGTGACATGAGACGCACCACGCGACAGCGCCTCAAGCCCCAGCGCCCCGGTTCCTGCGAACAGATCCAGCACGCGCAGGCCGTCAAAATCGATCTGGTGGGTCAGGACGTTGAAAAGACTTTCGCGCACACGGTCAGTGGTGGGGCGCAGATGTGCCCCCGCATCCCCTTTGCCGACCGAGGCCAAGGCGCGGCCCCGGAACTCTCCGGCGATGATTCTCACGCTTTAAGCAGCGGCTTCAGGTCCGCGTCCGGATCCGCCACGATGGCCGGATCGGCCGTCTTGCCTGCGTCGATCAAGCGTTTGCCGACCATATACGCGCGGGGATCGTTCATTGCGTCCACAGCTATCAACTGATCGCCCTTGTAATACCAGAAGGACACGGTCTGCCCTTCGCCCTTGCGGGTCACAACGCGGTCGTATCCGGTGTTCAGACCGGCGATCTGCAGTTTGACGTCATACTGGTCCGACCAGAACCATGGGGTCGCCACATAATCCCGGGCCGCGCCCAGCATGTTCTGCGCGACGATCTCGGCCTGATCGATGGCGTTAGGCACACTCTCTAGCCTGATCCGGCCTTCACCGTGTGGAAACGAGGCACAATCGCCTGCCGCCCAGATTGACGGATCCGAAGTGCGGCCATGGGCATCGGTCTTGATACCATTGTCCAACTCAAGCCCCGCCATCTCAGCCAATTGGGTTGCGGGCGCGATGCCGACACCAACCACAACGAAATCAACCTCCAGCTCGGTGCCGTCGGTCAGAAGGGCGCCTGTGACCTTGCCGTTTTCGCCAATCAACCGATCCAACCCGACGCCTTCGCGAATGTCCGCACCATACTCGCTGTGCAATGCACGGAAATAGTCGCTGGTCTCGGGTGCTGCAACCCGTTGTAGAATACGGTCTGCCATCTCGACCAGAGTCACCTTGACGCCTCGCTTAGCGCAGACGGCTGCGGCCTCAAGCCCGATATAGCCACCACCCACGATCAACGCACGAGCACCTTCAGTGACCTTGGGCTCCATATCGTCGATATGCGCCAGATCACGCACCACATGCACACCTTCCAGGTCACCACCAATTGCCGCGGGCAGACGGCGCGGATCGGACCCGGTGGTCAGCGCCAGTTCGTTGTAGGAAATGACCTCGTCCCCCAACGTCACAGTCTTGGCTTGCGGATCGATGCCCGTGACGCGCTGACCCAGACGCAGGGTGATGTTGTTCTCGGCATAGAAACTCTCGGGCCGCAGGAACAGGCGCTCCAGCTCCATCTCGCCCAGCAGGTATGCTTTGGACAAAGGCGGGCGCTGATAGGGCAAATGCGGTTCAGCGCCGACAAGGGTGATGTCCCCGTCGAACCCATCCTTGCGCAAACGCGCCACCAAAGATGCACCCGCCTGACCGGCACCGATCACGACAATATGGCTCATGTTTTGCCCACCCTGCAGTTTTCCCGTGGTCTCCGTGTTTGGACCACCTATATTGCGGCTAAGCCCAATTCTGCAAATCCAAACAACAGGAGCTGAAAAATGATTTCAACAGGAGACGCCCTTCCCGAAGCGACACTGACCCAGATGGGCGCGGACGGGCCGGAAGAGGTTCGGATTTCAGAAAAGACCAAGGGCCGCAAAGTGGTGATCTTTGCTGTTCCTGGGGCGTTTACACCGACATGCCATTCCGCGCATGTACCCAGCTTCATGCGGACGAAAGATCAGTTCGACGCCAAAGGCGTAGACGAAATCATCTGCATTTCGGTCAACGACCCCTTTGTCATGAAAGCTTGGGGCGAAGCCACCGGCGCGTCTGACGCCGGTCTGACCATGCTGGCAGATGCCGCATCAGAATTCACCAAAGCCATCGGCATGGATTTCGACGCCCCGCCCGCCGGTCTGATTGCCCGGTCCAAACGCTATGCCATGCTGGTTGAGGACGGCAAAGTCACTGCCTTGAACCTGGAAGAAAACCCGGGCGCATGCGAAATCTCTGCCGGTGAAGGCCTGCTGGACGTCATCTGATAGAGTTCGGCCCCGGTTTTTCGGGGCCATCAAAACCCAAATTAACTTGATGCTCTTCCCCAATGCGCGAATACTTGATCCAGGCGTTTGGGGAGTTCTTTATGACACTTAAGACATTTTCACTTATCCTGACCGGCTCCGCCATTCTAGCATCCTGCGGACCGGCACCCACCCCACAGCAACAAGCCGCGCGCCAACACGAGATCGCGTGCCTGGGCGGAACTTTGGGCGGTGCGTTGATCGGTGGCGCCATCGGCAATCAATTTGGTGGCGGGTCGGGCAAGACAATCCTTACCGCTGCGGGTGCCGCGGCTGGTGGCTTTGAAGGCCAGAGATTTGCATGCTGAAAGGGTCAACCATGACACGCGGAATTATCATACTCATGATCACATTTCTGACCTCGGCAGCCGCCGCCGAAACCGTTGCAGAGCTGCATGAAAAAGAACTGAACGCCATTGATGCGAATAATGACGGGTTCTTATCAAAAGACGAGTTCGACGCATTCTCGGACTATGCATTTCAGGCCATGGATGAAGACAAAAACGGCACCCTGGGCCTGGAAGAGGCCAAACCGTTTCTGGACATCAAGCAGTTTCAGAATGTTGACCGCGACAAAGACAGCTTTATCTCAAGAGCGGAATATGATGCTCAGATGGATGAGGACTTCAACACGGCGGATCAGGATGGCAATGGCCAACTGGATTAAGCCTGTCACGACAGGAGCTTGGTATGAACAAATGGATTGGTTTGGGCGCATTGGCACTGGTCGCGGCCTGTGATGTTCCGCAGGCTACTGTGGTGACGGGACCGGATGGGCAGTCTCGCATTGAAATCAACCTTTCCGGGCTGACCTGCTATCAAAACCGCTGTCTGGACATAAACCCAGCAGCGCGGAGCGTGCGCCAGATTGGAAACAGGACCACCAGGATTCCTGCATCCATAGATGTCAGCGACGGCTATGTCACGCCGGCCGAGTTCAGGCAGATGGCGACCACGGCCTCACTTGCCGGAGGCCAAGGCTCGGGAAATGATCGCTAGCACAGACTGTCCATCTTGCGTGCCAGTTTGGCATCCAATGAGGACAGACCACCTACGTCATGTGTGGACAAAACAACCTCGACCGTGCGGTACACGTTGAACCATTCGGGATGGTGGTTCCATTTCTCGGACCAAATCGCCACCTGGGTCATCCAGCCAAAAGCGGAAACGAAATTGTCGAAGATAAACGTTTTTGTAATCGCATCTCGGCCTTCGACCATCGTCCAACCGTTCTTGAACAGCGGATCCAGCAGCGGGCCGCGGGTTTCTGTCGACAAGAGTTCGGTCATTGCTGTTCCTCCGGGTTCGATTTCCTGAACGGACCGTAGTCCGTTAGGATCTCGATCTCTTCTCCCACTGCACGGCCTTCGGCGTCCAGATATTTTTTGACGGCATCAGCAAAACCCGGATCGCCAACCCAGTGCAAGCTATGCGTGCGCGTTGGCAAATAGCCCCGCGCCAACTTGTGTTCACCCTGAGCGCCCGCCTCGACCCGGGCCAGACCATGGGCAATGGCAAAGTCTATCGCCCTATAATAGCACAGTTCGAAATGCAGACAGGCATGATGTTCAACGCAGCCCCAATACCGGCCAAAAAGCGTTTCGCGGCCTATGAAGTTCAACGCACCCGCGATGGCAAAGCCGTTCCGTTCCGCCAGCACCAAGGCCATGTCATCCGACATGGTTTCCTGTGCAATATCAAAGAATTGGAGCGTCAGGTACGGCGAGCCCCACTTACGCGCGCCGGTATCCTGATAGAATCGCCAGAACGCATCCCAATGTTCCGGGCGCAACGCTTCGCCGGTCAGGGTGCGGATGTCACCGCCAAAGTCATTGGCCTGCGCCCGCTCCTTGCGGATGTTCTTGCGTTTGCGCGATGACAGGGCAGCCAGGAAAGCGTCGAAGTCTGAATAGCCCTCATTCAACCAGTGAAACTGCTGCGAGCCGCGCAACATCAGGCCCATCTGTTCACCGGCCAACGCTTCGTCCTCGGTACAGAAGGTCGCATGAACCGACGAAACCTGATTATCCGCCGCCAGTTGTACAGCGCCCTGCACCAGAGCTGACATGCCGATCCTCTCGTATCCCGGGCGCACCAGGAAACGTCGTCCGGTTGCCGGGGTGAACGGCACTGCGATCTGAAGCTTGGGGTAATAACGTCCACCTGCGCTTTCATAAGCATGGGCCCAGCTATGATCGAAGATATATTCGCCCTGACTGTGCGATTTGGCATACATCGGGGCCGCTGCGATCAGCATACCATCAAGATAAGCAGTCAAATATTGCGGCTGCCAGCCTGTGCCGCGACCAACCGAGCCGCTTTCTTCCAGCGCTAGTAAAAACCGATGGGTTGTAAAGGGATCAAGAGGCCGCCCGCCATCAACGGCTTCGGGGCAAGCGCAGGCATCCCACTCTGCCGCAGAAATCTGCGACAGAGCACCCAATACCTGAATTTCGATCTGTGCCTGATCCATATGTCCTCCGCGCCTGCCCTTTATCTGTGACAGCCTGAAGGAGGTTCAAGCCGAATGCGCAGCCAGATACCCTTCGAAAGTCACATTGTCGGCAACTTTGCGAGCCTCTGCCTCTTGTTCAGGCGATCGGACAGTCCAGCACAGGATTGGCACCCCGCGCGCCTTCAATTCAGCCACGCGGGGGCGCGACAGGTCAGCGGCCTCGTGACTAATGAAACTTGCTCCGACACGATCAAAATCCGGAATACCACGCAGATTGTCGCAAACGCCTTGGGGCAAAAGTTCGACGCTGGGTTCATAGGCGCAAGTGGTGATGCCGCGCGGCAGATGCGGGGCAAGCCGTGCCAGTTCAGCGACCGAGTTGGGATTGAAGGACATCAGGGCCACAGGACCGTCGTAACCCTGCAATGCGCGGACGGTATCCCGCTCCAACGCGCCCACATTGGCACCCATTTCACCGTCCTGATCTTTCAGTTCGATCAGCAGCGGTACCCGACCTGCCACCATCTCTAGGACCTCATCCAGCGTTGGAATGCCATCATCCCCGTACAAAAGGGTCGCGCCAGAAGCTGCAGCCGCCGAGACCTGACGGATCGGCCCGGGCTGACCGGTTAGACGCGCCATATCATAGTCATGGAAAACCATGGCCCGGTCATCCGATGTCAGTTGAAGATCGATCTCGATCCCGTAACCCGCGTCAATCGCTGCCTGAATAGCCGCCCGGCTGTTTTCCGGGCGGTTGTCCGATATGTCATGCAGAGCCCGATGAGCAATAGGGACCTGCAAAAACGCGTTTGGCAAAGGTGGTATCATTCGACTTCGAAAATACCTTCGATTTCAACCGCCACGCCCAACGGCAGGGACGCCGCGCTGACAGCGGAACGCGAATGACGGCCCGCGTCGCCCAGCGCTTCGACCATGAAATCGGAGGCACCGTTGATCACCTGTGGCTGTGCTGTGAACTCTGGTGTCGAGTTTACAAAACCAGTCAGCTTGATCACACGCACCAGTTTCTCGATATCGCCGCCGCAGGCTGCCTTGACCTGCGCCAGTAGGTTGATCGCGCAAACCCGGGCCGCAGCGGCCCCGGCCTCAACGTCCATATCGTCGCCAAGTTTGCCGGTGATCAGTTCATCAGCTTTCGAGATCTGGCCCGAGACATAAACGATATTGCCCACGCGCACGAACGGCACATAGTTGGCAGCGGGTGCAGGTGCGTCATCCAGCGTGACACCCAGGGTTTCCAGTTTTGCGGCGATGCTCATTGAGAGGGTCCTTCCCTAAATTCGACTCTGCCGGACGCTAACCGGGAAGCTTGGATTGGGAAAGACGGAAACCGGCAATTTCCTGTCTGCCTGCGATCTGAGCGTTTCTTTACTTATTACGAGCTGTTGATCCTGGGTCACTTTACCCGCCCCCAAATGACAGGTTACACGCAAGGTGTTTCATTTAAGACCCGAAACGACTAGTGACAGAACTTGTGCCACCCCAGCACGTGGATTTTGATTGAACGTCCGGCGGACCATGTGTCGGACCATTTTGGGAGAAGCAAACCGTGACAAGCAGATTGCGCCTGAAACATTTTATTGTCCTGTCATGCATGGCCATTCTGTCTGCTTGCGCTACTACCCCGCCCGAGGGGGCCTCGCGTAGCGATGTTTTTGATCCGTATGAAAACAACAACCGGGCAATCCACAAGTTCAACCTTGGTGTGGACCGATTTTTGTTCCGCCCCGCCTCGAAAGGCTATGTGAAGATCGTTCCTGATCCGATGGTGACCAGTTTCAGCACCTTCGCCGAAAACATCTCGCTGCCGGGGCAGGCCGTTGATTACCTGTTACAGGGCAATCCGAAACAGATGGGCAACGCGTTGCTGCGCTTCGTGATCAACATGACTGTGGGTGGCTTTGGTCTTTCTGCACCTGCGGATGAATTGAATTTGCCACCAGTGGATACCGATTTCGGCGAGACGCTGCATGTCTGGGGTGTGGGCGAAGGCGCATATGTTGAGCTTCCCTTCTACGGCCCATCCACCCAACGAGATGCGATCGGGGTTGTGATCAACTTGTTCTCGAACCCAATCAATTTTTCTCCGGTGCGACCGGTCGACAATATTGGCGTCTACGCCGAGATCGTGCGCCGCATGGGAGATCGCGGCCGGTTCTCGGATACAGTCGACTCGATTCTTTACGAAAGTGCAGACAGTTACGCGCAAGCACGCCTGATCTTTTTGCAAAATCGCCGCTTTGAACTGGCAAGAGATGACGAAGACGCCTATCTGGATCTATATTCTGACCCCTATGCCGAAACCGGGACAGACCCGGTCAGGGACCCCTTTTTAGACCCCTACGAGGACCCCTATGCCGAATAACGAGTTGAACCGCCGTCACTTCATCGCCTCGAGCCTCGCGCTGGCCTTGCTGCCCATGCCTGCCTTGGCGCAGACCGAAGCTGCAGCCAAAGCGCTGGTCAACAGCGTGGTTGCTGACATCAATCGGGTGATCGATTCGGGCAAGTCTGAAAAGGCAATGCTGCGCGACTTCGAAAAAATCTTTGTGCAATATGGTGATGTCCCGATCATGGCTCGCTATGCCCTGGGGGCGGATGCCCGCACGGCAAGCCCCGCCCAGCTGAAAAAATTCACCCAAGCGTTCCAGGGCTATATCTCGCGTAAATACGGCCGCCGGTTCCGAGAGTTTATTGGTGGCGAGGTTGACGTACGCAATGCGCGAAAAATCAAGGCCGGGTACGAAGTTCGGACGATGGTCAAACTGCGCGGCTCCGCCCCGTTTGACGTGACGTTCCTGGTGTCCGACAAGTCGGGCCGGGACAAGTTCTATAATATGTTCATTGAAGGCGTGAACCTTCTGCTGACCGAACGCACCGAAATCGGCGCTATGCTGGATGCCCGGAAAGGCAATCTGGATCAACTGATCAGAGATTTGAACAAAACAGGCTAACCTTGCGGCCGGGTGTGGTAACGCGCCAGATCAAAGTTATTGCAAGTAAACAAAAAAGGGTCAGGTTCTTCTGACCCTTTTTTGTTTCGATTTCAGGGCGCATAGCTACGCACCAAAGCGCCTGCAATCAACGCCCAGCCGTCTGCGATGACAAAGAACGCAAGTTTGAATGGCAAGGATACGATTGCCGGAGGTACCATCATCATGCCCATCGACATCAACACCGCTGCAACAACAAGATCGATGATCAGAAACGGCAGAAAAATCAGAAAGCCAATCTGAAAGGCCCGCGCGATTTCAGATAGCATGAAAGATGGCATCAGGACGGACAGCGGCGCTTGTGCTGACAGTTCCATCTCATCCCCACCGGGACGTAGGGCCGCCATGGCGTAAAATGTATCCGCGCCCAACCGGGCTGCCATGAAAGTACGGAACGGGTCCAGCGCCCGTTCCAGTGCGGCCTCGACCCCGATCGTTTCCTCCATCATCGGGCGAATGCCGCTTTCCCAGGCTTCAGTGAAGACAGGGTCCATGATGAAATAGGTCAAAAACAACGCCAGACTGACAATCAGCATATTGGGCGGCGATTGCTGCAATCCAATCCCCTGTCGCAGGATCGACAATACTGTAACCAGGAACGGGAAACAGGTGATCATAACTGCCAGGCCCGGCGCTATGCTCAATACAGTGATCAGTAGGATCAACTGGATGGTCCGTGCCGATATAGATCCTCCCTCGCCAAGGGACAAAGTCACATCCTGAGCTGTGGCGAGCGATGGTGTCAGCACAATCGCCAGAGCCAGCCAGATCGCAAAGCGCATCAACCGATCCCGTTTTGAAGGTCGGCAATCTCGGTCAGGCGCACGGCCAGTTGACCGGCCTGGTCGCCATCCATCTCTTCAAGCAGCCCACGTGCCACCAACTGATCCCCGACATAAAGGTCAACCGGATCTTCGATCCTTTTGTCCAGTGTCAGCACCGCATTCTCTCCCATATTTAGCAAATCCCGGATCAATGGGCGGGCGCGGCCGACAGAGACAGTCACCTCGATCGGGACGGATTCAAACGGGTTGGGTCTTTCGGTGTTCGGGGTCTGAGTGTCATTCATTGGACAAAGCCTCTCTTGCCTCAAAGACGTATGCGTCAAAAATCTGTGCAACGGTGGTCAGCAAGGCGCTGCAATCCACTTCGCGCCTGCTGATGCCGACTTGCAGGCGGGCCTGCCCCGGCTCGAGCCCGGGATCTTCGATGACCTCTGGCGCGAGCTGTGCACTTGGCGGCAAAATTGCTGCAACATCTTCAGCACGGCCCGTCGGCACCATGATCTGCATAGGTTGCTCCAGCTGCATGCGCGCCATCTCCGACAGCTGTTCAACAAGAAGGGTGGCCAATCCCCGGTCGACCATCTGCGGTAAGACTGTCTGCACCAGGCTTTCAAACATCGGCTCCAAAGACAGAGTCATCCGGGTCATCGCCTCGTGATAGGTGAATGACATGTCCTCCAGCGATTGCGCGAGCTCTGCCGATACCTTTCCGCGACTTTGCTCCTGCGCCTGAGCGGCATCCTCCCAACCAGCACCATAACCATCCTCAAAGGCGGCAAGCCTCTGTTCTTCTAATGTTTCCTCATCCAGAAGCAGAACCGTGCCGGTGCTGGTCTGAGAGGTGAAATCCTCAAGCAGATGGGCGATCGACATCACACCCGCTCCTCGCCTTCTTCAAGCCAGCTGCGAAGGATCTCGACGGTCTCCTCTTGCTTGTCACCGATCATAGTCCGCAACCGTTCAACCGGGTCTTCGACGGCGTTGACGCCCAGCGCTGGAACGCACCCGTCTTGGGACAAGGCTGCAAACTCAGCCACGTCATCGGCCGCGATTTCACCGGTCAAAACCGAAGGTTCCACCTCGGCCCCGTCAACAGCGGGCAAAAGCGCTGGTGTCAGTGTCGGCTTCATCAGAATCGGTCGGATCACGAACAACGCCAGCACCAGCGATACCACCGCCAGCACGGCCATTTGGATCAGGGACATGGCGTCCAGATGAATGTTCTGCCACATGGAAGACGAAGCCAGAGTGCCTTGCGGTTCTGTCACAGGCAGATCCAGAGATTTAAGTGTGATCACGTCCCCGCGCGCGGCGTCGAACCCCACGGCCGCAGCCACCAGTTCTTGCAGCGCGTCCAGTTCTGCCTGCGGCAGCGGTGCAAATGTTTCGGCTCCCGAGGCATCCACAGTACGCGTTCCGTTCACCAAAACGGCAACCGTCAGGCGCTTAATCGAACCGGGCGCTGTGTGAACTTCAAGCTCTGTTTCAGAGACCTCATAATTCACCCGCTCACGCGTTTCGGTGGCGGTGGAGTTCGATTCGTCACCACCAGCCCCATCTCCATCGGGCAGGTTGGATGCAACGGTGACATCAGAAGACTGATTGCGGGCGCTGTCCGAACGTTCCTCGACATCCGTACTGATGGCCACGCGGCCTTTGGGGTCAAAGCGCCGCTCGCGGATTGATTCTGTCTTGGTTTCCGTATCCACGCTAACCTCGACCACCGCATTGCCGGGTCCGACACGCGCTTCCACAAGGCGCAGTACACGTTCACGCAGTTGGCGCGATTTATCATCTGCCGTGTCAGCGGCCACCGCGGTGTCTTGCCCACCAATAACAGCCCCGTTCGAATCGATTACAGTCACGTCCTCAGGTGCCAGGCCGCTTACGGCGGAGGCAACAAGGAACCGGATCGCCTTGGCCTGATCACCAGTGATGTCGGCACCTGACGGCACCAGATAGACAGAGGCTGTCGGCGCAACGCTGCGCTGGAACGGGTTCGCAGACCCGTTGGCGATGTGCACCCGCGCCTGGCTGACATGCGGACTGCCGACTATGGTGCGCGCCAACTCACCCTCTTTTGCACGCCAGTATGCGGCGTCGAACATCTGAGAGGTGGTGCCAAACCCGCTCAGCGAATCCAGCAGTTCATACCCCCTGTTACCATTTGCGGGCAGGCCTTCACTGGCCAGAGTCATCCGCAACTCGTCCCGCTGCGCGCCGGGTACATAGATTGACCCGCCGCGAATCTCATAGGTGATACCGCGCTGATCCAGCGCGCGCACGATGTCCCCTGCCGCGCCGCTTTCCAAGCCTGCATACAGCAGCGTCATAGACGGTGCGGTTGCAAGGCGGGACATTCCGAGAATTCCCAAAAACACCAGCACAACTGCACTGGCGACAATGATTTGTTTACGCCTGTCCAAACTTGCCCAAACAGTTCCGATCTGCTGCACGCTCACCTCCGACTCGCCGACATTCTGCCCGGCGCACCCTCTGTTTGGACGATTGCCCTTAACAATCGGTTAGTCCCTGAGCGGTTATGAAACGACAGAACGGATGAATGAGGACGTCATGACCGACGCGACGGCAGAACAGGCAGAAGCCCCGGAAAAAAGGGGGAAAAAGGGAATCCTTATTGGGTTGATTCTGGCAATTGCAGGGGCCGCGGGCGGATATTTCCTAACCTCATCCGGACTGATTCCGCTGGGCGGCAAAGCTACGCAGGAAACAAGCCAGGACATGGAAAAAGGAAACTCTGTCAAAGCGCTGGAAAACGTTGGCTTCCTCGCACTGCCACCCGTCGTCGTATCGGTGAATTCAGACAGCTCTCGGCATTTGAAGTTTCACGCACAACTCGAAGTTAACGCCCCGTACATGGCTGACGTGGAAAAAATGCAGCCGCGAATCATGGATGTTCTGAACGGATACCTGCGTGCCGTGGAATTGCAGGATCTTGAAGATTCGTTGGCGTTGATGCGCATCCGGGGCCATTTGCTGCGCCGCATTGAAATTGTCGTTGGCGAGGGTCGCGTTCGCGATGTGCTGGTGATGGAATTTGTTTTGAACTAGGAGGCGAAATTGGAGCTGATCGCGGATATTTTGCTGGTTGCCGGTGCGTTGGGCGCGGGTCTTTACTGCTTTGTTCTGTCGCGCCGCCTCAAGCGGTTTACCGACCTTGAAAAAGGCGTTGGTGGTGCTGTGGCGGTTCTTTCACGGCAAGCGGAAGAGCTGAAGAAATCTCTGGACAACGCGCGCAGCGCTTCTGACCAGTCCGGGGACAAGCTTACAACCCTCACACACAGAGCCGAGAGCGTCGCGCAACAGCTCGAGCTGATGATGGCGTCAATGCATGACGTGATCCCCGAAGACGCCTCCAAGACGGAGACGCAGCCAGAGGCTGTTCCGGCAGAGGCTCAGCCACAAGAACCAACTCTTGCAAGGCAAGAGGATGTCACAGAGCCCTCTGACGACGCAGAATCTTCTGAAACTGAAGCACCCAAAACAAAAGAAAACAAAGCGCCAGAGGGTCTGATGTTCTTCCGTCATGATCACAAGCAGGGTGGAACACTGGCATGAACCGCCCTCGCGCAACTCGGCCAAACGCTCGCCCGCGGGCCGGTGTACTTGCTGTCATCTCCTTACTCATGCTTGGTTCAGCCGCAATTCGCATCGGGTTAGAGGCTGGGCCGGCGCTTGCGAAACCAGCCGAACCTAAGGCCGTTGAACACACGCCCAAAGCGTTGGAAACACGCGACGTTCAAGCTCTTTTGACCGAGCTTTTGCGTCGAGAAAAACAGGTCACACAACGTGAAGACGCGCTGCGGGATCAAGAAACGGCATTGGAAATCGCGGGCCAGGCTATCGAGACGCGGCTGGTCGCGCTTCAAGAGGCGGAAGAGGCTCTGCGTGCCACTTTGGCTGTCGCCGACAACGCGGCCGAGAATGATCTGACCCGTCTGACAGATGTCTATCAAACCATGAAACCCAAAGATGCTGCTGCGTTGTTTGAAACCATGGATCCAACTTTTGCCGCCGGGTTTCTTTCTCGTATGCCTCCTGATTCAGCGGCCGGGATACTTGCTGGTCTCAGCCCCGAGGCAGCCTACACGATCAGTGTTGTCATGGCGGGCCGTAATGCCTCGGCCCCACTGGAATAACCAGTGCCACATTTTCACGCGCATCACTAAGCCGGAGATCTCAAATGATTGGAATTGTTGGAATTGTTGTCATTTTCGTGATGGTTTTCGGCGGCTATCTTGCTGCTGGCGGCAAGATGACCATCATTCTGAAATCGCTTCCGTTTGAAATGATGATGATCGGCGGCGCCGCCGTTGGTGCCTTTTTGATCAGCAATGACATGGGCGGTGTAAAACACACGATCAAAGACATGGGGAAGGTTTTCAAGGGACCGAAATGGAAACCCGAGGACTATCGTGACCTTCTTTGCCTTCTGTTTTCACTGATCCGCATTGCCCGTGCTAATCCGGTTGAGGTCGAGCAACATATCGAAGACCCTGAAAACTCAAGCTTGTTTTCCACTTATCCCAAGATTCAAGCCGACAAGGAGGCGGTCGATCTGATCTGTGACACTATGCGTTCCGCCGCGATGAACTATGATGATCCGCACCAGGTTGAAGAAGTGCTGGAAAAGCGGATGGAGGCGAATTTTCATCACGCAATGCACTCAAGCCATGCGTTGCAAACAGTGGCGGATGGCCTGCCTGCGCTAGGGATCGTAGCGGCTGTTTTGGGGGTGATCAAAACGATGGGCTCGATCGACCAACCACCCGAGGTTCTGGGCAAACTGATCGGCGGCGCTCTGGTGGGCACGTTCTTGGGGGTTTTCCTGGCGTATGGTCTGGTGGGACCCTTTTCAGGCAAGCTGAAATCCGTTGTCGAAGAAGACAATCACTTCTACCAATTGATCAAAGAGGTTCTGGTTGCAAACCTGCACAACCACAATGCCGCGATGTGTATTGAGGTTGGGCGCCAGAACACACCCACTCACAACCGCCCCGGCTTCTCCGAGCTTGAAGAGGCTCTGAAAGAGCTCAAGCAGGCCGCAGCATGAAAAAGTTCGGAATCCTGTTTGCGGCCCTGATCATGATGGCCACTTCGGCATCCGCACAAAATGTGACGGTGCGATCAGGTGAGCATGATGGCTATACGCGTTTGGTGTTCAATGTACCACCAAACACAGGATGGACACTGGAACAGCGTAAAAACGGTGCTCGCTTAATGTTGGCATTGGATGCCGCGACCTTTCAGACAAGCGCAGTGTTCAGCCGCTTGACGACCAATCGCCTTGCGTCAATCTCACAACCTGAACCCGGTGGGGCATTGGAATTGGAGTTCGGGTGCGCGTGCGCAGCCTCGGCTTTCCTGTACCGGGATTCTATGATTGTTCTTGATATTGCACCGGGCGCATTTCTGCCCCCGCTGCTGGTTGACATCCCCCCCCCAGTGAAGCGGACGGCCAAAAAGGCCACGTCTGAATCGTATAAAGACGCGCAGTTGGCAGCATTGGACCTGCCGCTTCTTGAACACGGGTTGAAGGACCAATTGTCCACGCGTTTTCTGCAAGGGGCCGACCGCAGATTGCTGGGTTTGAACCTAACCCCAGTTGGTCCTCGCAGCTCTGCCCCACCCGACGCAGCGCGCCTGCCAACGGGTTTGTCCGGCAATATTCGACTGACTTCGGTGCTGGACGATTTGCAGAATGTTCTGAATGCCGAGTTTCAGAAGTTAGATAACAAACGAGCCTGCATCACGACGTCCGAGCTTGGCTTCGCACACTGGTCTGGGGATGAACCCTTTTCTGCGCAAGTGTCTGCTTTGCGTACGGGTCTATTTAAGGAGTTTGACCGTATTGATGAAAACAAGGCTCTCAGACTGGCAAAGCTGTATGCGTTCAACGGCTTTGGGGCCGAAGCACTGGCTGCTTTGGCGCTGTCTGAAGCACCATCTGAAGAACTGGACCGCATCGAGTTTGTCGCTCAGCTCGTAGACGACAAACCAATTAAGCCCCCCCATCCTTTCAGTGGATTGCAGCGTTGCGACAGTGACGCCGCGCTTTGGGCAGTATTGTCCGAAGGCACTCTGGCACCTGACGCGGATGTTGAGGCGATCGAGCAAGCTTATGGTAGTTTGCCGAACCACTTGCGCCGCCAATTCGGAAAACGTCTGTCCGAAATTCTCGTCAACGCACAACAGTTGGAGGCCGCCCGCAGAGTGATACGCTCGGTCGACCGTATCGAACAAAGCACTTCGGCAAGTACCGCACATGCCAAGGCCATAGTTGCTGCGGCAGAGGGGAACGACGTGCGCGAAGAGGAGTTGTTGACGGAGGTTGTTTCATCACCCAACGCCACGACAAATGCTCCGGTGGCGTTGGCCCGTTTGGTCGAAAAGCGCTGGGGCGAACGCAGCGCAGTCACTTCGAAAGAACTGGAACTGGCGGCGTCTTTTGCGGTCGAATACCGACGCTCGAACCTGGGCCCAATGATGGCACGCACGCACGCGATCGCCTTGAGCCTGAGCCAGGATTTCGAGCCAGCATTCGACATCATCCTGAACTTGCCAAACGGGCAGGACAGAACCCGCGCGTTCAATCGACATTTTCACCTACTGTCAGAGCGGTCCGACAACGTAACCTTTTTACGCCAAGCGTTCCACGTAATGCAGATGAGCAAGACCCCAGCCCTGTCAACGGACAGTGCAATCGCCGTTGGTGATCGGCTGGCGGCGCTTGGTTTTGCGGATCAAGCCATTGACCTGACAAACCGAGCAGAAGATCAAACGCACAAGACAGAAAGAGCGCGCGTGCGGGCCAAAGCGGCCCTTCTGTCGGGACGTCCGCACAAGGCTCTGATGGAGTTGGACGAAGACAAATCGGAAGAAGCGCGCGCCTTGCGTGTACAGGCCCTGGGCAGAATTAGTGACTTTGCAGCAGCAGCTGAGATCATGCAAGATTCGGGGCAAGGCGAGGCAGCAAACCGCTTATACTGGCTGGCAGGGCTGCCGGACGATACCGTTGAACCACAGGGTGGGAAATACGCGGTCCTTAATCAGACAGCGCAAGCCCTGTTGGACACCCCGGCACGACAGTTGGAAAAACCCCTAATGGACGCAGAGGGCCTGCTTGAGAACAGTGAAACAGCGCGCGAACGCATCATTGAGATGCTGAATGCTGTCAATTTAAAATGACACGTGCGCCTGCTGCACTTCAGACAATCCAGTGCCAACATGAGAAAACTGCGTTTTGGGGTCAGTATTGCGATCGCGGCTCTCGGATTGGCTTACGACGCAAACGCCATCAACATCTGGTCGGCGCGAAGAATTGAAAAGCGTTTTCTCAAATGATGCCCCGTTCCTAGGGCTTGGTGCCAGGAACAGGGACAGATTGGGCGCAACAGGCGTAACGCCGACTATTCAGTAGGGTGCCTCGACATCGTTCATCGAGACATAGACGGTTTTCATCTCGCTGAAGTGGTTGATTGCCAGTTTCGAGTTTTCGCGCCCCACGCCTGACATCTTCGATCCGCCAAACGGGGCTTCGACCGGGGCAAGGTTATAGGTGTTGATATAACAGGTGCCTGCTTCGAACCCGGCCACCACGCGGTGGGCGCGTGTCAGATCGCTGGTGAAGACACCGGCGGCCAGACCAAATTCAGTATCGTTGGCGCGGGCCATGACCTCGGCTTCGGTGTCAAAGTCCAGAACCGACATGACCGGGCCAAAGATTTCTTCGCGCGCGATGGTCATGTCGTCGGTCACGTCGGCAAAGACTGTGGGTTGCATGTAGAACCCGTCGCCATCAAGCCGCGCTCCACCATAGACCAAACGCGCACCCTCGGCCTTGCCTTTTTCGATATAGCCCAGCGCGATTTTCATCTGATTTTCGCTGACCATCGGACCAAAGCTGACATCCTCGTCCATCGGGTCGCCGATTTTGGCGTTGGCCAGACGTTCGGACAGGCGTTTAAGGAAAGCTTCTTTGATACCCTTTTGCACAAACACGCGGGTGCCGTTGGAACAGACCTGACCCGAGGAATAGAAGTTGCCCAGGATCGCACCCGAAACCGCGTTTTCGATATCCGCGTCGTCAAACACGATCATCGGAGATTTGCCACCCAATTCCATGGTGACATGTTTCATGCCTTCGGCTGCTGCGGCATAGACCCTGCGGCCCGTGGGAACAGAGCCGGTCAGCGAGACTTTGGCCACACGCGGGTCGGTTACCAGCGCAGCACCTACATCCCCGTACCCCTGAATCACGTTGTAAACGCCTTTTGGCGCACCGGCCTCGATGAGGATTTCTGCCACTTTCAACGCCGAGAGGGGTGTGGTCTCCGAAGGCTTGAACACCATCGTGTTGCCGCAGGCCAGCGCCGGGGCGCCTTTCCAGCAGGCGATCTGAGTTGGGTAGTTCCATGCTCCGATCCCGACACAAACGCCCAAAGCCTCGCGGATCGTATAGACAAAATCACCCCCGCCCAGAGGAATGTGTTCGCCGGTCAGACTGCCAGCCAATCCACCAAAGTATTCCAGCGCGTCCGCGCCCGAAGTGGCGTCTGCAACAGTGGTTTCCTGAATGGGCTTCCCGGTGTCATGGGTTTCAAGGACGGAAAGATCATAGTTGCGTTCGCGCATGATGTCAGCTGCACGACGCAACACCCGACCCCGCTCGGTTCCCGACATAGCCGCCCAGGCCGCTTGCGCGCTTTTGGCGCTGTTCAGAGCCTGCTGAACAATTGCAGGTGTAGCTGAATGCAACCGCGCGATCACCTCTCCACTGGCGGGGTAGATCACGTCGATGGCGGCACCATCTGTATCTTCGACATACGCGCCATCAATGAAATGGCTGGCTTTGGGCTGAAACTTCATACCAAGTCCTCTTCTTTTTCCCCCGTCTGAACGGGACAATTGGTTCGTTGAATTCGGCCCTAAAGATTATTGATTGATCAGTCAATAAACTCATTCCAGCGGCGGGAACGTGCCGACTTTACCCCCAAACCTTGAAATTTTTGGCTAATGTTCTATTTATGTTCTACATAGTCAGAGGATAAACCGATGGCCCAGCACGCACGTCAACCTGCCCTGAACGAGCCCAGCAACGACTACCATTTGCTTCCGGTGACGGACCGGCAGATGCGCTATGCCCGCGCAATTGCCGAAAAGTCAGCATTGGAGATACCGGTCGAGGCACAACGTGACCGAAAGCTGCTTTCGGATTGGATTTCAACGCACAAACCGCGCAGCACGTCGCAATTCGACAATTACCCAACAGGCAAGCAAGTTGCCTTCGCCGAGCGGATTTCACGCAGCAAGCGCCGCCCGATCCCTTCTGAGTGTTTTCGCGACAAGAAGATGATGTCGCGCTGGATCGATCACAGTAAATAGACCCTACTTAGGGCCTTCATGACTGTGATTGCGCGCATAAAGCGCGACTGCCGCTGCAACAAACATGCCCAGCAAGATGTATCCTGTCACAGCTTCGGACACGGCAAGCCCGCGACACAGGCCGGTTGGGGACATGTCGCCATATCCAACCGTCGTAAAAGTCACATACGAAAAATACAGAATATCACCCGGACCTTTTGCACCGACGACACAATGATCGTTGTATCCAAACGCGCCATATACCGCAGCAAACAGGAACGGGACCACCTGTATGAAAGACACCCCCATCAGGAACAAAAGCCTTCGCGGTGATTTCACTTGGGTCATGTAGTACCAGGACTGCGACACCAGCCAGATCAACAGACCAACCGAAGCGATTGTGCCGATCGTGTCACCTGCGGTCGTTTCGCTCAGTCGAGAAAGGCCATACCAGGCGAGAAAGCTTGCCAGAACCAAACCCAACGCCGCCAGAAAGGTCGACTTCCACTCTTCCAGTGTTGTGGGTTTGCGGCGCATGAGTGCCCCTTCAAGCTGATTTCCAGGTGATCATCTGACCTAAAGCAATGGCCTGCAACCCGAATTCAATCCTGCCGTAAATGCGTCTCACCCCGTTCACGCGCCAGCAGGATCTGCTTTTGCCGCTCGCGAAAGCGCATTTTATCAGCCTCGGACGTCTCATCGATGCATTGGTGGCAGGACACGCCATGTTCGTATTCCGCGCGTTTCATGTCCTCGGGCAAGATCGGTCGGCGGCAACCGTGGCAAAGCATGTGCGGCCCTTCAACAAGGCCGTGACCGACGGATACGCGATTGTCGAACACAAAACACTCACCCTGCCAGGTGCTGTCTTCAACAGGCGTCTCTTCCAGATACCGCAGGATTCCCCCTTTAAGGTGATAGACATCCTCAACCCCTTGCCCCAACAAGTAGTTGGTGGACTTTTCGCAGCGGATACCGCCGGTACAGAACATGGCGACGCGTTTGTTGTGAAAGCGGTCCTTGTTTTCTGCCCACCACGCTGGAAAATCGCGAAAACTGGCTGTTTCAGGGTCTATTGCGCCTTCAAACGTGCCAATCGCCACTTCGTAATCGTTGCGCGTATCAATCACCACAACATCGTCCGAGCGGATAAGGTCGTTCCACTCTTGAGGCTCAACATAGTTGCCAACGCGGGCGCGCGGGTCGACATCCGGCTGCCCCATGGTCACGATCTCTTTCTTCAGTCGCACCTTCATCTTGCCAAATGGCGGATGATCCGAGGTCGCCTCTTTCCATTCGAGATCTGCGCAACCTGGCAAAGCGCGGATATGCGCCAGTACCGCATCAATACCGGCGCGTGGACCTGCGATGGTGCCGTTGATCCCTTCTTGCGCCAGCAGCAAAGTGCCGGTGACAGATTGCTCTCGGCACAGATTCAGCAGCGGATCACGCAGCGCAGCGGGATCCGGGAAACGGGTAAAGTGGTACAAAGCGGCGATTGTGTACATAGGCGCGATTTACCTTTGCAAACCCAAAGTCGCAAGGGAGTGCATTGACGCCTCGTACTGTGATCCCTACCGATAGGATAATCAAGGGAGGCCGCAATGACCCATGCACTGCTCGTCATCGATGTTCAGAACGATTTCTGCCCCGGCGGAGCGCTGGCAGTGGCCGGAGGGGACGAAATCGTCGCCCCGATCAATGCAATGATGGACGATTTCGACGCCGTGATCCTGACGCAAGATTGGCATCCGGCGGGGCATTCTTCTTTCGCCAGCTCACATGATACTAAAAACCCGTTCGATCTGATCGACATGCCCTATGGTCCTCAGGTGCTTTGGCCCGATCACTGCGTTCAAGGATCGCAAGGGGCCGCATTTCACCCTGATCTCCGTGTCGATGGCGATCTGATCCTGCGGAAAGGGTTTCGGCGCGCTATAGACAGTTATTCGGCATTTTTTGAAAACGACCACAAGACACCCACGGGCTTAAAAGGGTATTTGGAAACCCGGGGTGTCAACCGCTTGACCCTGGTTGGTTTGGCAACCGATTTCTGCGTCCACTATTCGGCCGTGGATGCCGCACAATTAGGGTTCGATGTCACTGTTCAAATGGATGCGTGCCGTGCAATTGATATGGATGGCTCACTTGCGGCAGCGGAACGCGCCATGCGCGACGCAGGAGTTACCTTGGGCTAAGGCGCCCCCCCGGCTGCGGCCAGCAGCTTGATAAGCACAAACAAAACAACCGCCAAACCCAAAGCCAAGCCGATGCGACTGGGCACAGTCCGGCGCTTCGGGCTGGACTCTGCGAGTTTCTGTGGCGGCGGTGTGCGTGGCTGACGCGCGCGAACAATCCCAGCCATGGGTTGCGCCGTGCGCACGTAGTTCAGGAAATCCATCAGGTCGAACTCGCCGCAATATTCCCCACGGAGCCCACCGGTCTTAATGTTGGCAAAAAGCGACCTGAGAACCCGCACCCGATCCGTTTGATCTTCTGCCGGGAAAACACCAGGCACGATGCCGCTGTTGCGCGACTCGAGGCTGAAACCAGCATCCAGAAACATCTTGCGGATTTTCGGAGACGTACCCCGCAAAGCGTCCGCAGTTCTGATGTCGCGGAAAACCGCATGCACTTGACGTACCCCACCCTTCTGAGCCCCCGGCATTTCGGGGTCAAAATCATCCGGTGCTACGTTAACAATATCAAAATCGTACTCGAGACTCATTCACAAACTCAGTTCCGTATTTCCATCCCCTCTTCTCACTAACCGGTTAAAACAATGCACAATATGCCGGCATTGTGACGTCAAACTGGCATTGTCACCAAATCAGCGACTCTTGCCATTCCCGTTGTCGATTGATCTAACTACGGAAATCGCAGGAGTTCCCCATGGTCGACATCGCGACCCGAGTATACAATCACAAATGGCAGATTGACCCAATTGTACGATCTTTGATCGATACAGATTTCTACAAACTGCTGATGTGCCAGTCAGTGTTTCGCAACAAGCCCCAAACAAACGTCGTGTTTTCGCTGATTAACCGGTCGAATCACGTACCTTTGGCGAAATTGATCGACGAAGGAGAGTTGCGGGAACAGCTGGATCACATCCGATCACTCAGCCTGAGCCGGGGCGAAAGCACCTGGCTACGGGGCAATATGTTCTATGGCAAACGTCAAATGTTTCGTTCCGATTTCATGGAATGGTTCGAGAACATGCGCCTTCCTCCCTATCATCTGGAGCGCAAAGGCGATCAGTATGAACTAACCTTCGAAGGCAAATGGCACGAGGTCATGCTGTGGGAAATCCCTGCGCTGGCGGTGTTGATGGAGCTGCGATCGCGCGCCGTTCTCAACGATATGCGGCGGTTCGCATTGCAGGTGCTCTATGCCCGCGCGATGACGCGCGTGTGGGAAAAGATCGAACGGCTGAGTTCGGTCGAAGGTTTAACCATCGCAGATTTTGGAACGCGACGGCGCCATTCCTTTCTATGGCAGGATTGGTGCGTGCAAGCGATGATCGAAGGCTTGGGCGCGTCTTTTACCGGCACATCGAACTGTCTGATCGCCATGCGGCGCGAGGTTGAGGCCATCGGTACCAACGCACATGAATTGCCGATGGTGTATTCAGCGTTGGCAGACACCGACGCCGAACTGGCCCAAGCGCCGTACGACGTCCTTAGCGACTGGCACGACGAACATGACGGCAACCTGCGCATCATTCTGCCCGACACTTACGGCACCAAAGGCTTTTTGGACAATGCACCCGATTGGCTGGCCGGGTGGACCGGTATTCGTATTGACAGCGGGGATCCAGCGGCAGGGGCAGAAGTCGCCATCGCGTGGTGGAAGTCACGCGGTGAAGATCCGACGCAAAAGCGTATTATTTTCTCGGATGGTCTGGACGTCGAAAAAATTCAGGAGTTGCACGCACAATTCGCTGGCCGCGCCAATATTTCCTTTGGCTGGGGCACTTTGCTGACCAACGATTTTCGCGGACTTGTTCCCAATGACGCGCTGGCACCGTTCTCATTGGTCTGCAAAGCGGTATCCGCCAACGGGCGCCCGACGGTAAAACTGTCAGACAACCCGGAAAAGGCGATGGGACCGAAAGATCAGATCGAGCGCTACAAACGCGTTTTCGGAGTGGGTGCGCAACAAGCGATCGAAGTCGTGGTCTAGCCATGATAGGCTGCGACCGTCTTCAGCTGTGAAAACCCATAAAGGGCCTCGAACCCCTTCTCACGACCGTGGCCGGATTTCCCAACACCGCCAAAGGGCAACTCAACTCCGCCCCCAGCGCCGTAGTTGTTGATAAAAACCTGCCCTGAATGCAGCGCCTTCGCCAACCGCATCTGGCGTGCCCCGTCGCGCGTCCAGATGCTGGCGACAAGGCCGTATTCCGTATTGTTTGCGATTGTCAGAGCCTGTTCTTCGGTGTCAAACGGGATCAGAACCTGAACCGGGCCAAAAATCTCATCCCGGGCCAGCACGTGATCGGGCGATACATCTGCAAACAAGGTGGGCCGGACATAAGCACCTGTTTCAGGTGCCTCACGGACGATACGACCCTGCGCGGCAATGGTCAGATCCGCGCCTTTATCCAGAAAACCGCTAACGATCTGTTTCTGCCGGTCCGAGATCAACGGCCCGACACGCATATCCTGAATTGCGGGCCCGACGGTCAGTTGTTCATACGCCTCAGACATGCGGGACTTGACCTGATCATACACCCCACGTTGCACCAGAATGCGCGACGAGGCCGAACAGGTTTGCCCTGCATTCTGTATACCCGCGTTCACCAAAAACGGCAGCGCCGCATCCAGATCCGCATCGTCAAAGACCAGTTGCGGGGATTTCCCGCCCAATTCCAGCGTTACAGGCACCACATTGCGGCCAGCTGCCTGTTGCACCAGGGCTCCAGTGGCCACCGAACCGGTGAACGAAATATGGTTCACCCCCGGATGTGCTGACAGCGCCGCGCCTGCCTCGGATCCAAGACCGGGCACGACGTTTAACGCGCCGGCTGGCAAACCGGCCTGTTGCGCCAGATGAGCAAAAGCCAGTGCCGTTAAACAAGCTTCCTCTGCAGGTTTCAGAACGCAAGCATTGCCCATAGCTAGCGCCGCCCCAACCGAACGCCCAATGATCTGCATCGGGTAGTTCCACGGCACGATATGGCCCGTCACCCCATGCGGTTCTCGCAGTGTATAAACGGTGTAGCCATCAAGATAGGGGATGGTCTCTCCCATCACCTTGTCCGCAGCACCCCCATAGAACTCGCAATATCTGGCCAGCGCGACAGCGTCAGCCCGCGCCTGCGTCAGCGGTTTACCCACATCCATAGCTTCAAGCTGCGCCAGATCGTCGACCCGCTCCAGCACCAGCTGACCCAGCCTCGTTAGAATGCGCCCCCGCTCCAGCGCTGTTTTACGCCCCCAATCCCACTGCAAGGCGGTTTGAGCCGCTTGAACTGCGGCGTCGATATCTGGTTCGGAACCACGTGCGATCCGGCAGATTTCGGTCCCGTCCGAGGGGTTGATGAGCGGCAGGGTGCCACCCGAGGCTGCAGGTTTCCATCGTCCCTCGATCAGACAAAGCGTGGGGTCGAACCATATCTTCTGGATCAATTTCGCCTCCATTTCAGGCTCTAATCAGCAGTTATTAGGCCGATATCATCTCAATCTCTGGCAATCGGGGTGCGGCTGCAATCAGAGTTTGTGTGTAGGGGTGTTGTGGTGCCTCAAAGACCTTATCGGTCTCGCCCTGTTCAACGATCTGACCGGACCGCATTACCAACACTCGGTCGGTGACGGTGCGCACAACGCTCAGGTCATGACTGATGAACAGATAAGTCAGGTCATACGCTTCGCAAAGCTCGGCCAACAGATCAAGGATTTGCGCTCGGACCGACACGTCCAACGCCGAGACAGCTTCGTCAAACAGGATCAATTCAGGTCGGATGATCAGCGCCCGCGCGATGGCAATCCGCTGACGCTGCCCGCCCGAGAATTCGTGAATGTACTTACCAGAGTCATCCGGGCTGAGGCCGACCGCTGTCAGCATCTCAGCGATCCGATCCTGACGGTCCGATCCGGTCGGCGGAGTATCTAGCAGATGGAAGGGTTCGGTGATCAGACGCGCCACGCGGTGGCGCGGGTTGAAACTGCCAAAGGGGTCTTGGAAAACCACCTGCATCTTCCGGCGCACCGCAAGGTTGGGTTTGTGACCTGTGAACACAGGTTGTCCGTCCAGTCGAACCTGGCCCGATTGCACCTCTTCCAACCCCAAAATTGCCCGCGTTAGGGTCGATTTTCCGCAGCCAGACTCGCCCACAAGCCCCAAACGTTCTCCTCGGTTGAGGGTAAAGCTTACACCATCCACAGCCTGATGATGACGCGGCCTGTCAAACAAGCCCTTCCGAGGCAGGCGATACTCACGCACGACCTGGCTCACCTCCAGTAACGGCTGCGGCTGCGGCGGTTCCGGCAGCGTGACCTGATGGCTGGAGGCCTCAAATAGCATACGGGTGTAGGGATGCTGCATGTTGTGTAGCAAGTAACTTGTCGCGCCGCTTTCGACCACTTCCCCGTGACGCATGACGGTAATTTGGTCAGCCATGTCTGCAACCAAAGCCAAATCATGGGTGATTATCAACAGACCCATGTCATATTCGCGCACCAGCCCCTTGAGCAAATCGAGGATCTGCGCCTGCGTGGTGACATCCAGCGCCGTTGTCGGCTCGTCCGCGATCAACAGCTTGGGGCGCAGGGCGATGGCCATGGCGATCACTACACGCTGTCGTTGCCCACCAGACAGCTCATGTGGATAGCGGGACAAAGGGAATCGATCGGCAGGCAAACCGACGCGGGTCAGAACCTCATGAGCGCGCGCCCGAGCCTGGGAAGGCGGCATCGCCTTATGGATCAGGATCGTTTCCATCACCTGATCGCCAATGGTTTTAACGGGGTTGAGCGCTGTCATCGGCTCTTGAAACACCATCCCGATGGATGCGCCGCGCAAAGCGCACATCTGGGCCTCGGACCGGGTCAGCAGATCTTCGGCCTCCAGTTGGACCGTGCCGTCTACCTCTGCACCGTTCGGAAGCAATTGCATCACTGCCAAGGCCGTCATGGATTTACCCGAACCGCTCTCACCCGTGACGGCGACGATCTGACCGTAATCGATGGACAGGTCGACCTGTTTCAGGATCGATGTCCCATGGATCGACAGTGACAGGTCTTCGATGCGCAACAAACTCATGCCCGCGCCACCCTGATCCGTGGATCCAGCCAATCCCGCAACCCGTCGCCCAACAGGTTCAGGCCCAAGACGGTGACGATGATCGCCACGCCTGGAATCAGAGCCAAATGCGGGGCAAAACTGACCATTGTCTGCGCATCCGCCAGCATTCTGCCCCAACTTGGCGTGGGCGGCTGCGCCCCCAGTCCGACGTAGGAAAGACCGGCCTCAGCCAAAATACCTAGGCTGAATTGGATGGTGCCCTGCACGATCAACAAGTTGGCGACATTGGGCAGGATATGCTCGACCGATATCCGCGCCGCCCCTTTTCCCGAAACGCGAGCGGCAAGGATGAACTCTCGCTCCCACAGCGATAGGGCCGCACCTCGGGTGATACGGGCAAAAACGGGAATGTTGAAAATGCCGATGGCAATGATGGCGTTGATCGCTCCGGCACCAAACACGGCGGTGATGAGGATCGCGATGACCAGTGAGGGGAAGGCAAAAACCAGATCGTTACCACGCATGATGACCTCATCCAACCATGATCCTTTGCGGGCTGCGGCTGTCAGGCCAAGGGGGACGCCCAGCGCCATACCGATCCCCACAGCCACCAAAGCCACCGCAATGGACGTGCGCGCACCGACCATGATCATCGAAAACATGTCGCGCCCGAAGTGATCCGTACCGAACCAGTGCTCCACATTTGGGGGCTGTAGCTTCTCTGGAATGCTCAGTGCTGAATAATCATAGGGGGTCCAGACAAACGAAATCAGCGCGGCTAAAACCACCAGTGAAGACAAAAAAGTGCCCAGAAACAGGTTGCGGCTCATGTCCTGCTCCTCAGCCTCGGATCGACGGCGGCATAAGCCAGATCGACCAGAAAATTCACTGTGATCACGGCAAAGACCAGCAACATGACCACCGATTCAACCACGATGAGATCACGGGCCGAGATGGCCTGAAACACCAAACGACCAAGGCCAGGCAGGTAGAATACCTGTTCGATGATGATCGACCCGGCCAGCAGAAAGGAGAACTGCAGGCCGATGATGGTCAGCACCGGGATCAGCGCATTTCGCACGCCGTGCCGCCAAAGCGCCTGACGGCGGGACAATCCCTTGGCCCGGGCAGTGCGCATAAAGTCCTCACCCAAAATATCCAGCAAGGCTGACCGCATAACGCGAGCGAGGATAGCCGCCTGTGGCAAGGCCAGTGCGATTGCGGGCAGGGTCAGCGAATGCAATCCGGCCCATAGCCCGCTGCCCCAACCGACAAACCCGCCCGCGTTGAACCAGCGCAGGTTGATGGCGAAGATCAGCACAAGCATCATCGCAAACCAGAAATTGGGCACGGCAATGCCCAACTGAGTGGCGCCCATTACCGCCAGATCCCCCGGCTTGCCCCGGCGGGCGGCGGCGTAGATTCCGGCGGGAAACGCGATCAAAGTTGACAGTGTCAGCGCGTAAAGTGCCAGCGGCAGCGATACCCATAGCCGGTCTGCGATCATCTGGGACACCGGCGTGCGGTACGTGTAGGACGTGCCAAAATCCCCCACCAGCATTCCGCCGACCCAGTTGAGATACCGGTGCACTTTTGACCCGTCCAGGCCCAGTTCAGCCCGCAACGCGGCAAGTGTATCCTCTTGCGCGTTCACGCCCAGCATGAACGAGGCCGGATCGCCCGGCGCGACCTCGATCACCGCAAAGATGACGACCGAGGCGACAGCCAGGCTGATCAACAGCGAAATCAGGCGTTTAAGGGCATAGCGGAGCATTGGCACCACGTTAGGGTCACATCAGGCACGGGTCCAGCATCTAAGGCACCAGAAGGTAGGCGAAAACCGCGTAGGCCACGATTGCGGCATAGCCCAAAGGATAGATCCACTTGATCGCGTAATTGTCCAGCGTCCGCGCCGCGCCTTCTTTCCCGGACACTTTGAGTTTCCGCAACGCCACATTGAACACAATCAAGGCCCCGGTCATCAGGAACATGCATTGCAGAACAAAATCCAGAAAGGTTAGATATCCAAGCTTTGGCAAATCTGCCGAGATCGCCCAGTTGAATGCAACAAAGACCAGCAGATTGCCGCCCGCAATCTCGATCCTGCGGCGGTATTCATCAAGGAAGAACAGCGCCCAGCCGACCGAAATCAGAACCAGCATCGGCAAGAATACCCGAATGACGTAGTAGGTCAGGTGCCGGTTGCCTTCGAAGACAAGCGCGACCTGATCGCTTTCTCTGCCGGACAAACCTGTGACCTTGGTTGCTTTCAGACGTGCATTGTCCAAAATCCACTCTTCTTCGCCCAACAGATCGCCAAGTCCCGAATAGTCCTCGAGCGGGCGGTATTTCACGTAGTCAGAGGGAAAGATTGATACGACTTCGAAGTGAAACTCCTGCGTATCGAACGGGTATTTACGGAAATCAAAATGCGGTGCCTGTAATGTCAGCGAGGATTTCTCGACATAAACCACATGCCCGTCATACCGCAGGGATGCCGCAGATTCGTGTATCCACTTGTTGGACTGCTGGTTGTGGATGACGAAGGCGGGCAAAACGGTACCGATGTCGGCGGCATGATCCGCCAGATCCGGCGGGCTGAATACTCGGATCTCGCGCCCGATCTCGGCTTGATCAAAAACCATCGCGGGATCCGTCCATTCGACCCGTAAAACCACGACAGCGCCATAGTTTTCCGCCTTTTGGTCGACGCTGGTGATCTGGTCGATGCGGATGCCTATGCCCACCTCAAGCGGGTTCTCCGGTGTGCCAGTCAAGGCATCCAACCGCCCACCCAACGCGTTTTGCGCCGCAGCGATGTTCGGCGCATTCGACACAAGGCCAATGGCTAGCAACAGAAGGTAAAAACTACGAAACACGAACATAACAAGAGACACCCGAAAAGAGCGTAACACCGGGGCCGCGCTAGACAGCCCCGGCATAGGTATCATTCAGACCAACTGATCTGTGTCAGGTCGATCGCCGCAGTGGGTGCGTTTGCCCACAATCCTTGCACACCGGCCTTTGCGACGCCCAGCTTGGCCAATTGGAACAGATAGCCGTTTACATAATCGGTGGAGATCAGACGCTGGGCCTCACCCAGCAGTCGTGTGCGTTCATCGGGATCAGTGGTGGCGTTCAAAGTATCCATCAGCGCCTGAAAATCAGTGCTTTCATACTGAAAGTAATAATCTGGCCGCGCATAAATTCCGATATCCATGGGTTCGGTGTGGCTGACAATCGTCAGGCCAAAATCCTTGCCCCGGAACACCGATTCCAGCCATTGCGCCCATTCGACATTGATGATCTCGGCCGTAATGCCGACCTCGGCCAGTTGCGCGGCAACGATCTCACCGCCCCGGCGTGCATAAGACGGCGGCGGCAGGTGAAGCGTAGTTTCGAACCCATTCTCAAAACCGGCCTCGGCAAGCAGCGCCTTTGCCTGTTCCGGGTCATAGGCAGACTCACCAGTCAAATCGACATAGGCCGGATGATGCGGTGCAAAATGGGTTCCAATCGGCGTGCCATAGCCGAACATCGCACCATCGATAATCGCCTGCCGGTCGATGGCATGAGCCATGGCCTGCCGGACAAGAATGTCGTCAAACGGCGGCTGTTTGTTGTTGGTGGACAGGATCGTCTCACCCTCGGTTGTACCAACCAGAACCTGAAAGCGCGGATCGGCGTCGAATTGCGGCAGGTTTTCCGGCGCAGGGAAGTTGTCAAATACGTCCACATCCTCGGCCATCATGGCCGCAAAAGCGGCGGTTGGATCCGAGATAAACTTGAATGTAGCAGTCTCTAACGCGGGCTGATCGCCCCAATAGTCGGGGTTGCGGTTCAGCGTGATGCTGTCGCCCTGAACCCAGTTGCCAAAGGTGTAGGCCCCGGTGCCAACTGGGTTGGTCTTGATGTTTTCGATGCTGTCGGGCGCGACAATGACCGCATCCCCCCAAGCCAAGTTGAACAGGAAATTGCCGTTCGGTTCCGAAAGAGTGACTTTAACGGTCAGCGGATCGACAACTTCAACGCTTTCAATCCCCGCAAACAGCGCCTTCTGGGCGTTCGCGCTGTCTTCGGCGGTGGCGCGATCAAGGGTGAACTTGACGTCCTCGGCGTCCATAGTTGTGCCGTCATGGAAGGTCACACCATCGCGCAGTCTGAAGGTATAAACCATACCATCGTCAGAAATCTCCCAGCTTTCAGCTAGGCCGGGCACGACCGAGCCATCGCCCATGAACCGGGTCAGTCCTTCGAAAATGTTTGTATAGACCACCGAGTCAATGGCCTGCGCCGCCGCGCTGGTGGGGTCCAGATGCGGGGGTTCAAGCTGCATCGCGATGGTGATGTCCGATTTGGCAAAAGCCTGCGTGGCAAGCAGACCAACGCCCACCGCCAGGGTCGACGCAAACGTCCTGAACATGAATTTTGTCATGTGAACTCTCCCTACTGAAACTGGTTGTGCCCTTGATTTCAGGGCCGTTTTATCAACAGTTTTCCTGTAAACCTGAGGTCAATCAAGGGAATGTTCGCGCAACCGGGGTTTCTTTGGACCTATCCGGTCTGCTATGCCGCACTGCAACATAATACCTGCAGGAGCGACACATGAGCGCCACCGCCCGCAAGAAAGCCCCGAATGCCGAGGATATTCGCGCCCGAAAAGGTGGCGCGCCTCTGGTCTCGCTGACCGCCTATACCACGCCCATGGCACGTCTGATGGATGCGCATTGCGACTTTGTTCTGGTGGGTGACAGCGTTGGCATGGTGCTGCACGGCCTGGACTCTACCCTTGGCGTCACGATGGAGATGATGATCCTGCATGGGCAGGCCGTCGCGCGCGGTCTGGACAAGGCCATGATGGTCATAGACATGCCCTTTGGCAGCTATGAGCATTCTCCAGCCGATGCCTTCCGCAATGCCGCGCGCCTTATGGCAGAAACAGGTGCTGGGGCCGTGAAGCTGGAAGGTGGTGTTGAAATGGCAGAAACCATCCGATTTCTGGTCAAGCGTGGTATTCCGGTGATGGCCCATATCGGTCTGACCCCGCAATCGATCAACACGCTGGGTGGCTACAAGGTACAGGGCCGTGACGGACAGGCAGAAGCAGTCATGGCCGATGCCCATGCCGTGGCCTCGGCTGGTGCGTTTTCAGTCGTTCTAGAGAAAGTTCCACAAAAGTTGGCCGACCAAATCACCGAAGAGGTTGCGATTCCGACCATCGGCATCGGTGCCTCGGCTGGATGTGACGGGCAAATTCTGGTCGTGGACGACATGGTTGGCTTTTTCACCGCCTTCAAACCCAAGTTCGTCAAACGCTATGCCGAGCTCGGCCCACTGGCCGAAGCTGCCATAGCAGAATACGCCGCCGACGTGCGTGCAAGGACCTTCCCGGCAGACGAACATGTCTTTTCCGACCAGGCTCCGACCAAAGGACCTAAGGCATGACAGCACCGATTTTGCGGTCTCTGGCCGAACTGCGCACCAAAACCACCGAATGGCACCGCGATGACGAAATGATCGGCGTGGTTCCCACCATGGGTGCGCTGCACGAGGGGCATTTATCGCTGGCACAGGCCGCGAAAGAAGGCTGCGACCGGGTCATCGTGACGATCTTTGTGAACCCCAAGCAGTTCAACAAACCCGAGGATCTGGCAAATTACCCCCGCACTGAACATGAAGACGCCAAAAAACTGGCTCCCTACGAGGTGGACGCGATCTATGTGCCGGACCCGCAGGAAGTCTATCCTGAAGGCTTTTCCACCACGGTTTCTGTCTCTGGCCTGACCGACATGATGGAAGGCCCCTTCCGACCGGGGCACTTTGAGGGCGTGGCCACGGTTGTTGCCAAGCTGTTTCTGCAAACCCAAGCGGATCGAGCCTATTTCGGGGAAAAAGACTACCAGCAGCTTTTAGTTGTCCGCCGCATGGCGCGCGATTTGGACATCCCCGTTGAGGTTTTTGGCTGCCCGACCGTGCGCGAACCCTCAGGGTTGGCAATGTCTTCCCGTAACCTTCTGCTCTCATCTGACGGGTTGAAGATCGCGGAACATATGCACAAGGTCATGCGACAAGTCGCCCAAAACCTGGCGGAGGGCGGTGATTTCGCAACCTTGGCGCAAGATGCCAAAGCGCGCTTGCTGGCCGCCGGATTTTCCGAGGTTGAATACATTGATCTCCGCTGCGCCGAGACGCTGGAAAGCCTGCCCAATGCCAACAGGCCAGCCCGCCTGTTCGTCACTGCATGGGCGGATGGCGTCCGTCTGATTGACAATATCCCGGTCGATTCAGCCTGATTTCTGCTCTGGCCCCTACGCCGTTGTTTGCGCTAAAGTCCCGCGAAACGAGACCGGGGGAGAGCGGACATGACCTATATTCTGGCAATCGATCAGGGCACGACATCCTCGCGCGCCATTCTTTTTGACGCACAAATGCAGCCGGTAGGCACCGCACAACAAGAGTTTCCCCAACACTTCCCACAGGAAGGTTGGGTTGAACATGACCCCGAGGATATCTGGTCCAGCGTTTTGCATGTGTGCCGCGAGGTGATGGAGACCACCGGCATTTCCGCCAAACAGATCGCCGGGATCGGGATCACCAACCAGCGTGAGACGACCGTCGTCTGGGACAAACACACCGGCAAAGCGATCCACAACGCCATCGTCTGGCAGGACCGCCGCACCGCCGACATCTGCGCCCGCTACAAACAAGCCGGATGCGAGGATGACGTCACGGCCCAAACCGGCTTGTTGCTGGACCCCTATTTCTCGGGGACGAAGGTCAAATGGTTGCTGGATAACGTCTCTGGCGCCCGCGACAAGGCCGAAGCCGGGGATTTGCTGTTCGGCACGGTCGACAGTTTCCTGATCTGGCGCCTGACCCAGGGCCGTGTTCATGCCACCGACGCCACCAACGCCGCGCGCACCCTGTTGTTTGACATTCATAAAGGCACATGGAGTACCGAGATCTGCGATCTGCTGGATGTGCCGCTGAACCTTTTGCCCGAAGTGCGGGATTGCGCCTCGGACTTTGGCTCCACTGCGGAGTTCGGTGGCGAAATACCCATTCTGGGCGTTGCGGGTGACCAGCAAGCCGCCACCATCGGGCAGGCATGTTTCCAACCCGGCATGATGAAATCGACCTATGGCACGGGCTGCTTTGCGCTTCTGAACACGGGTGCACAGCCAGTTGAATCGAAAAATCGCCTGCTGACGACAATTGCCTATCAGTTGGACGGTCAGCGCACCTATGCGCTGGAAGGGTCGATCTTTATCGCGGGGGCGGCGGTGCAGTGGTTGCGTGACGCGCTACAGATCATCGAGTCGGCCCCTCAAAGCGGGGATCTGGCAACGCGGGCGGACCCGAACCAACACGTAATTCTGGTGCCTGCCTTCACTGGGCTGGGTGCACCCTATTGGAAACCCGATTGCCGTGGTGCGATGTTTGGTCTGACCCGCAACTCGGGTCGGGCCGAGATCGCCCGCGCCACGCTGGAAAGCATTGCCTTTCAAACACGAGATTTGTGGCATGCAATGCAAGGCGACTGGGGTGCCGAAACCAACGTGACTCTGCGTGTCGATGGCGGGATGAGCGCTTCTGACTGGACCATGCAAGGTCTGTCCAACTGCCTGGGCGCACCAGTGGACCGTCCGGTGATGCAGGAAACAACTGCGCTGGGTGCTGCATGGCTGGCCGGGATGAAAGCCGGAATTTTTCCGGATCAGGCCGGTTTTGCCGAAACATGGGCGCTGGACCGTCGCTTTGAACCGACGCAAGCGCAAGACGAACGCGACGCAACTTACGGCCGCTGGCAACGTGCCGTACAGGCCGCAATGGCGTTCTAGCTGTGGTCTTTCAACAAGCGCTGTTTCTGACGTGACCAATCCCGCTTGGCCTGAGTTTCCCGCTTGTCGTGAATCTTCTTGCCCTTGGCGATCCCGATCTTCAGCTTGGCCCGGCCCTTGTGGTTGAAGTACAGAACCAGCGGCACCAGCGTCATTCCTTTGCGCTGGGTCGCATTCCACAGGTTCGACAATTCCTTGCGTGACACCAGCAGCTTGCGGCGTCGGCGTTCTTCGTGCTTAAACACTTTGGCCTGTTCGTAGGGCGCGATGTAGCTGTTGATCAGCCACAGTTCTCCATCATCGACCGAAGCGTAGCTTTCGGCGATGTTCGACCCGCCTGCGCGCAGGGATTTGACCTCGGACCCTTCCAGGACGATACCGCACTCGATATCCTCTTCGATCGCGTAATCGAAGCGAGCGCGCCGGTTTTCGGCGATTATCTTATAATTCGGGTCTGTCTTCTGTTTGGCCATGACGCGTTGATTTAGGCGGCTTGCGCCGACCTTGCAAGGCAGGGTTTTCCCAACTGCGTCACGATTTGGCAGAAATGATCAGATCAGGGCCAAAAATCGTGTCAGCATATTTGTGCAGATAGATCTTGAGCCATGGCGTGAAACGATCCGGATGGCGGGCCACTTCGGCCAGAAGATCGTGATAATCGATCCAGCGAATGTCCATGACTTCGTCCGGGTTAGGCTCGATTTTCAGTGGGCCGCGAACATGGGCCAGAAAGACGTCGACAACTTCGTTCTCGACCATGTTGTTGCCCACATCTGCATGGTACTCCAGACGGTGCCGGTATTCTGGATAAAGACCCGTTATCCCAAGTTCTTCGCGCAGACGTCGCACGGCACAGGTTGACGAGCTTTCATCCCAATCCGGATGCGTGCAGCAGGTGTTCGCCCAAAGGCCGGGCGTGTGGTATTTGCCCATTGCGCGACGTTGCAGCAGAATTTCCGTTCCGCGAACAACAAACACGGACACAGCCTTGTGCTTGAGCCCTTTTTCGTGCGCTTCGAGCTTGTCCACAGGGGTCAATTGGCCATCGACCCAGGCCGGGATCATAATTCCCATCTGTCCTCTCCCGTTGCCAATCCGTCTGCCCGGCGCTGGTTTGAATTTAGCTGCCATCTGAACAGGCTGGCTGTACGACGCGATTTGACATCTCCCGTCAGTACCAAAGTGGCTTCTATTCACTTGGGTATCAATCGCACCAAAGGCCGCAGGGGCTGCGGCCTTTAGTCCATGTGCTTTAGCACCGTGCGTTAAGGCTTATTCGCCTGAAACGCTGACGATATAGGCATAGACGTCTTCAGCACCTTTTTTCAGCTTGAAGGTCATTTTCGACTTGGCAGCAGTGTCATCCAGATAAGATTTCAGGAATGCTTTGGGATCTTGCGAGTATTCGACAAAGGTCGTCTCGTCCCAAACCAGGCCTTTTTCCCCTGCGGCAACGATGCTGTCACCGTATTTGAAGCCTTCATATGTCCCAGCCGTGCGGCCCGCGATTCCATACAGGTTGGGCCCAGTCTTACCGCCTTTGACAATCACTTCACCTTCCGGGTCAGCGATCAGGTGGCAGGACTTGCATTTGTTGAAGGCTTTCTTGCCGGCTTCGGCATCGCCTTCAGCATAGGCGGGCAGTGCCAGAAGGCCGACAATTGCGGTAGCGAGGATGCGATTCATAGCTTGTGCTCCGATACAAAATGGCTGCACCGAATGGACCTTCGGCGCAAAAAAGAGTCAACGCGCAGATTGCCGCGCGGGCTTACTGTGCCACTGCGACAAAAGGGATGTCCTTAACTTATGTCATGTACCTCGGACCAGCACGGCAAAAGGTCGCCCGCTGCCGGAGTCGCCAGGTACACCGCCCGCGCAATAGCCCGCGCCAGACAAACCGAACCTGCATGACCGATGCGCCCCAGTTCAGCTTCGGTTGATAAGGGTCGAACACCGGTGCTGGCGGCAAAAACCAGATCGCCGTCGCCCGGTGTGTGGGCGGGCACAATCGCACGCGCAATGCCGTCATGGGCGGCAAAGGCCATCCTCTGACATTGGGGCTTGGTCAAGGCTGCATCGGTTGCGACGATGGCAATGGTCGTATTTGTCTTAGCCGGGTCTGCAGATTTCATCGCCTGCGCCTTGAGGCTTGCTTGCGGAGTACCAAGAGCGGCATTGGTATCAGGCCCTAAACCGCCAAATTCGTTGCCGATTTCAAAAGGTGCCGCCCAGAAATGTTGATCACCCGGTGTGGTCACACTGCCCAACGGATTGGCTGCAACCAGCGCGCCAACAGTGATGCCACTGTCCAGAATTAACGAAGCAGAGCCCAGCCCGCCCTTTTGCATCGCAGCCAAAGCTCCGGTTCCCGCACCTACTGAACCGAGATCGAAGCGGTCCGAAGCCACCTCGAACGCTGTGCGACCCAGGGCACGATAGGGGTTGTCCTCCCAGTTTTTGTCACCACCGTTGAGCAGGTCAAACAAGATCGCCCCGGGAACAATGGGAACATTAACGTCACCTACTGGAAACCCTCGTCCCATTTTGCGTAGTCCGTCCGAGACGCCGGAGCAGGCGTCCAGGCCAAAGGCAGAGCCGCCAGACAGCACAATCGCATCCACATGTGTCACAGCTTTGTCTGATGCAAGAAGATCGGTTTCGCGCGTTCCGGGCGCGCCGCCCATCACGTGGACCGAAGCCACAAACGGAGCCTGCGCCGTCAAGACTGTCGCGCCGGATTTCAGCGTGTCGTCCTGCGCGTTGCCGACCATCAGGCCGGGGATATCGGTGATCAGGTTTTTGGGTCCGGGGGTCATGCTTGGCCTTAAGGTTGAGGCCGCAAAGCGCGCAAGCGCGCTGCCTCCGGCGGAGGTATTTTTGGCCAGATGAAGAGCGGATCAGATACAGCGGCCACCGTCAACCTCAAGCGCTGTGCCGGTGATCATGCTGGCCTCGTCCGAGCAGAGGAAACAGGCGGCATTGGCCATGTCTTCTGGTGTGGAAAAGCGGCCCAGTGGAATGGTCGACAGGAACTTGGCGCGCATCTCGGGCGTGTCTTCGCCCATGAAGGATTTCAACAGCGGTGTTTCTCCGGCCACAGGACAGATCGCGTTTACACGCACACCGGTCGGGGCGAGTTCCACGGCCATGGTCTTGGTTGCCGTGATCATCCAGCCTTTTGAGGCGTTGTACCAGTTCAGGTTGGGACGCGGGGATAACCCAGCCGTTGAGGCCACGTTCAGAATCGCACCTGCCCCGCGCGCTTTCATCGCCGGGACAAACGCGCGGGCGGTGAGATAGACCGATTTCATGTTTACATTGAACACTCGGTCGAAATCGTCTTCGGCGACATCTTCGAGCGGGGTCGGCAAATGCGTGACACCTGCATTGTTCACCAGAATGTCCAGATTCTCGAACTGACGCTGTGCGGTATCTGCCAGGGCTTGAATCGACGCGCCGTCTGCAACGTCAACCTGGTGTCCGATTGCCCGTTCTCCGAGTGTGTTTGCAAGATCCAGCGCCGCTTCGCCATTGATATCCGCAATCATGACGCGCGCGCCTTCTTCGAGGAATTTTTGCACGATCCCAGCGCCGAACCCGGATGCACCACCGGTTACGATCGCGGTTTTTCCCTCCAGCCTCATGGCGTTATCCTCCTGCCTGTCAAGGGCAGAGTAACAACGCATCGAAAAGATGCCAGATCATTCTTCCGAGACCTTGCCCCGCAGCGCTTTAACGTCGCCGCGCGCCTTCTTGGCCGCCAACCTGCGCTTGACCGACCCATAGGTCGGCTTGGTTGCGATGCGCCGTTTGGGTTTAACCAGCGCGCGGGTGATCAGTTCGGCCAGCCGTGCGCGGGCAATTTCACGGTTACGCGCCTGAGAACGGGTTTCTTCACATTGGATAATGATTGCGCCCTCTTTGGTCCAGCGCCGCCCGGCCAACCGTTTCAGCCTGCTCTTGACCGGATCCGGCAAAGAGGGAGAGCGCGCGGCTTCGAACCGCAGTTCAACTGCGGTCGAGACTTTGTTGACGTTCTGCCCACCGGGACCGGAAGAGCGTACGAAGCTTTCGGTCATTTCCCAGTCTTGCAGGATGATATCGTCGGTGATGCGCAACATGGGCCGGACCTTACAGGGCACGGATGGAAACAGAAAGGGCCGCCCCTTTGGGACGGCCCTTCGAAAGTTCAGGAGGTCGGGTCGGTTAGATCAATCGACCAGCCGGAGCGAGCGCTCCGCCAAGGGCTGCCCTAGCAGGCTTTCCCCCCGGTTGTTCCGACACCTCTCTCCAATCTCTTTCTTGACACTGGATCACCTCCTTTTCTATCTGTTGCGGTTAACTTTGAGCCTGACACAAGATGCGCCATTCTCAAAGCACTTTTTTACGCAGCCTGTACGGCGGTCAGCCGGGCAACAATGACTTTGAACGGGATCAAAGCAATCAGCGCCAGCGACAGCTTCACCAACCAGTCCGCAAAAGCCAACGTCACCCATAACGGGGCCATTGGGCCGGACAACATGAACGGCACAGGCTCCCACGCCCAGTTGATTGCGGCGTCGGCGTTGGCTCCGAAGAAGGTGACCGAGGCCGAGAATGCGATAGTGAAGAAGATGGCGGTATCGAGCGCCGAGCCCACCAGTGTTGATACCAAAGGCGCGCGCCACCAGCGGCCACCGCGCATGGCGTTGAACACTGTGACGTCGGTCAGTTGCGCGATCAGGAAGGCTGTGCCCGAGGCGACTGCGATCCGCAGTGGAACGGCGGCGTATTCAAACCCGTCGCCTTGCAGCATGATCTGGCTGCCGATCAGCGAACAAATGATGCCGGTGACAAACCCGGCGAACACGACTTTGCGGGCTGGTCCGACGCCATAGACGCGGTTCATGATGTCCGTGACCAGAAAAGCCAGCGGATAGGTGAAAGCACCCCAGGTCAACAGACCGTCAAGGATCAGAAACTGGACCAGGATGTTTGAGGCCACAACAATGGTGGCCATGGCAATGATGCCGGGAATGTAAGCGCGTTGCATGTTTTGATGCCCGTTTTGACAAGGTAGCGGCGACTTGGCCAAGGGACCGTCCCAAGGCAAGCCGTGCGTTTAGACCTTTGGGGGGGCCGAGTCAATCGGGCAGCAGATATTCCACCAATTCGGTCCGCTGCAGGGCCAGAAAGTTGTCATCCGAGATCATCGTAGCCCGCAAACGGCCTTGACCGTCGCGCCAGACTGACACCCCTTCGAGATTGTCATGTATGCCTGCTGCGGTTTCGAACAGGGTTTCTTCGGCGCTGAGAACGTCATCCGTCACCTCCCATCGACGCAGCCGAGAGCGGAACCCGATGAATCCAAGCTTACGCTCCAGCAGGTAGAACTTCCCGTCCGGGCCGAAATCAGCGCCGACTGGTTTGAAACCCTCGCGTTGTGGCAATACAAATGGGATCGACCATGCATCGCCATTCCAACGGTAAACCGGGATGTCCCCGTCAGCGGTACGGTCTTTTTCCGGGATCGTGTAAAGCCAGCCGCGTGCATCAATGGCAAGACCTTCGAACGACCCGTTGTCGGCGAGGTCGTCAAACTCGGGCAACCGAGGCAAAACTCGCGACCTTGCCCCCCGTGCTGCATAATACGCGACCCGGTGCACCCCTTCGAACGAGATGTAAACTCCACCACTTGGCGCCAATGCGAGCCCTTCGGAGTCGCCGACACCACCCTTCATGATGTGCCCTTGGCTGGATAAGATCCGCCACTGATCCAAAACACGAATGTTGGTGATCCGATCACTGTCCCGTTCTATTTGCGCGGTCGCCATCCTGGCCCGGTCGCTCAGCACCAGAATTTGCTGACCATCATCCGAAACCTGCAATGCCGAGAACCCCCCGAACCAGGTTGCCGGATCACGCCACTCGAAGCTGTGCAGATAAGTGGCTGACTTGATCTCGACCGCGGCGACTGCCGTAGCCACAAACAGAAAGGCGGTTAGTTGGATTGCAAAACAGCTGCGCATTGTTGTGGTAAATCGGCCAGAACATACTCCCGGCGTTTCTTGGGGGCTGGGGCGTTTGGATCAGGTGGCGGCGGATTGAGGATGTTGTTTACCCATTCTTGCGCCTGTGCGCAGCCATCGCCCTTGGGAGGCGGGTCCTGATTGACGCAGCCTTTCGATCCACGGGGGCATTTCAGACGGACGTGAAAATGATAATGATGCCCCCACCATGGTCTGATCTTGCGCAGGTAGGCACGGTTGCCTTTTTCGTCGTTGCACATCTGCACCTTGGCACCGGGAAACACGAAGATGCGCGCAACGCGCTTGTCTTTTGCGGCTTCTCGCAAAACTGCATGGTGCTGTTTCGTCCAGTTCCCGTTTACAAAGGCACCGTTCGCGCGTCGCAACGAAATGGACGAGATATTCTCGCGCGCTTTGCGGCTGAGGCGCAAGTTGTTCCCCGGCAGCATCCAGATATCGATATCCAGACCCAACTGATGAGACCGATGGCCCGACGTCATCGGACCACCCCGTGGCTGGCTGATATCCCCGATATAGAGACCATTCCAACCCGGCTGTCGCGCCGCAAACTTGCTGAGGTCCTTCACGTAATCAATCGCCTCTGGGTGCCCCCAATTGCGGTTCCGAGACAGGCGCATGGCCTGCCACGTTGGTCCGGTTTCCGGCAATTGCACCGACCCGGCAGCGCATCCGCGCGAATAACTGCCGAAGGCTGCTGCTTTTTGTTGTGAACTGACCTTTTGTGCCCCAAACAACTGCTTTGCCAGAGGCTCTGCCGCCGCTGTGCTCGCAATAGTAAGCGCGGCCAAAATTATCAAAAAACGCTGTATAATCATCTGCTCTGATCCCCTTCCGGTCTGACCCAGCGCATCAGGAATAGCCCTAGAATAAACAACAGAATGATCGGTGACACCCCCAGACGCGCACTGCCGGTTGCGGTTGTTGCAATCCCGATCATCAACGGTGCAGCAAAAGCAGTCGCGCGCCCTGACAGGCCATAGAGACCAAAGCTTTCGACCGGCGTCTCCGGATCCGTGTGGCGTACCATCATCGAGCGACTGGCCGATTGCAGAATACCGCCCATACCACCGATCAACACACCGCAGCCGAAGAAAACGATATCCGGCAAGCTTGACCCTTCTTCGAGCTGGATGCCGTAGATTTGCGTCCGATCCATCATGACCACAGTGGCGCATACGAATATCAGAACCCAGATCGCAACGATGATCACGGGTTTGGGGCCGTATTTCTTGTCCAGCTTGCCGCCGACCCAGGAAAATGCCGCCGCTGCCAAAACGCTGACAATCCCGAAGACGCCGATCTTGATCAAATCCCACTCAAGCACGAGCCGCGCATAAACACCGCCAAAACTGTAAAGCCCGTTCAGCGCATCGCGGTAGAACATCGACGAGCCAAGATAGCTGGCCAGACTGACGCGATGACGCAGGTTAGACACTGATTTCGCCAGTAGCCGCAGCGCTTCACCCACACTGCCCGTTTTGTCACTTGGTGCGTCATCGCGCACCCACAGGAAGTAGGGCACCATAAACAGAATGAACCAAGCAGCCGTAAACGGGCCGACAAAACGTGTGCCTTCTCGGGTCGCCGTATCAAGACCCAAGGCTGGCTCCATCCCGATCAGTGTCTTCCCGTTCGCCTGTTCAACAAACAGAGCCAACATGATCGCCAACGAGATCAGGCCGCCAAAATAGCCAAACGCAAAGCCCGAGCCCGAAATCTCGCCCACTTCACTGTCATCGCCCAGATCAGGTAGCTGGGAATTGATAAAGATCAGCGCATATTCCGCGCCCACGAAACCCAGCCCAAAGGCCGACAGCATCAGCCACATGTTCGAGCCATCGGGCATCGTGTACCACAACGCACCGGATCCAACCGCGTACATAACCGAAAACGCAAAGATCCACGGAATGCGCCGTCCTGACACATCCGCCATCGCCCCCAGCAAAGGCGCGCCAAAGGCAATGATCAACCCTGTGATCGTCAAACAGTTCGCCCAGACCGTCTGTGCCTGCGCGGCTGCGGCTTCGGCATTCAGCCCACTTTTCGCGTAATACCCGGCTGCCACCCCGGCAAAATATGGGCCAAAGACAAAGGTGACCAACAGCGTGTGATACGGCTGGCTGGCCCAGTCAAAGAACCACCAGCCCCAGATGCGCTTGCGTTTGGAAATCTCTGCCATTTCTGCCTCTGTTATTGTTGTGTTTATAAGACGGGGGTTTGGTTCAATTCGCAAGCGTTGAGTGTCAGGCACTTGCTCTTTGCCGCTGTGGTGCTTAGGTCTCGGCGAACAAGAAAACGGAGAACCCATGCTGTCGCTGATCCAAATCCTGCTGCTGATCCTGGACGTTGTCTGGTTCATCATTCTGGCCCATGTGATCATGAGCTGGCTGATAAACTTTCAGGTGCTCAACTTGCACCAGCAACTGGTTGCGCAAATCTGGTACGGGTTGAACCGCATATTAGAGCCTATTTACGGCCCCATCCGTCGCATCCTGCCCAATATGGGCGGGCTGGATCTAACACCTTTGGTGGTCCTGATCGGGGTCTATGCGCTGCGGATCATCCTGATCAACAATGCACCCTATTTCTACTGACCTCTTGTTCACCAAATCTTAGTATGTGATTGTCCTGTCTTAAGAGCAGACAAACCTTAAAACAGGGCAACCCCGCAGATGTTCGACTCCGCACCCCTGCTGCGAGATGTCTTTGGATTCGATGACTTCCGCCCCGGACAGGAAGAGATTGTCGATTCCGTGACCGCCGGCGAAAACGTGCTTGCGATCATGCCGACCGGGGGCGGGAAATCCCTGTGTTATCAACTTCCTGCCTTGCTGCGCGACGGGGTGACGGTGGTGATTTCACCACTGATCGCCTTGATGCGTGATCAGGTGCGCGGACTGCAGGAAGCCGGGGTTGAAGCCGGGGCACTGACCTCGGGCAACACACCCGAAGAGACCGACGCGGTGTGGGAAGCCCTGGAAGCTGGGCGGCTTAAACTGCTTTACATGGCGCCTGAACGTCTGGCCGCCGGGTCGGCGTTGGGCATGCTGCGCCGGATCAATGTCAGCCTGATCGCCGTGGACGAGGCGCATTGCGTCAGCCAATGGGGTCACGATTTTCGTCCAGATTACCTGCGGATCGGTGAACTTCGGCGCGCGCTGAACGTTCCTCTTGCAGCCTTCACCGCCACGGCGGATTCAGAGACGCAAGACGAGATTGTCGAAAAACTGTTTGACGGCATCGAACCGCGCAAGTTTCTGCGGGGTTTTGATCGGCCTAACATCCATCTGGCCTTTGCAGCCAAGGACGGGCCGCGCAAACAAATCCTCGATTTTGCAGCCGCACGCAAAACCCAATCCGGCATCGTCTATTGCGGCACCCGCAACAAGACCGAAGTGTTGGCTAAGGCTCTGCGCGACGAAGGGCACACAGCCTGCCACTATCACGGTGGCATGGACCCCGAGGATCGTCGCATCGTCGAAACCCGCTTCGCCCGCGAGGACGGTCTGATAGTTGTGGCCACCGTGGCCTTTGGCATGGGCATCGACAAACCCGATATCCGTTGGGTGGCCCATGCTGACCTGCCCAAATCCATCGAGGCCTATTATCAGGAAATCGGGCGCGCGGGCCGTGACGGAGGCCCTGCCGAAACGCTTACCCTGTTCGGCCCTGACGATATCCGCCTTCGGCGATCGCAGATTGATGAGGGGCTGGCCCCGCCCGAGCGTCGCATGGCAGATCATGCCAGGCTGAATGCTTTGTTGGGCTTGGCCGAAGCGCTGGAATGCCGTCGTCAAACCTTACTGGACTATTTTGGCGAACAGGCTGCGCCCTGTGGCAAATGCGACCTGTGCGATACGCCGCCCGAGGTTTTCGACGGAACAACGCCTGTCCGCATGGCACTGTCCGCGATCCTGCGTACGGACGAATGGTTTGGCGCAGGTCACCTGATCGACATTCTTTTGGGGAACGAGACCGACAAAATCCGCGCCCGCCGCCACGATGACCTGTCAACCTATGGCATCGGTAAGGCATGGTCCCAACCGCAATGGCAGGCGATCTTTCGGCAGATGATGGGGCATGACTTGGTCCGCCCCGACCCCGAGCGACACGGCGCATTGCGCATGACCGAGGCGGCCAAATCTATTCTGAAGGGAGAGGCGCAGATTAATCTGCGCAAAGATACGATCCGAAAGGCCACGCGCCGACCCGCAGTGAAAGCCATGGTATCCGAAGAAGACGCTCCGCTGCTGTCGGCACTTAAAGCGAAACGCCGAGCACTGGCTGAGTCTGCGCGCGTGCCGGCCTATGTAATCTTTCCAGACCGCACACTGATCGAAATGGCTGAAAATCGCCCAACGACGCTGGATGACATGGCTCGAATTGGCGGCGTTGGTGCCAAGAAGTTGGAACGCTATGGCGACACTTTCCTTGAAGTCATTGCAGGCGCGGTCGAGGCCGTTCACCCTGCGCGGCGCAAACTGGCCGGGCGCGATCAGGGTGAGATCTATGACCGTTTACTCGAAGTGCAGTCTCGGTTATCGCGTGGTCCCGAGGGGATTGACAAGCCACTGACCTGTTCTGCCTCGCAACTGGCAAAGGTGGCGCAGATGCGGCCCGATGACCCGCGCGGGATCGAGACAGTGCTGGGTGATCGACGTCACGAAAGGTTTGGCGCTGCCTTTCTGGACGTGCTGCGTGAGGCGGGCTAGTTCGTTTTACGTTTCAATCGTGTCAAAAGACGCTGCCGCTCCCTTTGGTCGACCGCGCCTTTCGACAAATGCTCTTTTGGTAAAACGCAAAACGACCTAGATACACCAAAGCAGGTAAGGAAAGAGGGCGGATATGCTGGTAGTGATTTCCCCGGCCAAGCGGCTGGACTGGGCAGAGCGGGATGTCGCGGTCACACAACCCGACTTTCAGGATGACGCGATCCGGTTATCTAAAACAGCCCGCAACCTGACACTTGGCGATCTGAAAAAGTTGATGAACCTGAGCGACGATCTGGCACGCCTGAACCGCGACCGCTATCGCACCTTTTCGGATACGCCCGAGGCCGAGGCCACGCGCCCTGCCGCGCTTGCTTTTGCTGGCGACACTTACCAAGGGCTTGAGGCCAGTTCTCTGGATGCCGAGGAACTGGCGTGGGCCCAGGACCACTTGCGCATTCTGTCAGGGCTGTACGGTGTGCTGCGCCCATTGGATGCGATTCAGCCGTACCGGCTGGAGATGGGCAGCAAGCTGAAAACTCGGCGCGGCAAGAACCTGTATGAATACTGGGGCAACCAACTCAGCAAAACGCTGAATACCCAAGGAGCAGAGATTGGAAGTGACTTTCTGATCAACTGCGCCAGTCTGGAGTATTTTGGCGCGGTTGACTTGAAAGCGCTGAAACTGCGGGTCATCACACCGGTGTTTATGGAAGACAAGAACGGGACCCCGAAGATCGTAAGTTTCTTTGCCAAAAAGGCTCGCGGTGCCATGGCGCGATATATCGTTCAGCACCGTCTGACCGACCCAAAGGCCCTGCTGGAATTTGACACTGGTGGGTATGAATACCGTCCTGACCTGTCTGAAGAGGACAAACCGGTCTTTGTCAGGCCCTATACAGCCTGAACATCATTGAAACACCTGGTCGCGGTTGCGGCCACGGAAGGAAGCGAGGGGCCAGCCCCTCGCGCTCCCCGAGGTATTTTTAGCCAGATGAAGCAGGATCCTGTTTTTGATCGCAGCGGTTTGTGATGAACTCTTCGGGTTCGGATTTATCAACAGGTCTCACGTTACTGGGTTGGTGGTTCAAGATCATCTGATGAATGAGGGTTTTGTGCAGCGGTTTGGTCAAATAGTGGTCGAGTCCTGCCGATAATATCCCCTCATCGTCCCCAGCCATCGCGTGCGCGGTCAGGGCAACGATCGGGACGTGTCGGCCGGTTTCAACTTCGAGCCTACGGATTTCGGCAGTGGCTTGTTTGCCGTCCATCTTGGGCATTGAAATATCCATGAAAATCAAGTCAGGCTCGAACTTCTGATAGATATCAACCGCCTCAAACCCATGAGATGCAAATCGTAGGTCAATGTTCAAAGTCTTGAGCATCTTTTTCAGGATCAATTGATTAGTGCGGTTGTCTTCGGCTGCAAGAATCTTCATTCGCCGGAGCGTTTTTGATCCGGAATCCTTTTTATTAGACTCTGACTTTGTCTGCTGCGGCGCTCGATCAGATTGCGGTGAGGCTTTCAGAGTCATCAACCTGGCATACAGCTCTGATCGGGGAATGGGTTTCTGAAGAACGCCACTTACGAGGTCGCGCGCCGGATGGGCGTGGATCAATGCGGGATTTGCGGACATCACAATGATCGGCAAGTCACCCCATCCCCGATCCTTGAGTGAGGTCGCAAGGTCCAGCCCATCCATGTCAGGCAGATCATGGTCACTCAGCACCAATTCTATCTGATCATTCATCAAGGACAGCGCCTCTCTGCCCGACGCGCAGACAGTCACTTCAGCACCCAGCTGGCCTAGCTGTTTCGCCAGAATTGCCCGGTTTACGGCCAGATCTTCGACCACCATCACGTGTTTGACGCAATCTGCCAAATTCGGCGGCTCGGGTTGCTTGCCTTCGGCGGTGGGCAGAGAGATGCGAAACCCGAAACAGGACCCAAGCTCCAGTTCGCTTTCCACCCAAACAGTGCCGCCCATCATTGAAATCAGCCGTTTTGTGATAGCCGAGCCCAGCCCTGTACCTTCGAATTGACGGTTGCGCTCGTCTTCAACTTGATTGAACTCGCCAAAGATGTGACTGATTTTTTCAGCCTCGATACCGATGCCTGTATCTTCGATGGCAACATGGATGTCGCAGGTCTGTTTATCCGGGTGGGGCACACCCGTGACCCGGATTAGAACATGCCCTTCGGACGTGAATTTGACCGCGTTGCCAACCAAATTGGTCAGAACCTGTCGTATCCGTCCGGGATCACCAACAAACAGAGTGGGCAGGAACAGGTCGTAATCCACCAGTAGTGTCAGGCCCTTGTCGCGCACACTGGGTTGCAAGAGCATCGCAACCTCGAGAATGCAGCGTTCCAGATCGAAATGTTCGGGATGAAGAACAAGCTTGTCCGCTTCGATCTTCGAGTAGTCCAACACGTCATTGATGATGACCAGCAAGGCTTCACCCGAATTGCGGATGGTGTTGACGTACAGACGCTGTTCTTCGTTCAAAGGGGTTTCGTCCAACAGCTCACTCATCCCGACGATACCATTCATCGGCGTGCGGATTTCATGACTCATGTTGGCCAGAAATGCTGACTTTGCGCGGTTGGCCGCCTCGGCACGCTCGCGCGCGGCTGTCAGTTCGGTCTCATGCCGAACCGACGCCGTGATGTTGAGCGCAAGACTAACCACGTCACCACCATTTCCCCGCTGGTCAATCAGGCGGATGTATTGCCCGTTCCACAGTTGCAGTACGATGGGCGGAGGATTAGCGCGTTTCCAGCGTGCCTGCATCCTGGCGCGCCACGCATCAGCCGTGTCATCGCCGATGTCGACAATGCCTTCGGTTGTCAACAATTCTAGAATGCGGGGATATGTTATCCCAGGCACCACCTCATCCAAACCGTCAAAAACACTTAGATAAGCGGTGTTGGCTCCGATCAATCTGCCATCGCCGTCGAAAAAGGCAAACCCGTCCTGAATGGTTTGGATAGAATGCCACAAACGGCGTTCAGCCACCTCGATCTTGGCATTCGCGACGGTCAGGTCGGATTTGACCTTCTCATTCTCGTCGCGGACGGTTTCAACCTCGGCCTGAGTCTCACCAATGCGTTTGGTCAATGCCATCGCATGCTGGCCCAGTTTACGGTTGGCCGCCGAAAGCTCGGCCTGTTTCAAGGCCAGCATACGTTCGGCCGCCAGACGTGCGCGCCGTTCCTGTGCCAGTTTGTGTGCAAGACTCATGGTAATCGATTCCGGGACGTTCCGGTCCCACCATCGCGGCAGAGAATGAAAAACTGTTTAAGCCGTTGCGTGACAGGTACGCGCCATGCAAGGTTGAGCACAAAGAGGAGGGCAACATGCACCGCTTTGTTTTTATTTCAATAACTTATATCTTTTCACTCTTGATCCTGCCCGTCACCGCTCTGGCGCAGAACGCCGTGCCTGACTTCCGCTACATAACCACCCGGGACACGGACTTTTATGGGTCAGATCTGGATGCTCTGTTCGACACAGATCTGAAATCATGCATTCGGGCATGCTCGGCCAATGATCGCTGCACTGCTTTCACCTATAACACGCGATCCGATGCCTGCTTTCCCAAGGACGGGGTGACCCGGCAGGAGGCGTATCAAGGGGCGCTTTCCGCGCAAAAGGTAACGACCTCAGAACAGGCTCTGAAATTGGGCAAAACCCGTGCGGCAGCGTTGAGCGTTCTGGGTTCTGCTGATTTGAAGCGGGCGACAGATCAGGCGCGCAACCTGGGATTCCTGCATCCTGCCGGCGGTTACGACCTGAAAGCTGTGTTGGACGCAGCGCGTAGCGCGGGCAGTGCGACGCAAGCGATGCAATGGACCGGCGTTGCCGTGTCTCTCAGCGATGCGCCGGACCTGTGGGTGGAATACGCGCGACTATTGCTGATTATGAACCCCTCGGGCTGGAGCGAACGACGGGATTTGCGCAATCGTGCATTGAACGCTGCGATCAATGGCTATCTGCGCGCCGAGACCCCGGGCACCCAGATTATGGCTCTGATGACTATGGCAAACGCGCTGGAAGAAGTTGAGCGCGGGCGTGACATGGTTCCAGTGCTGCGCCTGGCCGAGCAAGTGCAACCGCGCGAGGATGTGTTGGCCGCACTCGATGATGCCATTGCAAAATATGGCTTCCGCGTTGTCGATAGCTCGGTCGAAAGCGATGCTGCCGCCCCCCGGATCTGTGTTGAGTTTTCCGAACCCCTGGTCAAGGCCGGCGTGGACTATGATCCGTTTGTGCAGCGTGGCGATGTCGGGTTGGTCGTACAGGCTGAGGATAAACAGCTTTGCGTCGACGGGGTCGCGCATGGCCAGCGATATCGCGTGACACTGCGGCAAGGGTTGCCAGCTGCCTCGGGTGAAGTACTGAACCGAAACGTTGAACTGACCCATTACGTGCGCGACCGAACGCCTTCGGTTCGCTTTCCCGGGCGCAGCTATGTCCTCCCGAAATCCGCGGATGCGGCTTTGCCGGTCGAAACGGTCAACGTCACCGAGCTGGATCTGATCCTGCGGCGGATCAGCGACCGGAACCTGTTGCGAGCCGTGCAACAGGACTTCTTTGGCCGTCCGCTCAGCGAATGGCAGGAAGAGGAATTCTCGGACCAAATTGCCGAGGATATCTGGACAGGCACTGCCGAGGTATCCAATCAGTTGAACCAAACCATGACGGCGCGCCTTCCTATGGCAGAGGCCATCGCTGGTCAGTCTGCAGGCATCTATGCGCTGACAGCCCGTGTTCCGGGGGCTGATCCTTATGACGACCCCGGCGCGACGCAGTGGTTTGTGTTGTCTGATCTGGGGATCAGCACCGCGCTTGGCACCGATGGGCTGCACGTAACGGTGCGCGGCCTCAGCGATGCGGCACCGCGTCAGGACGTCGAGGTTTCGCTGGTCACAAATGCGAACGCGGTCATTGCAACCGCGCGGACCGATGAAACGGGCTATGCCAGATTCGATCCAGGCCTGATCCGCGGAAAAGGGGCCAGTGCGCCTGCCTTGGTGATGGCCTCTGCCGGGGACAGCGATTTCAGCTTTTTGTCCCTCACCGATCCCGCCTTTGATCTGTCGGATCGCGGCGTTGAAGGGCGCGCGCCTGCGGGGCCGGTTGATGTCTTCCTGACCACGGATCGGGGTGCCTATCGTGCCGGAGAGGTCATCCATGTCACCGCGCTGTCCCGAGATGGTGAAGCACAGGCCATTGAAGCGTTGCCACTGACCGCGATCCTGTATCGTCCGGACGGGGTGGAATACCGTCGGTCTGTCTCGGACGGGGGCATTGCCGGGGGGCATGTCTTTGCTTTGCCTGTCGCCATCGACGTACCGCGTGGAGCATGGAAGATTGAGATTAAATCTGATCCCAAAGGCGAGGCACTGGCGCGTCAGACGGTACTGGTCGAGGATTTTCTGCCTGAACGTATCGATTTCGATCTGACCCTACCCGACGCGCCCTTGCGGCCCGGCGATAGCCCACCGCTTTCCATAGATTCGCGCTATCTGTTTGGTGCGCCGGGATCTGACCTGAGCATTGACGGACAGGTCATCGCGCGCGCCGCGGACACCGTTCCGGGGTACGAAGGTTACCGCTTTGGCCGCTACGATGCTGAGGCCGTGATCAAAAGCACTTATTTCGGAAACACGCGCACGGATGCGGCGGGACAGGCCACCGTGGCCGTCGAAATTCCAGTGTTAGAGACTGAAGGAAAGCCCATTGAGGCTGAAATCATCGCACGATTGACCGATGGCTCTGGCCGTCCGGTTGAACGTCGCCTGTCTGCTCCGGTTCTGCCACCGCAGCCGGTGATCGGTGTCAAACCTTTGTTCGAACAGGTTGTTCCCGAAAGTACCGAAGCGGCGTTTCAGATCGTCGCGCTCGCCCCTGATCTGAGCCCGAGTCCGATGCGTCTGCGTTGGACTCTGAACCGGGTCGAGACGCGGTATCAGTGGTATCAGCTGTACGGCAACTGGAATTGGGAACCGACAACCCGCCGCACACGCATTGCCACCGGCGAAGTTGACATCTCGACAGATCCTTTGACACTGGCGCAGCCCGTGGATTGGGGCCGTTATGAACTGGTCGTCCAGCGCATCGACGGCACATATGCCGAAACCGCTGTCGATTTCTATGCGGGCTGGTATCAGGCCGCGGATGCGTCAACCACACCAGACCGGCTTGAGATGTCGCTGGACCGTGACAGCTATCGCGCAGGCGATACCGCGCAGTTACGGATCGTCCCGCGCATGGCGGGCGTCGCCCAGATCGAAATCCTGTCGAACCGGCTGATCCATCGCCAAATGGTGGACGTGCCGGAAGGTGAAACCGTAATCCCGATCGAAGTGACCGAAGATTGGGGCGCGGGGGCTTATGTCACCGCCACGGTCATCCGCCCGATGAACGTCGCAGCAGGTCAAAACCCGGCGCGTGCGATGGGCGTGGCACATGCCACCATTGATCCAGCAGATCGCAAGCTGGAAGTCGTTATTGATGTGCCCGAGGTCACATCTCCACGGCAAACGCAAAAAGCCCGTGTTAGGGTCGAGAATACCTCGGAGAATGACCCGGTCTGGCTAACACTGGCTGCAGTGGATGTGGGCATTCTGAACCTGACTGGATTCGAAAGCCCGGATCCACAGGAATATTACTTTGGGCAACGTCGTCTTGGCGTGGATCTGCGCGACGTTTACGGGCGCCTGATCGACGGCATGACCGGAGCGATGGGCACCGTCCGTTCCGGTGGTGACTCCGACAACGGCATGCGCCGCCAATCCCCGCCTCCGACGCAAGACTTGATGGCTGTGTTCAGCGGCCCGGTTCAAGTCGGCCCGGACGGAGAGGTTGAGGTGGACATTCCCCTACCCGCCTTCAACGGCACTGTCCGATTGATGGCTGTCGCGTGGTCACCCAAAGCGGTCGGGCAGGCCGAAGCCGATATGATCGTCCGCGATCCGGTGGTCGTCACCGCCAGCCTGCCCCGTTTCCTTGCCCCCGGCGATCAAAGCCGAATGCGGCTTGAGATCGTTCATGCCGATGGCACACCCGGGGACATGGTACTTGGTCTGACGGCTTCCGGTGGATTGAAACTGGGTGAGGCACCGACCAACTTTGTGTTGGAGAACGGTGGCAAGGCGATCTTTGACATCCCCGTCACAGCCAGCGTTGTTGGCGATCCCGAAATCAGTGTCTCGATCACCACACCGGACGGGCGCGACCTGTCTCAAACCCTGCGCATGCCCGTACGTGCCAACGATCCGGTGATTACACAGACACGACGTTTCGCGTTGGGGGCCGGCGACAGTTTCCTGTTTTCGCAGGACGTATTTGACGGGTTCCAGCCCGGTTCGGCCAAGGCCATCCTATCTGCCGGAATTTTGGCAAAGTTCGACACGCCCGGTCTGTTGGATCAGTTGAACCGTTACCCCTATGGCTGCACGGAACAGATCACCAGCAAAGCCCTGCCGCTGCTTTATCTGTCATCCGTCGCGCAGGCCTCGGGGCTGGGGGACGGTCCGGTGGTGGATCAGCGCATCGCAGAGTCCATTCGCAGCATCCTGACCCGTCAGGCAGCCAATGGTGCCTTTGGCCTTTGGCGTGCAGACAGTGGGGATTTCTGGCTGGACGCTTACGTGACGGACTTCCTGTCCCGTGCGCGCGCACAGGGATACCCTGTGCCGGATCGCGCCTTTGCCCAGGCCATGGATAACCTACGAAATAGGGTCAATTACGCGCCAGATTTCGACGAAGGCGGTCAGGATATTGCCTATGCCCTGATGGTTTTGGCACGAGAAGGCGCGGCATCGATGGGTGATCTGCGCTACTATGCAGATGTCAAAGGGGATGCGTTCGACACCCCATTGGCGGCCGCACAATTGGGCGCAGCACTTGCATCTTACGGCGATCAGACCCGGGCGGACGCGATGTTCAACCGCGCCGCTCGCATGTTGGAACAAGTTCCGGATGAGCAGGAAAATTACTGGCGCGCGGATTTTGGCACGCACCTGCGGGATGCGGCAGGTCTGTTGACTCTTGCCGTGGGCGCGGGCAGTGAGGCCGTCAATCGCGACGCACTGATCCAACGTGTCAGCGCCAGTCGCGCCCCGTTGTCCACGCAAGAGGCAACGTGGTCGCTTTTGGCCGCCCATGCGCTGGTGTCTGATCCGACTGGATCGGGCTTGACCGTCAACGGCTCTCAGGTGTCTGGTCCGTTTGTGCAGGTGCTGCAGTCTGGTCAGGCGGATGAGGTCAACATCACGGCAAGTGACGGCCAAGCCACGGACATCACCCTGACAGTCACCGGGATCCCTGAGGTTCCGCCCGAAGCGGGCGGCACCAGTTATTCGATCGAACGACAATATTACTCGATGGATGGCGATCCGATTGACGCCAACAGCTTTGAAACCGGCGAAAGGTTTGTCACGGTTCTGACAGTGACCCCGTTCGAAAGCGCCGGGGCGCGCCTGATGGTCGATGATCCACTTGCCGCCGGGATCGAAATCGACAACCCCAGTCTGCTGCGTTCAGGCGATGTGCGTTCGCTTGACTGGCTGGACCTGTCTGAGGCAACTCATACCGAGTTCCGTTCTGACCGTTTCCTTGCTGCGGTTGATCTGTCCGGCGGTGAAACGGTAACGCTGGCCTACGTGGCGCGCGCTGTTACGCCGGGTATCTTCCATCATCCTGCGGCCTCAGTTGAGGATATGTATCGCCCGCAGAATCGGGCACGCACAGCGACCGGTCGGGTTGAGGTTCATTGATCAGCTTTGCAACATATCAATGCCCGGGTGGCTGTCGTGCCTAGGCCGTCGCGTCTGCTGCTTGCACTGGTCGGTGCCCTCTATTTGACGGCGCTGGCACGGGATGGCGTTGACCAATGGGTCGACGCCACCGTTTTACCACCTGTTCTGGCCGAAACCTCGGTTGAGATACGAGATCGGAACGGAGACCTCCTTCGTGCGTTCCCGGTTGAGGATGGCATCTGGAGACTGCAGCCAGGCACAGTCGATCCAAATTTCACCTCCATGCTGATCCGGTACGAGGATAAGCGGTTTCGGAGTCACCACGGTGTGGACCTGATAGCGATGCTGCGGGCAGCAGGGCAAAGCCTGTGGAATGGGCGTAAGGTATCGGGTGGGTCTACGCTGACCATGCAGGTCGCGCGGCTGATTGAGGACGGGCCGACGGGACGTTGGAGCGGTAAAATCCGTCAGGTTAGGGTCGCATTGGCGTTGGAGCGGCAACTGACCAAACAGCAAATCCTAAGCCTCTATCTGACACATGCGCCTTACGGCGGTAATCTGGAAGGTATCCGCGCCGGCACCCGTGCGTGGTTTGGCAAAGAGGCAGCCCGGTTGACCCCGGCGCAAGCAGCGCTGTTGGTTGCTCTGCCGCAATCTCCAGAGGCTCGACGCCCGGATCGCCAGCTACACGCAGCCCGAGAAGCACGTGACCGGGTTCTGCGCAGGCTTGAACGTCATGGCGTCCTGACAGCCGCTGAAACACGCGCAGCTCTGACGGAGCCCCTGCCGGATCGGATGAAACCATTTCCGCGCCTGGCACCGCATCTGACCGATCGTGTAAAGCGGCAAACACCCGAAACAAGCGCCTTTGATCTAACCCTTGATGCCGGGTTACAGGCCCGGTTGGAAGCTATAGTCATGCAGGCCGCCACGCGCGCCGGACCACGCGTGTCTGGCGCTCTGATCGTGGCCGATCATCGCAGTGGCGAGGTTCTGGCCTCAGTCGGGTCCGCCGGGTATCAGGATGCCCGACAGGGGTTTGTGGATATGACACAAGCACTGCGGTCGCCTGGATCGACCCTGAAACCTCTGGTTTACGGGCTGGCCTTCGATCAGGGACTGGCCCATCCCGAAACTCTGATCAGCGACAGCCCCGTAATGTTTGGCCGCTACGCCCCGCGCAATTTTGATGGGGCATTCCGTGGCGATGTCCGGGTACGGGACGCCCTGCAATTGTCGCTCAACATTCCGGTCGTGCGTCTGACAAACGCGCTGGGGCCAGCGCGTATCATGGCGGCATTACGCTTGGCCGGATCAGAACCGCGCCTGAACGGTGGCACGCCCGGCTTGGCGATCTCATTGGGCGGTGTGGGGTTGAGCCTGCGCGATCTGGTACAGATTTACGCCACTCTTGCAGCCGGCGGGCAAGGCCCGATCCTGCATCATGACGCTCTGGCGGATACGCGGCAAACTCCGCGCGTTTTGTCAAAAACTTCTGCCTGGCAGGTTGCCGACATTCTGGCAGGGCTTTCACCCCCAGCAGGCGGTGCGACAGGAGCGCTGGCCTACAAAACCGGCACATCTTATGGCCACCGCGATGCCTGGGCCATCGGCTTTGACGGTCAGCACGTCATTGGGGTCTGGTTAGGTCGTGCAGATGGAACGCCCGTTCCCGGCGCGTTCGGAGGCGATCTTGCCGCGCCGCTTCTGGCCGAAGCCTTCAGTCTGCTGAAATCCGAGCTTACCCCGCTGCGCCCGCCGCCGCCTTCGACCTTGCTGGTGGGCGCTGCTCAATTGCCCCAACCCTTGCAACGTTTCCGACCTCGCACGGCGGCTTTCCAAAATGATTCTTCCGCTCCGGATCTGCTGTTTCCGCCCGATAATGCTGTGTTAGAGACATTTGGAGCGCCCCTAACGGTCAAACTGCGCGGGGGGGTCGGGCCATTTTCAGTGCTGGCGGATGGCGTGCCCGTGCTGACCGGACAGCGACAGCGAGAGTTCGAGATGCCCAACCCGGGGGCCGGTTTCACCTCGCTTGTTGTGGTGGATGCGCAAGGTCTTTCGGATCGGGCAGCAATCAAGATTGATTAGCGCCGCCCCTCGCGCAGCCAACCGCCCAGCAGGAACCCTCCTGCCAGTAGCAAAACCAGCCAAGGGGGCAACAGACCGGCCTGCGTAACATCCCGCGTCTCGTAGGCATCGCGCGGGGTCAGACCGATCCAGCCCCGACCAGCCGCAGGACGCCCTGCGCGTACGTTGCGGATTGATGGCAAACCGTCTTCCAAACGGATCACGCCACCCCGCATATTGGCCAAGATCGGTTCCAAAACATCACCGGTTGCGATGGTGCGTTCAAACTCTTTGGGTGCGGCGGGGCCAAGGCCAATCACGGCCATATGGTCGCCTTCCTGCAACCGGTACAGACCGATCTCAGGCCCATAGTATTGTGCTTCGAACCGGCCCGGAGAGACCTCTTGCAAAGTGATCTCTAGTGTCTCACCGTTTGGACGCGTTACCGTAACCGGCCCAACCTCGTCTTCCAGCGTCTGGCGAATGATGCGCATGGATTGACCGTTCGCCTCGGCCCATAACGCTTCTTCCTCCAATTCGGGTTCCTTCATCATCCAATGAGCCAACCTGCGCAGCAGCTCCAGCTGCGGACCGCCACCTTCAAAGCCGCGACTCCACAACCAAGCGTGGTCGGATGCCAGCATCGCAACGCGCCCCTCGCCAACACGGTCCAGAACCAGCAGTGGCCGTTCTTCGATGCCAGTCATCAGAACCTCGCCCGAGCGGTGGTTCACGTCGATCTGGCGCAACCAAGCCCCCCAATCCTCGGAATCGCCCAGATTGGTTGTTACCGGATGCCGTTGCCCCAAGTCGCTGACCATCGGTACATACCGTTCCTCGAACACCCGTGCCGAAGGCTGCGCCGGCAAGATCGGTGCTAAAGGAGATCGGAAGATACTGTCGGCACTGGCGAAATCGGGACCAGCGGCGATCAGAACCGCGCCCCCGTCATTGATGTAACTTGTGACATTGTCCAGATAGATCGCAGGTAAGATGCCACGCCGCTTGTAGCGGTCGAAGATGATCAGATCGAAATCGTTGATCTTTTCCAGAAACAGTTCACGCGTTGGAAAGGCGATCAAGGACAGCTCATCGACAGGCACGCCATCCTGTTTCTCAGGCGGGCGCAGAATGGTGAAATGTACCAAATCGACCGAACTGTCAGATTTCAACAGGTTGCGCCATGTGCGTCCACCGGGATGCGGCTCCCCCGAGACCAGTAGAACGCGCAGACGATCCCGAACGCCATTCATCTGGATCAGCGCAGTGTTGTTTCGGTCGGTCAATTCACCGTCGGCCTGCGGCACAGAAAATTGGATCACGTTGCGCCCGCCATGGGGCAGCGTGATGGGCAGTTCTACATCACGACCAATGGGAACACTGAACTGCTCCGGCGCGCCGCCATCGACCGAAATCTCTAGTGGCGCAGTCGCCGCGCCCGCAGGTGCCGCACCACTGTCTTCCACCCGAAGGGTCAATGTGACCGGCTCGCCAATAATGGCAAAGGCCGGCGCATTGCGGACGATAAGCCTGCGATCCCAATCACTTTCACGCCCGGTTTGCAGAAGGTGCATCGGTGCGGGCAGGTCCGGGGCCTGATCGACATCGTGCACAATCCCGTCCGACACCACCAGGATACCAGCGATCCGCGCACGGGGTTCTTCGGCCAACGCCTCATTCAGGGCGGCCATAACCTGCGTGCCTTCATCCCCGTCCCCGTCGCCAACCTGAATGCGGCGCAGTTCCGTGTTGTTGCGCCCCTCAATCTCGGCGGCGAGTTCCTCGGCAGCCTGTGCGGTTTGTTCCGCCCTGTCCGAAAGCGTCTGGCTGGCGCTTTCATCCTCGATCATCAGAACGATATCTGTCAGCGGTGCGCGATCTTCGATCTGATAAACCGGACCGGACAGAGCCGCCAGAACCACCAGAGCCGCCAACCCACGTAGCGCCCAGCCCGACAGGCCACGCCGCAGGGCCAACACAACCCCAGCCACGGCAATCGCACCCACAGCCGCCAGAATGGGCCACGGGATCAGTGGGTCGAATATGACGGTTCCGGTCATTGTCCTAGCCTGTCCAGAAGGGCGGGCACGTGGACCTGATCGGATTTGTAATTCCCGGTCAGCACGTGCATCACCAGATTGACGCCAAAACGATTGGCCAATTCTCGCTGCCGTTCCCCAGCGTAACCGCGCCCGACAGGCAGCAGGGCCTGCCCGTTGCGATCCACTGCCCAGGCCCCGGCCCAGTCATTCCCGCCGATGACGACCGGGGTCACGTTGTCATTGAGGTTGCGGAACGGCATCCCTTCGATCTGTTCCGCATCCAGTGGCGCAGCTTCCACCCAGACTTCTGTGCCAGAGTAACGGCCCGGGAAATCCTGCAACAGATAGAACGTTCTGGTCAGAACGTGATCCCGTGGAATCGGCTCTAATGCAGGGATATTCAGCGGTGCAGCCAGTTGCTGCAGCTTGCGGCCATTCGGGCTGGACGCGCCGAAACCAGCGATGTCCGCATCACGCGTGTCAAACAGGATCATCCCACCCGAGCGCAGATAGGCATTCAGTTTCGCATAAGCTTCAGCAGAAGGTTGAGGCTGGCTTGGAGAAATCGGCCAATAGAGCAGCGGGAAGAATGCGAGCTCATCACGTTCAAGGTCCACACCTATGGGGTCGGCCGGTTCGACGGAGGTGCGATAAAACAAGGTTTGCGCCAATCCTCGCAGACCGGCCTGCGCAATCTCGTCCGCCTGCGCGTCGCCAGTCAGCACATGGGCTAAGACAAGTTCATGCGTCGCAGCCAGGGCAAATTCGGTATCTTCAGGCGTCTGCGCCTGAACCTCGGGCACCAGCAGAAACGCCGCCAGAACCCCAGCAGCAGCACGCGCCAAGCCCAATCGACCAGACAAAGCCAATGACGCAACCACGTCGATTGTGAGCAAGATCAAAGCAAGGCTAAGCAGCAGACCCGACAGCGGCGTTTCAGTGCTGGCCTCTTGCCCCTTGATCGGCACATTGGCAGGCCAGACCACCGGACGAAGTTCAGTATCCTCGGAAACAACGTTCAACGCCAGTTTCTGTTTGCCACTTTCATATAGACCCGGACGCAAATCCGGCCCGATCTGTCCCGAAATCAACTGCACACCGTCCACACCAGCCAAGGTGCCAGCGTCTGACAATGTGCCAAACCCGTCCATGATCTGCACTGGCTCCCACGTGGTGCCTTGCAACTGCGCCTCTTGCCGAGACTTCGCAGCAGAGGCCACGGCCAGACGATCCAGCATTTCGACAAACAGACCCGAAAGCGGCAGGCTGGACCATTCCGCATCGGCGGTCACGTGGAACAGCACCACCTGCCCCAATCCCAGCGCTTTGCGCGTCACCAAAGGTGTTCCATCTGACAGCGAAGCAATCACGCGATCCGCAAGATTAGGGTCTGGTTGGGCCATTACCTGAGTCGAAACAACCACATCGCCTGGGATGTCCAAACCATAGAACGGTGAATTCTCGGGGAACGGAGCCAAGGTCTTGGCCTCACCCCAGCTCATCGCTCCACCGACAGATCGCCCGCCGCTGCGCAGCCGCGCGGGCAACAGGGTGTCTTCGGTATCCCGTCCCAGATCACTGGCTGCCATGCGCGGACCGGCAAACCGTAGCAGCAGGCCGCCCTGTTCGACCCATTCGATCAGTCCGGCCTCTTCGGTATCCGACATCTGCGCGACATCCGACAGAACGATCACATCTGGGTTCGCAGGCAGAACCTCAAGCAGACCCCCATCGACAAAATCCGCCGTGGGGATCAGAACTTGTGTCAGGTAATGCAGGGGCGACAACAGCTCCAGCCCTTCACGGTTCAGGGTTCCGGCAATCAGCGCAACCTCGCGACGACGCAAGCTGTCATCGGTCAGAGTCACAGTCCCGGCGGATCTTTGGCCCTGAATTTCGAAACGCGTGATGCGCGCGCGCAATTCCGACGGCAGTGCCAGTTCGATCTGCGCCGTGGTTTCCCCGGCATCTAAGGTCAGGTCTACCGAATGCAGCACCCGCGCCGTGCCTGCCGGATCACGCCCCTGCGCCAGAACCGTCACCCGCTCTTCCGGGCCGGGTCCCGCGCGTTGCACGGTCAGTTGGATAAGACCGTCTTGGTAGGCCGCGGGCTGGATCGCAATGGGCCTGGATGCCGCCTGATACACCGTCACATCACCACGTGCCTGCACGGCAGAAACCAAACTGGTATGATGGGTATAGTCCAAACGGTCGCTAAACCAGTGAGTGTCAAAGCCGCCATCAACTGCATCCAAAGCGGCAATGGCTTGCGAAATCTGATCTGCAGTCGGTTGCCAAGGGTTCGGAGTCAGACCAGGAAGACGCCCACGCCATGCTTCCGCCGCTTGAAAAACAGGTGTTTCCGGCTCGGTCAAACGTATTATGGCAACCGTGCGACCCGCGCGTCCGGCCTCGGTCAGTTGCGTGTCAAGCTGATCCAGCGTGGCCGACCAGCGCGTGGCACCGGCCCAACTGGCATCCAGCACCAGCAGAAGCGGCCCTGTGCCAGTCTCATCACGCGAGGGGTTCAGAACTGGCCCGGCCAGGCCGATGATGATGGCTGCCGCCGCAAGCATCCGAAGCAGCAACAACCACCATGGCGTACGGTCGGAAACACTTTCGTCATCCTTCAACCCCAACAACAGGGTGACTGCCGGGAACATCCGGCGGATCGGTGCGGGCGGTACAGCGCGCAGAATCAGCCACAGAATCGGCAGGGTTAGAAGACCCAGCAAAACCCATGGCGCGGTAAAGCCTATGCCCGCAAGAACCGTCATCGCGTGCCCCCATCCAAGGCCCGATAGAGCCACAATAGAGCCGCTTGTGCGCTATCGCCGGTATGGTGCAAGCCCAGTTGCCAGCCGGTTGCACGGCACAACTGCGTCAGGGCATCCTTGCGGCGTGCAAGACGTTCCAAATAGCGGTCCCGTAACTCAGCCGCCTTGAGGGTTTCGTGTCGGACAGATCCTCCGACGCTTTCGAAAATCGTCCGGCCCCGATACGGAAATGTCTCTTCGCCTGGATCAAGTACTTGCAACACCACACCGCGCACGCCGCGGTCAGCCGCTTTGGTCAGGGCCAATTCAACCTCATCCATGGGACCAAGGAAATCCGAGATGAACACGGCGCGGGCATGGGGGATCATGGCACGGTGTTCAGGCGGGGCGTAATCCGTTTGGTCATCTTCAGACCAGGCTTGCGCCAAACGGATGATCTGCGCGTTGCCGCGCCGGGGCGGCAGGGTTGTCCCGGTCAGGCCGACACGTTCTCCGCCGCGTACCAGCAGGATCGAAGTTGCCAGGCCCAACAACCGGGCGCGATCCACCTTTGTTGGCAGCGATTTGTCAGACGCAAAGCGCATGGACGCACCCTGATCGACCCAGAGCATCACCGATTGCGCGATCTGCCATTCGCGCTCGCGCACAAACTGCTGATCCCCCCGCGCCGAACGGCGGTGGTCGATCATCCGGCGACTGTCCCCGATTTGCGCGGGGCGGTATTGCCAGAAATCATCGCCCATACCCGAACGCCGCCGCCCGTGATCGCCCAACAGGACGGTTCCGGCCAAATGCTCGGCCCGCGCCAAAAGCGGCGGCAGCCGGGACGCCTCGGCCTCGGATCTTTCGCGAAGGGTCAGCGCCGCATTCACGCCGCGGCCTCGGTGCGGATCAGACCGGCAGCCGTCGAGCCAATCAGCTCGGCAAGGCTGTCACCGCGCGCCCGCGCCGCAAAGTTCAATGCCATCCGGTGGCTCAGCACCGGGCGCGCCATGTCCAGAACATCCTCGGCATTCGGAGCCAACCGCCCCTGCAACATGGCACGTGCCCGCACCGTCATCATAAGTGCCTGCGCCGCGCGGGGTCCGGGGCCCCAGGCCACGGTTTCTGAAACGCGTTCGGACACGCCTGCTTCCTCAGGGCGGAACGCGCGGACCAGATCAAGGATCAATTCGACTACCGATTCACCCACCGGCATCCGGCGCAACAGGACTTGGGCCGCCAACAGGTCTTCTTTGCTGAAAATCTGATGCGCCTCTTCCTCTTCCACACCGGTTGTGGCCAGCAGAATATCGCGCTCGGTCTGCCGATCCGGGTATTCGACGTCGATTTGAACCAAAAAGCGGTCCAGCTGCGCCTCGGGCAGTGGATAGGTGCCTTCCTGTTCAATCGGGTTTTGCGTGGCCAAAACGTGGAAAGGCGTCCCGAGTGATCGATCTTCACCCGCCACAGTTACCGTGCGTTCCTGCATCGCTTGCAGCAAAGCAGACTGTGTTCGCGGGCTGGCGCGGTTGATTTCGTCCGCCATCAACAATTGGCAGAAGATCGGGCCGGAGATAAAACGGAAATGCCGTGAACCGTCATCGGCAGTATCCAGAACCTCGGAGCCAAGAATATCTGCGGGCATCAGGTCGGGCGTGAACTGGATGCGGTTGCCGTTCAGGCCCATCACGGTCGACAGCGTTTCGACCAAACGCGTTTTTCCCAGCCCCGGCAAACCGATCAGCAGGGCATGACCGCCACACAACAGCGCGGTCAGGGTCAGATCCACAACCCTTTCCTGCCCGATGAAGCGACGGGTGATCGAGGCCTTGGCCTCTTGCAGCTTGTTTTCCAGCGCTTCGATCTCGGCTACGAGGTCGGCAGGTTCGGTCATGACTTTCCCTTCCGTGGACTAATATGATTGAAGTGTATCGCGCTACGAGGAAATGGCAAAAGCAATGAGCGGACAAAAACCTGTGAAACCGTCGCCGGATGGTCTGGCTGCATCAGTCAAAGCGGCCAAAACCAAGGGTTTACCGCCCGTTCACCTTTGGAATCCCCCGTTTTGCGGCGATCTGGACATCCATATCGCAAAAGATGGCACCTGGAGTTATTTAGGCTCGCCTATCAACCGTTTCGAGTTGGTGAAGCTATTTTCCTCAATTCTTAAGAAAGAAGATGGGAAATACTACCTCGTCACACCGGTCGAGAAGGTGGGAATCACTGTTGAAGACGCCCCATTTGTCGCCGTGGATTTTGATCGTGAGGGCGAAGGCGAGCAGCAAAACCTGACCTTTACAACTCATGTAGGCGATCATGCTGTTGCAGGTTCAGATCATCCGATCCGGATCGTTATTGACCCGGTGACAAGCGAACCTTCACCCTACATCATGATCCGTTCCGATCTTGAAGCACGCATAGATCGCAAAAGTTTCTACCGCCTGGTCGAGATTGGCACCCACCATGACGGCTGGTTTGGCGTTTGGTCAGGCCAGGAATTCTTTGGGCTGATCCCGTCAACCGACCTTGGCTGATCCTCGGGACTGTCGAGGCGCACGATCCTGCGCTAAAACAACGGCCACAGCAACAACACCCGCGCCCAGCGCGCGGGTCCAGTTCCAGTCATCCCCCAGCATCAGCATGATCAGCATCACGTAGAACGGTGCGATGTTGATGTGGAACGACGCCAATGCAACGCCCAGTTTACCAACCGAAGCGATGAACAGAACCTGGCTGAGCCCCATGGCAATCAGTGCATAGATCACAAGCATCCCAACTTGCTGCGCATCAACTGACGCACGCGGCATCACGTCCATACCCATTTGCGCAGAAACAAAACACAGAGCACTGGCCATCAGCAATCCGCCGGTAAACGTGATCGTTGTGCGGCCGATCTGGCTGAGCTCGGGAAAGTCCCGTGCCGTCGCCATGCTGGCCCAGCAATACAGACCGGTTGAAGCGATTGCGCAGACCGCGCCCAGCCCCAGTTGTGCCGGTGAACCGGCGCTTGTTGCTATCAATCCACCTACAATCGACACCAAGACACCAAGGGCAAAGTTCCACTTTAAACGGCGCGTGCCAGCGGCAAGTTCCAGCAATGTTGCCGCCAGCGGAGCGCAGGACGCAATGATTGCAACGGTAACGGGATCTGTCAGTTTCTGTGCAAGGATCAACAGGAACATACCGATCCCGAAACCGAACCCGCCGATGATCATTGCCCGACCCCATTTGGCCCTCAGTACGCGGCTGGGCCCGTCCAGAATGAACCAAAGCGGCAACATCACAGCCACGGCCATTGCCAGACGCGCAGCCAGCAGTGCGACAGGTGGCCAGCTTTGCAACAGGACCTCAGCGGCAGGGAAACCCGCAGCCCACGTCATCATCGAAGCCACTGCCAGACCATTCCCGGACAGGACCGAGTTACGGCCAGCAGGCAAAGAAACTGCCGCCCCGCGCACGGGTTCAGGGCTCATGGCCATGAGTTTAGACCTTTTTGTTGGTTCAGCGTGAAAAATGATTCGCTGCTACAGCCCGACTGTCCCTGATCCTTTGTCCATGATCTGGCCGATTTTCGACAACTTGTCGTTTTCAGTCCCTTCCGCGGAAACCACTCGACGGTTAGGGTCGAGCTGTCACAACCAAAGACCTCTCATGCCCAGATTTGCTGCCAACCTGTCGTTGCTCTTTACCGAATTGCCTTATCTCGACCGGTTTCAGGCCGCCGCCGATGCGGGATTCACTGCTGTTGAAATCCTGTTCCCCTATGACATAGCCGCTAAAGAAACCCGCCGCGCCTTGCTGGCCAACGGGTTGGAACTGATACTGATCAACGCCCCACCCCCTAATTACACGGGCGGCCAACCCGGTTTCGCCGCGGTCCCGGGGGGCGAGGCCCGGTTTCAGTCGGATATCCGCCGCGTTCTGCGTTATGCGGACATGCTGCGCCCCGGATTCATTCACATCATGTCAGGGTACGCCTCGGGGTCGGACGCTCTGTCGTGTTTTGTTCAAAATCTGCAATGGGCAGCTGATGCTGCGCCTCAACAGCAGTTCACGATTGAACCGCTCAACTCGGTGTCGCAGCCTGAATACTTCCTGAACGACTACGATCTGGCAGCTGAGGTTCTGGATCGTGTGAATCGCCCGAATGTCGGCCTGCAATATGACAGCTTTCATGCTCACATGATCCACGGCGACGCGCAGGCCGTTTGGGATCGATTTCATCGCAGGGTGGTCCATGCCCAAATCGGCGCTGCCCCGGATCGGTCTGAACCAGGTCGGGGACCTACGGATTTCCAAAGCTTGTTTTCGGCTATGGATGCCGCGGGATATACGGGTTGGGTGAGTGCCGAATACACACCTTCGACATCGAAAACCTCCGACAGCGTTGATTGGATGCAGCCCTAGCACTGGCATTTCACAGGCAAATGCTGCAGATCAAAGGCAATACGACCTTCAGGATACCCGCCATGATTCCAGCCCGCTATGCCCGCGCCGTATTCAGCCTGATCATGTCCGGCCTCATGTCCTGCATCGTCACAGGGATCGCAACAGTGAAAGCCATTGGTTTCGGCCCCAGCACATTCGGAGATTGGTTGGCATCCTGGGCTTTTTGCTGGCCGATAGCCTTCACCGTAATTCTTCTGTTTGGCCCAACCGTGCAACGCATGGTGAACCGCATGGTCAGGCCACAAGACTGACCCGCGACGAAGATGGCCCGCCGGGCCGGATGCGGCGCGTCGCTAATGCGCCTCGGCCCAATTTGCGCCTTGCCCGGCATCCACACTCAGCTTGACGTCCAGCTTGATTGCCGGATCCGAGGCACCCTCCATCACGTCGCGTGCCACGCGGATCACCTGATCCACTGAATCTTCCGCCACTTCGAACAGCAATTCGTCATGCACCTGCAACAGCATTTTGGCCGGCAGTCCGTTGATCGCCTCCGGCATCCGCACCATGGCCCGTCGGATCACGTCTGCCGCCGTACCCTGAATGGGCGCGTTGATCGCCGCCCGCTTTGAGAACCCGGCGTGAGGTCCCTTGGCGTTAATCTCGGGCGTGTGAATCTTGCGCCCGAACAGGGTCTGGACATAGCCATGTTCTTTGGCAAAGGCGACGGTGTCATCCATATAGGCTCTAATGCCCGGGAAACGCTCAAAGTATCGGTCGATGAAGCCCTGCGCTTCGGCCCGCGGAATGCGTAGGTTCCGCGCCAGACCAAAACCCGAGATGCCGTATATCACACCAAAGTTGATCGCCTTGGCCTGACGGCGAATGTCGGGCGTCATCTCATCCAGCGGCACGTCGAACATCTCGGATGCCGTCATGGCGTGAATGTCCAGCCCGTCCGAGAATGCCTGTTTCAATGCCGGAATATCCGCAATATGCGCCAGAATCCGCAATTCGATCTGACTGTAGTCGAGGCTGACCATGACATTACCCGGCTCGGCGATAAACGCCTCACGAATGCGTCGCCCTTCCTCGGTCCGCACCGGGATGTTCTGAAGGTTCGGATCGGTCGAGGCCAAACGTCCGGTATTCGCCCCGGTGATGGAATAAGACGTGTGCACCCGCCCGGTATCCGGGTTGATATGGGTCTGCAGCGCGTCCGTGTAGGTCGATTTCAGCTTGGACAGCTGCCGCCAATCCAGCACCCGGCGCGGTAGTTCGTGTTCAGTCGCAAGATCTTCCAGAATGTCCGCCCCGGTCGAATATTTCCCGGTCTTCCCCTTCTTTCCGCCCTCAAGACCCATCTTGTCGAACAGAATCTCACCCAACTGCGCAGGTGATCCAACGTTGAAAGTCTCACCCGCCAGCTCGTGAATTTCAGCCTCTAACCCGGCCATTTTCTGCGCGAATGCGTTGGACATGCGGCTGAGCACATCGCGGTCCACCTTGATGCCATGCATCTCCATCTCGGCCAAGACAGGCACCAAGGGGCGTTCCAGCGTCTCATAGACGGTCGTCACTTGGACCTGATGCAGTTGAGGCTTGAACAGCTGCCAAAGACGCAAGGTGATATCCGCATCTTCGGCGGCATAGGCCGTGGCCTCATCAATTGGAACCTTGTCGAAGGTGATTGCGGATTTGCCCGAACCCAGCAGCGGCTTGATCGGGATTGGCGTGTGGCTCAGGTAGCGCTCGGACAGAGTGTCCATCCCATGCCCATGCTCGCCGCCATGCATCGCATAAGACATCAACATCGTGTCATCGATCGGCGCAACTTTGATCCCATGGCGCGCAAAGATCTTGGCATCGTATTTCATATTCTGCCCGATCTTGAGGATCGACGGATCCTCAAGCATCGGTTTCAGCTGGGTTAGAGCCTGATCCAGTGGCATCTGCCCCTCGGCCAATGCATCCGAGCCGAACAAATCGTCCGCCGCACCGTCCCGATGGGTCAGCGGGATATAGCAAGCCTCGCCAGCCTCAACACATAGCGAGACGCCGACCAGATCGGCGATCATCTCATTTAGGCCAGTGGTTTCGGTATCGACAGCGACCCAACCGCGTTCATAAGCCTGATCGATCCACTTTTGCAGGGCCTTGGCGTCGCGCACACACTCGTATTTCGACGCATCAAACGGAATAAGCGTTGCCTCGGCTTCTTCCGCCGCAGGGGCAGGCGCGTCAACAATCACCGGAGCTTCGGCCCCCAGCTTATCTGCGATCCGCTTGGTGAGAGTGCGAAACTCCATCTCGGCCAGGAACCCCAGAAGGGTTTCGGCATCGGGGTCCTTTACTTCAAGATCGTCGAGGGTGAAGTCCAGCGGCGTGTTTTCGTCCAATTGCACCAGCTTTTTGGACAGCTCGATCTGGTCTCGTTTTTCCATCAGCGTCTGGCGGCGCTTTGGCTGTTTGATCTCTTCCGCGCGATCCAACAAGGTTTCCAGATCGCCATATTCATTGATCAGCAGGGCCGCCGTTTTCACGCCAATTCCAGGGGCACCCGGCACGTTGTCCACTGAATCCCCCGCCAAAGCCTGCACGTCGACCACCCGTTCCGGCCCAACACCGAATTTCTCGATAACCCCATCCCGGTCGATGCGCTTGTTTTTCATCGCATCCAGCATCTCAACGCCATCTCCGACCAATTGCATCAGGTCCTTGTCGGAACTTACGATAGTCACACGGCCCCCGGCCTCACGCGCCTGAGCGGCCAGCGTGGCGATGATGTCGTCAGCCTCGTACCCCTCAAGCTCTTTGCAGGCGATGTTGAAAGCCTTTGTCGCCTCACGCGTCAGGGGCATCTGTGGGCGCAGGTCCTCAGGCATCGCCTCGCGGTTGGCCTTATACAGATCGTAGAGATCGTTCCGGAAGGTGTGCGAACCTTTGTCGAAGATCACCGCGACATGGGTTGGAGCATCCGGTCCGGCGTTTCCCTCGACATATTTCTGCAGCATGTTGCAGAATCCAGACACGGCCCCGATCGGCAAACCATCGGATTTCCGTGTCAAGGGAGGCAGCGCATGATAAGCCCTGAAAATAAAGGCCGATCCGTCGATCAGATGCAGATGACACCCTTTTCCGAAATTGCTCATACGCACTCTCCCTGTCGGTCAGGGATGGTTCTGCCACAGGGGCAGGCGAGTGACCAGTCAGGAACGTGCGTTACCCACCAAAGAGACCGCTGAAAACGTCCGAGAAACTGTTCAGCAGCGCCATGATAACCAGAACGCCGAGGAAGGCGAAGAAAGCGAAGGCGAAGAACTGGAACAGGATTGCGCCGATGCCGACTGCGACACCCGCAATAGCAGGACGCATCCGTTCATGACGCAAAATGCCAATCACCGAGACAACAATTGCCAGCCCGCCCAGCATAGCCACGCCAATTTGCAAGTAATCATCAAGGTCGCGGGTTTGGGCCACGGGTGCAGGCTGCTCCAGCCCGGCTGCGGCGCGCAGGGTGGATTTGCCAAGCTCTGCCGCCAGTTCACCCAATGAAACGCCGGTGGACTGTTGCGGCGCGAAAGGACCGGCCCAGAACACAAACAACGCGGCGAACAAAGCCATTGCCGCAAGGAAAAACCCGATCCAACCAAAAACCGGGTTGGCCGTGTCAGTGGCAGTCATGTCGGTCATCACACTCACCTATGATGGTTGCACCAACGCACTACCATGAAAATCGCGGCGAGATTTGGGCGAAACCCGGTTAGGGGGGCAATCAGCCCTGCTCTGTGCCCTTCAGAACATATTTGCAGTCGCAATAGGGGCACTCGACCCAGCCGGTATCTTCGGGGATTTGCAGCCACACGCGCGGATGCCCCAACGCACCTTCGCCGCCGTCACAGGCAACACGGGTGGTTTCGACGATCTTGGTTTCCGGCGCTTCGATGGTCACGGCTGGCGATCCTTCTTCGGTTGTCGGCCTCGCGGGCATGTACTAGGTGCGTTTATGAGCGATGAGCAAACCGGGGGCAAGAGCCACATGAGCGATGCGGCAATCAGGATCGAAGGGCTGCGCAAAACCTATCGCGGCGGCAAGGGCCAGCCCGAGAAACAAGCATTGAAAGGCATTGATCTGACCGTTCCGCGCGGGTCGGTTTTTGGGCTGTTGGGGCCGAACGGGGCAGGGAAATCGACCCTAATCAACATTCTGGCGGGGCTGGTTGTGAAGTCCTCGGGTCATGTATCAATTTGGGGATTCGATCAGGATCAGAACCCGCGCCAGTCGCGTGCCGCCATTGGCGTCATGCCGCAAGAGCTGAACCTGGACCCGTTCTTTTCCCCACGTGGAGCGTTGGAGGTTCAGGCCGGGCTTTATGGCGTGCCCAAGGCGCAGCGCCGCAGCGATGAGATTCTGGAGCTGGTGGGTCTCAGCGACAAGGCCGAGGCGTATGCCCGCACGCTGTCGGGCGGGATGCGGCGGCGGCTTTTGCTGGCAAAGGCGCTGGTGCACCACCCTAAGATACTGGTGCTGGATGAACCCACGGCAGGTGTGGATATCGAACTGCGTCAAATGCTCTGGACCAATGTGCGCAAACTGAATGAACAGGGCATGACCATCATCCTGACCACGCACTACCTGGAAGAGGCGCAAGAGATGTGTGACGAGATCGCCATCATCAACCATGGCGAAAAGATCGCACAGGACAGCACCGCCAACCTGCTTGGCCGGATGGACAGTCGGACTATGGTGATCGTCCCAGACAACCCTGTGGTGAATCTGCCTGCAACGGAAGGGGTCGAAGCCGCGCTGCGCGACGATGGTAGCCTTGTGCTGCAATATCAGAGCAATCAAACCAGCGCTGAGCACGTGCTGGAAGCCGTCCATGCCGTGGGTATCCGCATTCGCGACGTGCGTACCGAGGAAGCCGATCTTGAGGATGTGTTCCTTGCACTGACATCGTCGCGCGCCGAGGAACCTGCAGACGATCAGGACCAGCCGCGCCGGGGAATGCACCGCGTTAAGCTTTAGGCGCGGTCGATCCGCGCCTGATAGCAGTTGTTTCTGGCCGAGCGGACATGGATATAAGCGATATCCGGTCTAGCAAAGATGCCCTTCACCGCTGCGCCGATCTGCTCCATGGGCGTGATCGCCCCGGTGCCATAGACGATCCTGTCATCCGCACCATAGCCCTTGATCAAATAGTCAGGAGAGGTGGTCAGAATCTCGGGCATCTCTTCCCCCTCATGCCGCTCGCACGGTTTAGCACACAGAAAGATCGGGCCGGTTTCCGCATACGGATGCGTCTCTAAAAAGGGGCGATGGGCCAATATCAGCATCTCTTCGCCTTCGGGAATGTTCTGCAGGCAGTGGCGGCATGGATTGCCTGCACCAGTCGAAACGGCGTGTTCGGGCGTTGCGCCATAAGCATCCGGACCACCGGCCTGAAGGGCGCGTACCTCGTTGGTGGGTAATGCAGTAATTTTGAACATATCGGGCCTCCTTTTTTGCCGACCCTGCCGATCTGATCGATCTCAAGCGACCCGTTTCCTGCGCAAAGGACTCGAAAAAGAACAAAACGTGAATATAATAGTGACTCGCCATGTATGCCGAGCTGTCGATCACATCGAACTTCACCTTCCTCACCGGGGCCTCGCACCCCGAGGAGTATATGGAGCGTGCCGTCACCCTGGGCCTGCCCGCTATTGCGATTGCCGATGACAACTCGGTCGCCGGGATTGTCCGCGCCCACACCCAGGCGCGCGAGATTGCCCGCAAGGTCCGCGAACGGCTGGAGTGGGAAGCGCAGAGCACCTCCATCGGCCCACCCTGCCCTGACCACATCCCCAAACCGCCCTCGTATCCGATTCACGCAGTGCCGCGCCTGATCCCAGCCGCGCGGCTGATCTTTACCGACGCACCTACCGTCACCGCCTTGCCGCTGAACCGACAGGGTTGGGGCAACCTATGCCGTATCCTGTCCACTGGCCGCCTGCGTGCCGAGAAAGGCGACTGCATCCTGCACCTGTCCGACCTTTTGGAGTTTTCCGACGGCCTCCACCTGCTGCTCTGGCCACAAGCGGACCGATCCCAAGGCGGCGCGAGCGCATGGAGGACACACGCGCAACAACTGACGCGCCGCTTTGCCGGGCGGATAAACCTGCTGATGCACCCTCGATACGATGGCGCAGACGCCTCATATTTCTCTTTGTTAGAGACTGAATCAAAGCAACTGGGCATCCCCACACTCGCCAGTGCCACACCGATGATGCATCACGGGGCCCGTCGTAAGCTGGCCGACGTTCTGACCGCCATCCGCCTGCGCCGCAAGGTGGATGATCTGGGCCGCGAGGCATTGGCCAATGGCGAACAGCGCCTGCGCTCCGAGACCGAGATGTTGCGCATCTTCAAAGGTCACGAGGGCGCTGTTGCCCGCACCCATGAACTCAGCACGCAACTCACATTCTCGCTCGACGAGCTGCGCTATGAATATCCCAGCGAGGGCAGCGAACAGGAAACTCCGACCCAACGCCTGCACCGTTTGGCACATGAGGGGTTGAAATGGCGCTATCCGGCAGGCGCGTCAGAGAAAGCTCAGAAGATGTTGGCCCATGAGCTCGCCCTGATCGGCAAACTGAAATATGAACCCTATTTCCTTACCGTCCGCGACATCGTCCATTTCGCCCGATCACGGGGCATCCTGTGCCAGGGGCGCGGCTCGGCGGCCAATTCGGTGGTCTGTTTCTGCCTCGGCATCACCGAAGTCAGCCCCGAGATGGGTACGATGGTGTTCGAACGCTTTGTCTCTGAGGCGCGCGATGAACCGCCCGACATTGACGTGGATTTTGAACACGAACGCCGCGAAGAGGTGATCCAGCACATCTATGATCGTTATGGCCGCGAACGCGCGGGGCTGTGCGCCACGGTCGTGCATTACCGCGGCAAGCGCGCCATCCGCGAGGTGGGCCGCGTCATGGGGCTGACCGAAGACACGATCTCGGCGCTGTCCTCGCAGCTTTGGGGTTTCTTCTCGACCGCCGGGCTCGAAGCACACAGGATGCGCGAGATCGGCCTCGACCCCGAGGACCGTCGCCTGAAACAGACTCTAATGCTGGTGTATGAAATTGACGGCTTCCCCCGTCATCTATCCCAGCACGTCGGCGGCTTTATCATAACCGAGGGGCGTTTGGACGAACTTGTTCCCATCGAGAACGCCACGATGGAAGACCGCACGGTCATCTGCTGGGACAAGGATGACATCGACTCGCTTGGCATCCTCAAGGTCGATGTTCTCAGCCTTGGGATGCTCACCTGCATCCGCAAGGCATTCGATCTGATCGGTCAACACCACCAGACCAGCTATACACTAGCAACCCTGCCGCCCGAAGATCCGGTGATTTATGACATGCTGTGCAAAGCCGACAGTATCGGCGTGTTTCAGGTGGAATCACGTGCGCAGATGAACTTCCTGCCCCGGATGCGGCCACGCAATTTCTATGACCTGGTGATCGAGGTCGCCATCATCCGCCCCGGCCCCATTCAGGGCGACATGGTTCACCCCTATATCCGCCGCCGGAACGGAGAGGAGGAGGTCAGCTTCCCCTCGGACGAACTGGGCGAGGTGCTGGGCAAAACGCTGGGCGTACCGCTGTTTCAGGAACAGGCGATGCAGATCGCCATTGTGGGTGCGGGTTTCACCCCGGAACAGGCCGATCGGCTGCGACGGTCGCTTGCAACCTTCAAAAAGCATGGCAATGTCAGCGAATTTCGCGCGCTATTCCTGCGCGGAATGAAGCGCAACGGGTATGATGACGAGTTTGCCGAGCGCTGCTTTTCACAGATCGAAGGGTTTGGGTCCTATGGCTTCCCTGAAAGCCATGCGGCCAGCTTTGCCTTGCTGGTCTATGCCTCGGCCTGGATAAAATGCCACCATCCCGGGATTTTCGCCTGCGCGCTGCTGAACTCACAGCCCATGGGGTTCTATGCGCCCGCCCAGATCGTACGCGATGCGCGCGAACATGGGGTGCAGGTGCGCCCGGTCTGCATCAATGCCAGCTTCTGGGACAATGTGATGGAGCCTGACGGCCATGGTGGGCTGGCCCTGCGGTTGGGGTTCCGTCAGATCAAAGGCCTCAGCGAGGAAGACGCCAGCTGGCTGACCGCTGCGCGCGGCAACGGCTACCATCAGGTCGACGATGTGTGGCGTCGCGCGGGTCTGGGGCCGTCAGTGATCGAACGCCTGGCCGAGGCCGATGCCTTTGCCGCCTGCGACCTGACCCGGCGCGAGGCCTTGTGGCAGGCCAAGGCGATTGCAACCGCCAAGCCCTTGCCTCTGTTCTCGCAAGATCTGGAAGGTGAGGCGCTGGACGAACCCGAAGCCTATCTGCCGCAAATGACATTGGGTGAGCAGGTGGTCGAAGATTACGTCGCCACCCGTCTTAGCCTGCGGGCGCATCCGGTGGCCTTGCTACGGCATATCCTGACGCCCGAGCCGCGCGACAAAACCACGCCTGTTGCATGACAGCTGAAGGGGATATTGCCCCGGGACAGAGTCGAATTTGGTGACCTCATGTCCAGACCCACCCTGCCGCCGCGCTTTCCGGCGACACCCCACCAGATCAATGCGCAGGTTCGCGCCTTCTATGCCCGCGTACGAGAAGACGCTGTGCTGGGTCCGGTGTTCAACACACATGTCCATGATTGGCCCGCGCATGAGGAAAAGATCGCCGCGTTCTGGCGCAACGCCATCTTGTTTGAACGCAGCTACGACGGCAATCCACAGCGGGTCCATATAGAACGGCCCGATGTGAAACCCGAGATGTTTGCCCACTGGCTGGACCTGTTCGAAGAGGTTGCAACCCAGACCTTGCCGCCCGAAACCGCAGTCCCTTGGGTCGCGCTGGCCCGACGTATCGGCGTGGGGATGAAGGCTGGCGTGCAATCGGCCCGTCAACCCAAAGACGCGCCACCGATCCTGCGTTGATCCCTCTGCATGGCGGCTTTGTCATGTTAGCGGTAAAATAGGGACTATGCGGACCGCAAAAATGGGGTTACTCAGGGGCAAGACAGCCCCTTTGCGCTGCGACGGCACAGTGCCACCACACCGACATCGCCCGAGGCCATATCGATGAGCACTCAAAACACCACCCTCAGGGGCCTTGGTTTCGCGTTTGCGGGATTCGCGGTCTTTGCCAGCCACGACGCGCTGATCAAGGTGCTGGGCGGGACGTATTCGGTGATGCAGATCATTTTCTTCGCCACGCTGTTTTCCTTTGTACCGATGGCGGTGACGATCCTGACCGACCGGACCACGGGCAACTTCCTGCCGCACCATCCCTGGCTGGTGCTGCTGCGCTCGGCCCTGATGGTCACATCCATGGTCTGCGCCTTCTATTCGTTTTCGGTGCTGCCACTGGCCGAGGTCTATTCGCTGCTGTTTGCTTTCCCCCTGTTCGTTACGGTTCTGTCGATCCCCATATTGGGGGAGGTCGTCCGCGCCCAACGCTGGGCCGCCGTCGTCGTTGGTCTTATCGGCGTTCTGATCGTCCTGCGCCCCGGCACGACGGACATCACCCTCGGTCACCTTACCGCCTTGGCAGCTGCGTTTTGCAGCGCGTTTGGCTCTGTTCTGGTGCGAAAGATCGGGAATGAGGAACGCTCAGCCGTACTGATCCTCTACCCGATGCTGCTGGCCATTCTGGTCATGAGCCTTGCGCAGCCGGCTGTGTATCAGCCTCCATCCCTGCTGCATCTGGCAATGATGGCGCTGGTCGGCGTGTTTTCGGTCATCGCGCAGCATTTGATCATCCTCGCCTACCGTGCCGCGCCTGCAGGGGTCGTGGCCCCCAGCCAATACAGTCAGATCATTTGGGCCACACTGTTTGGCATGATCTTCTTTGGTGAACGCCCGGACGGCTGGGTCGCGGTCGGGGCCAGTGTCATCATTGCATCGGGTGTGTTCGTGGTGTGGCGCGAGAGCCGGGCCAATACTTCGTCGGTCAACACGCCAGTATTGCGAGTGCGGTCTCCGCGGTCGGATACGGGAGCAACGAGGCCGGGGGGCTGAAGCAAGGCTTCAACTGTCCTTACACCTGATCTTGAGACCCCCGTTGATATCACCTTCTTCAAAGCGGCCAATGGCGCGGACCAAATCGCCTAGCCTTTTGTGGCCGTAAGTGCGAGAGTCGAAATCCGGATACATCTTACCAAGTTGGCTACCCACAAAGGAAAGACTGGCCCACCCGTCCGCCTCGTTTGTGTTCAACACAACATTCCGGATCAATTGATACGCATGGTTCAATCCATGTTTCGATTTTGCGTCTTTGTTTTCTTTTGAAGTATTTGCTCCGCACTCCGGCTTGTGGATGTTTTCAATGTAGATAAACCTGTTGCAAGCATTCACGAACGCTTTGGGAGCCTTTCGTTCTTCACCAATGCCGAATACCTTCAACCCCTGCTCGCGGATGCGGCTGGCCAAGCGGGTAAAGTCACTATCGGATGATACCAACACAAACCCACTGAACCGACTGCTGTGCAAGATATCCATAGCATCAATGACCAAGGCAATATCGCTGGAGTTCTTTTTGGACGCATTGGCAAATTGCTGTTGGGGAACAATTGCGTATTCCGCCAATGATCCAGAGCTCCATCCCTGCGGCGACCCGTTCGAAAAATCTCCGTAGATCCGCCTTAGGCTTGCCTCGCCCAAAGTGGCGATTTCTTCAAAAATCTCCGGCGCGTGTTTTGCCGGTACATTCTCTGCATCAATAAGGACCGCCAAGCGATCCATGCCTGCTGTTGTCACTGTAATTCCTCAAAACAAAACTAATTCGCATTGCGGAATGTAGTAACAAAAAAGGGCGAGCAAAAGCCCGCCCTTTAAGATTATTTGAGTTTTATCAGTACACTACAACCGACCGGATACTCTCACCCTTGTGCATCAGGTCGAAGCCGTGGTTGATGTCGTCCAGACCCATGGTGTGGGTGATCATCGGGTCAATCTCGATTTTGCCTTCCATGTACCAGTCGACGATCTTGGGCACGTCGGTCCGACCACGTGCGCCGCCGAAGGCTGTGCCGCGCCATGACCGGCCGGTGACCAGCTGGAACGGACGGGTCGAGATCTCGGCCCCAGCAGGCGCCACGCCGATGATGATCGATTCACCCCAGCCTTTGTGCGCCGATTCCAGTGCGTCGCGCATCACGCCGACGTTGCCGGTGGCGTCAAAGGTATAATCCGCGCCGCCCTTGGTCAGGTTGACCAGATAGGGAACCAGGTCGCCTTCGACCTCTTTGGGGTTCACAAAATCGGTCATGCCGAATTTCGTGGCCATCTCGACCTTCGATGGGTTCAGGTCAACGCCAACGATCTGATCCGCCCCGGCCAGACGCAGACCCTGAATCACGTTCAGGCCAATGCCACCCAAGCCGAACACGATGGCCCGGCTGCCGATTTCGACCTTGGCGGTGTTGATCACAGCGCCGATGCCGGTGGTGACGCCGCAGCCGATATAGCAGATCTTGTCGAAAGGCGCGTCTTCACGCACTTTGGCCAGCGCGATCTCGGGCAGAACCGTGTGGTTCGAGAAGGTCGAGCAGCCCATGTAATGCAGGATCGGATCACCATCCAAAGTCGAGAATCGCGAGGTCCCGTCGGGCATCAAGCCTTTGCCTTGGGTTTCCCGGATCGCCTGGCACAGGTTGGTTTTGGGATGCAGACAGTATTCACACTCGCGACATTCAGGAGTGTAAAGAGGGATCACGTGGTCACCCGGCTTCAGACTGGTGACGCCGGGGCCGACCTCAACCACGATGCCTGCGCCTTCATGGCCCAGAATGGCCGGAAACAGGCCCTCGGGGTCGGCACCCGACAGGGTGAATTCGTCTGTATGACAAATGCCGGTGGCCTTGATTTCCACCAGTACCTCGCCCGCCTTGGGGCCTTCGAGGTTCACATCCATCACTTCCAAAGGTTTGCCCGCCTGAACGGCGACGGCGGCACGGGTGCGCATATCACTGTCTCCCTGTCTTCTTTGACCCGACCCTGCGTCAATTGCAGGGTGTTTTCAACTGTGCTTTCATGACAGACTTGCTAATTGTTTGATATTGCAGAAACGACATTGCCGGAATGAGGAACGCCAATGCACCGATTTATCCCGATTCTGATCCTTCTGGCCGCCTGCGCCGAGACCCCTGCCCCCGAAGAAGCGCGGCTTGCGCCCGAGAACGCGCCGGTTGATCTGGCCTTTTGTCAGGGCGAAGCATTTGCCGATACCGTAGGTCAGCCGGTTTCGACCATTCAGGCCGATTTGCCGGAACGCACCCGCGTGTTGGGGCCCGATGACATTGCAACGCAGGATTACCGGATCGACAGGCTGAACGTCTTTGTAAACGGGGCCGGTGTTATTCAGCGCCTGACCTGCGGGTAAGCGTGGACTCGGGCGTTGATTCTCGGATAAGAACAAAATGGGAACATTTTGATGTCTGCCGATGCCAAAACGCCGAATACTTTCACTGTGGTTTCCCCGTCTTGGGGCTGAACGGCTGATCCGCGCCGCGCGGGGGCTGCATTCCGGGCCGTTGGCTGTGGTCACTGAGCAGTCGAACATGCAGGTCATTACCTCGCTAAATATCGAGGCGCAGGCCGCCGGGCTGCGTGTGGGCCAGCCCGTGCGCGATGCCCATGCCATGTGCGCCAGCCTGATCACACGGCACCGCAACGCCCCGGCCGAGACCGCGTTTCTGACTGCCTTGCGCCGCTGGGCCGGCAAGTTCAGCCCTTGGGTGGCCGAAGAAGCTCCGGATGGGCTGATCGTGGATCTGTCGGGTTGTGCGCATCTGTTTGGCGGAGAAGAGACGCTGCTGAGTGTGCTTGAAACGGACTGCGCTGATATGGGCCTCAGCGTCCAAATGGGCATTGCCGACACGCTGGGCGCAGCCTGGGCTTTGGCGCGCTATGCAGGGCAAAAGGCCACATCCGACCGCAATGGCGACGCCATCAGCCAAGAGGCCCGCGCCACCCGCGCCCGGGCAGGCAAGCGGCGACACTGGACCAAAGGCGGGGCTGCACCACAAGTGATGGCCCTGGGTGGTGGCGCGCGTATTGCAGCGCCGGGGCAATCCTATGGTGCGCTCAGCCCCCTGCCCATCGCGGCGCTGCGACTGGACGACCCGGTTGTGACGCAGTTGAACCGGCTGGGCCTGCGCCGGATCGGCGATCTACTGGGCCAGCCGCGCGCGTCGCTGGCGCGCCGCTTTGGGCGCGGGCTGGTGCTGCGGCTGGATCAGGCCATGGGCAGCGCACCCGAGCCGGTCTCGCCCGCGCGTCCGCCGCATCAGTTCGCGGTGCGCATGACGCTGCCCAATCCGATCGGTTTGATCGAGGATGTGATGGCTGCGGTTGATCGGGTGCTGCCCACGCTCTGCGCCAAGCTGGAGGAGAAAGGGCGCGGGGTGCGGACATTACGGCTTGAGGCGCACCGTGCTGATCAAGCCGCCGAGATCATCGAGGTCGGCCTGGCCCGCCCGACCTATGACAAACATCGTATTCGACCTTTGTTAGAGATGAAAATCGACAAGATCGATGCAGGCTATGGCATCGACATGCTGCGGCTTGAAGCGATCCAGACCGAGCCCATCCACGCCCGCACCATCGCCGGTCATGCCGAGGCACGCCGCGTGGCTCGTAACCGGCTTGAGGGCAATACAGCCGTGGATGACCTGATCGGCAAGCTGGGTGCGCGTGTTGGGCTGGAGGCGATCACAAGACGGCACCCGGCCGCCTCTCATATCCCCGAGAAAACGGCACAGACGCTGGCGGCTGCATGGTCGGAACCCGCGCGCGACTGGCCTGCACCACCGCGCCCCCGGCCCTTGCAGATGTGGCAGCCCGAGCCGGTGATGGCACCGGAAACCCCAGATGTCCCAACCGCCTTCCGCTGGCGCGGACGCGACTGGCAACTGGCTCAGGCCACCGGCCCGGAACGGATCGCACCGGAATGGTGGCTGGATGACCCCAACTGGCGCAGCGGCGTGCGCGATTACTGGGTGGTGGTGACGGAACAGGGCGAACGCCTATGGCTGTTCTACGGGCACGGAGGCACCATGTCTGCAGGCTGGTTCTGTCAGGGACAGTTTTGTTAGAGTCTATTTTCCGCGATACACCAGCAGATCCGGCAGGTAGTCAATCAAACGAATAAACCACGAGAATGGTGCCGGGAAATCGGTACGCAACCGGCGGCGCGACATCGCTTTGACCACGCGCTCTGCCGCGTCCTCAGCCGTCATCAGCATCGGCATCTTGAAACTGTTCTTGTCGGTCAGGCGGGTTTTGATGAAGCCGGGATTGACAATGCGCACCGTCACACCGGTGCCCGCCAGATCATGCCGCATCGTTTCGGCCAGCGAAATCAGCGCCGCCTTGCTGGCCCCATATCCGATAGCGGCAGGCAAACCGTGATATCCGGCCAGTGACCCGATCAGAGTGATCTCTCCTTGACGCGCCTGAACAAAGCCCGGAACCGTTTCACCCAATACCCGTAACGCACCCGAATAGTTCACATCGCTGATCCTGAGCGACGCCTCGGTATCCCAATCGCCCGAGCGCATGGGCTCGTAAGCACCTGCATTGTAAACCAGACCGTCGATTTGACCTGCCTCGGCCACGGCATTGCGTACAGAGTCTAAATCGGTCACATCACACGGAATCGCGCGTGCATTTGGAAGCTTAGAACAGATTTCATTCAAACGCGCGGCGTTGCGTGCAGACAATATCAGATGCACGCCCTTACCGCTCAGTGCCTCGGCCAAGGCACGGCCCAAGCCTTCGCTTGCGCCGATGATCCAATAGGTTTTTCCGTCAAAGCTGCTCATACCCGCGCCGTTTCGTTGAAGTTACCCTTTTTACGGCCCTGCACCCGCAGTGGATCATAGGGTGACGCAAGGAAGCGGGCGCTGAAACCCGAAGTCACAAGATAGTGCATCTGTTAAAAACTTCTATCCGGATTGATCCAGCACGGCATACCCTGCGTATCTCATTGTAAAATGTCACATAACGAGGCTGGAATGTTCGACGAAACCCGGGGTGTACGGAAGAAAATTGCGATTGTAGGTGCAGGCGTTTCGGGTCTCTCTGCCGCGTATTACCTTTCAGAAAACAACGACGTGACGGTGTATGAAGCCGAACCCAGGCTGGGTGGTCATGCCCGCACGGTGATGGCTGGCAAAAACGGCGACCAGCCGGTCGACACCGGCTTTATCGTTTTCAATTACGCAACCTACCCTTACCTGACGCAGCTTTTTGACGAGCTGAACGTACCCGTCACCAAAAGCGAAATGAGCTTTGGCGCGACCATCGACAATGGCCGCATCGAATACGGGTTGAACAATCTGCGCACGCTGACGGCGCAGAAACGCAATCTGGCGCGCCCTGCCTATTACAAGATGATTGCAGACATCATACGCTTCGGCAAAGAAGCGCCCGAGGCCGCCAAGGACGACGACACAACGATTGGTGAACTGGTCGATCAACTGCGTCTGGGTCACTGGTTCCGGCACAACTATCTGATGCCCATGTGCGGCGCGATCTGGTCCACGCCGGTTGAGTTCGTAGATCAGTTCCCGGCCCGTTCGCTTGTGCAGTTCTTCCGCAACCATGCGTTGCTGGCGAGTGGGCGTGCCAATCAGCATCAATGGTATACAGTCAACGGCGGTAGCATCGAATACGTCCGCCGCATAGACGCCGCTCTGCGCGCACGTGGCTGCGACATCCGACTGGCCGCCCCGGTTCAACACGTTCATCGCGACGACATGGGCGTCAGCGTCACCAGCCAGGGGCATACGGATCAATTCGACGAGATCATCCTGGCGACCCACTCGGACCAGTCCCTCGCCATTTTGGGCGAAGGCGCAACCCCGGCCGAGGCCGCAGCTTTGGGCGCGATCCGCTATCAACCCAACACCGCCATACTGCACTGCGACCAACGCCAAATGCCCAAGCGGCGCGCGTGTTGGTCCAGTTGGACCTATCGCTCGCAAGCCGGAAATGTGGGCGTGACCTATTGGATGAACCGGCTTCAGAACATCCCGGACAGCGATCCCCTGTTTGTGACGCTGAACGCCTCATCAGAAATTCCCGCGGACAAAATCTATGATCAGGTCGAATTTGCCCATCCGGTATTCGACAAAGCCGCCCTGAAGGCACAAGGGCAAATCCGCGAGATGCAGGGACAGAACCGAACTTGGTTTGCCGGTGCTTATAACCGGCACGGATTTCACGAAGACGGGATTGCCAGCGCGATGCATGTCGTTGCGCAAATTAATGGCACCCCGCAAACCATCGGAGCTGACAATGGCATTTCTGGGAACGACCCGGCCATCCCTGTGGCGGCCGAATAAGGGAATTTTGCGCGCAGCGCTACTGACCGTGGCGCTGCTGGCCCCATCAGCAGTGCTGGCATCACCTGTGACTGAAGAGTTAAAGGACGCGCAACTGCGTGGCTCAGCGACTTTTCGATATCTGGGTCTGCCGCTCTATGACGCCAAACTCTATACCCCCGGCGGCGCTCCGTTTAGTTGGAGCGAAGACATCGGCCTGCAACTGACCTACCGCAAGAACTTCAAGAAGAAAGCGCTGGTCAACTCGACCCTGGACGAGATGGACCGGATCGGACGCTCTGCCCCGGTACGCAACCAATTGGACCAGTGCTTCAAAGCCGTGACCAAGGGGGACAGCTTTCTCGCGGTGTCCAACGGGCCGGATAACGTAAGCTTCTGGCTGAACGGGCAAAAAACCTGCACTATGTCCTATCCGGGCATCAAGCGTAGTTTCATGTCCGTGTTTCTGGGGGACAACACGCGATCGGCGTCGTTCACGCAGAAACTGCAGGGGCGCTGATGCTTTATCCTCGGGTCAGCCTGTATGCGCTGATGCTCGCTGCGGCGGGCATCCCGCTTTATATCCACCTGCCGCGCTTTGCGGCGGTGAATTTAGGTATTGGCCTGGGTGTAATTGGAACTGTTCTTCTGGTGATCCGCCTTGTTGATTTGGTTCAGGACCCGTTGATTGGCTGGGCAATCGACAAGTGGCCAAAGGGCCAGCTTGTATTTGCCTCTCTAGCGGCGTTGGGGTTGGCGGTCGGTTTCCCTTTGCTCTTTAGCTTGCCGCAGGGTGTCAGTGTCGCCGCGCTGATCGCGGTTTTGATCCTGCTTTTCTCGGCTTACAGCCTGGGAACCATCCTTTTGTATGGTCGCAGCGCAACTTTGGCGAAACGTCCAGACCCGCAAGAACTGATGACCTTGGCCGCCTTTCGCGAAGGCGGGCAACTGACCGGCGTGGTCATCGCTGCCAGCGCTCCAGCTCTTTTGGTTGCTTTCGGCGCGCAAGCCCAAGGCTATCCTGCTTTTGGAGTGTTTCTGGGGCTGCTGTCCGTTCTGACCCTGCTGCTGACTATTCCGATCTGGAGGCGTACGCCGATCACCGGCACCGGTCTGTCTTTTGCAGGGCTGGGTCAGGCCGGAGGGTTGCGCCTGCTGGCGCTTGCCCTGGTTAACAGCCTGCCCGTAGCCATCACCTCGACGCTGTTTTTGTTTTTTGTTGAAGATCGGTTGCAACTGCCGGGCAAAGCAGGCCCGCTGTTGATCCTGTTCTTCCTCAGCGCGGGCGCAAGCGTGCCGCTTTGGGCCAAACTCTCCAACCGGATTGGCCCGAAACAGACTCTGATGATTGCCATGCCCCTCTCAATCGCAGGGTTTATCGGTGCCGCCACCCTGAGCGCTGGGAATCTAACCGGGTTTGCCGTGATCTGCCTTGCCTCGGGCGCTGCCTTAGGTGCGGATATGGTCGTGCTGCCCGCTATGTTCTCGGTCGTCTTGACCCGGGCCGGGCTGAACGCCTCTGCGGCGTTTGGCATCTGGTCTTTCGCAGGCAAGCTTGGCCTCGCCCTGGCTGCCTTTTTCACCTTGCCACTGCTGGAACGCAGCGGCTTCACCCCCGGTCAAGCCAATTCTGCTGTCGCGCTAGAGACACTCAACCTTGCTTATGCGGTGCTGCCCTGCATCCTCAAGCTCGGCGCGTTTGGAATGGTCTTGACCCTGCCCACCGAGGTCACAAGCAAATGAACGCTATCGCCATCATCCTGCTGGTCCTTTTGATCGCAGTTTTCATCCGCGCCCGTCTGCTGAGCTTTCGCGCGCAATCTCCATCCGACTACTCGGGAACCGGACCTGCCTTTTCACTGAAAGAGCATCTTAACGGAGAAATCCTGTCCGAAGGGCTGATTTATGGCCCCAATGGGAAGATGTCGAACAGCTTTGTCGCGCGCATGGTCGGCGAATGGAGCGGAAATTCGGGCACGCTGTCGGAATACTTCACCTATTCCAACGGCAAACAGATGAACCGAAAGTGGTATCTGACACTGGGCACCGGCAACACGTTCACCGCAACGGCGGACGATATCGTCGGTGAGGGTCAGGGCGTCATCTCAGGCTCAACCGTCAAACTGACCTATCGGATCATCCTGCCCGAAGATGCGGGGGGGCACACTTTGGACGTCACAGACTGGATGTATCTGACGGAACACGGCGTCATCATGAACCGATCCGAGATGCGCAAGTTCGGCCTCAAGGTTGCTGAACTGGTCGCTACGATGCGCCCTGCTCCCGATGTGAAAACCACGCACGTGCCAGGTGCAAACGGGTATGATGCGACATCCGAAGGGAAACCATTGCAATGAGTGTGTTCCGTACCCTTCTCACCTTTCTTGCCATAGCAAGCCTTGCGCTTTTGGCGGCCTGTTCCAGCAAGCCGAAGGTGCCCAAGACCTTCTTGTCCGACCGGCAACTGAACCTCGAAGAATTTTTCGAAGGCAAAACGGTGGCTTATGGTCAGTTTCAGGACATTTTGGGCAATATCCCCCGTAGATTCACCGTCGATATCGACGGGACATGGGATGGTGAAACCCTGACGCTAGTCGAAGATTTCGCTTATGACGATGGCGCCACCGAACAGCGTATCTGGACGCTGACGAAAACCGGTGAGGATACCTGGACCGGTACAGCCCCCGGTGTGTTGGGCACCGCCAGCGGGATTGAGCGCGGAGATACGTTCAATTGGAAATACAAGATCGACCTGCCGATCAAGGACGGGACGATGCGCGTCAAATTCGACGATTGGATGTGGTTGTTGGATGATGATCGGCTTCTTAATCGCGCTTACGTCTCACGCTATGGCGTACGTCTGGGCGAAGTGATCCTCTTCTTCGAAAAGCGATAGCCGAAGCTGGATCAACTGGTCTTCCGGAATCAGTAGAAAATAAACTCGTCTACCGGGGCTTGCACTTTTCGATTTGTACTGCCGTTCCTGTTCATGCCTGACCCATCCGGAACGGTTCCGTCAGGAGGAACTGTGTTCTCCAAATTAAGACGCGCCCGCTCAATCTGGCCCCAAAGGAAAAACAGACCATCCCGTTTGCCCACCATACCTGCAGGCACACTCGCCCGCACAACACGTTTTTTCGCCTGTCGCATTTGCGCTCTCACTGCCCCCGGTGTTGACCACCTTTTCCAAAAACCTATCGGGTTTGTAAGTTAAAAGCAATTTTACATAGGCAAAATAGCGCCCGGCGGCCTCTCCGACGTGGTCCTGGTACGAAAGCACCATTTAAAGGACCATTTGTTTTTGTCCTTACATGGGAGCCCAACGGGGTCTACCGAAGGTTGGAGGCCTCACGCAGCGATGGACCGATGGCGCAAAACCGCATTAGTAATAGGTTCGTGGCTGTACGAAATTCGCGCACGACCCGCAAAGGCTTAACGATCGCGCCTGACCCGCTTTCAAGAGACTCAAATCACGCCCAAGTCGCACACGCAGCTTGGTGAGCCATACATATAGGCCCGGTCGTCTTCGCACCAAACCCGCTTACTGAACGCCTTAATTTTAAAAAAGTGGTGAGCCGTGCAGGATTCGAACCTGCGACCCACTGATTAAAAGTCAGTTGCTCTACCAACTGAGCTAACGGCCCACTCTTTTTGTTGGATCTCTTCGATCCGTGGCGCTCTTTAAGGCAATTCCCTGATCAGGTTCAAGCCCTTATTTTACGCCTCGTTTCGCCATCACATCTTGTGTTTCCGGCGACCCGATAGGCGGCCTAATTAGGCAGGTGTCGCAGGGGGGTCAACCCCTTTTTTCACGATTCTGCGCAACAGGGTGGATTCATGTTCGGACCGGGGTTATATCGCCGCCATGCAACAGAGACTCGATACCGGTTTGCCCTTCATGAAGATGCACGGGCTGGGAAATGACTTTGTCATCGTGGATGCGCGCGGGCGCGATTCCCAGATCACACCGGCTCTCGCAAAGGGAATCGGCCATCGGCAGTTTGGGGTGGGTTTCGACCAATTGGCTGTAATCGAAAACGGCCAGGCGGACGCACATCTGGTCTTCTACAATTCAGACGGATCTACCTCGGCCGCATGTGGCAATGCAACACGCTGCATCGCGCGGTTTCTGATGGATGAGACCGGGAAGTCCGAATTGGCCCTGACAACCGAACGCGGTGCCCTCTTTGCAAAAGATGTCGGCAATGGTCTGACCTCGGTGAATATGGGACAGCCTCAACTGGACTGGCAGGACATACCGCTGGCGGAGGAGATGGACACGCTGGAGTTGCCGATCGAAGGTGCGCCTACGGCAACCGGCATGGGCAATCCGCATTGCACCTTCTTTGTCGAAGACGCCGAGGCAATTCCGCTGAACGAGTTTGGCGCGCGTTACGAACACCATCCACTCTACCCAGAGCGCACCAACGTTCAGGTCGCACAGGTGATTGGCCCGGACAATATCCGTATGCGCGTTTGGGAGCGTGGTGCCGGGATCACATTGGCATCTGGCTCATCCTCCTGCGCGACGGCGGTTGCAGCCGCAAGACGCGGTCTCACGGGGCGCAAAGTTCAGATCGAGTTGGATGGCGGCACGATCTGGATCGACTGGCGCGAGGATGGAGTCTGGATGACCGGCCCGACAGCGCATGTCTTCTCGGGCACCCTCACCCCTGAGTTCTTGGGGTCTTTGGGATGAACCCGCCCAAGTTCACCACTTTGGGCTGCCGCCTGAACGCCTATGAGACCGAGGCAATGAAAGAGCTGTCACAGCAGGCAGGTCTGACCGATGCTGTGGTGGTGAACACATGCGCGGTGACGGCTGAGGCTGTCCGCAAAGCCCGGCAAGAGATCCGCAAATTGCGGCGCGAAAACCCCAACGCCCGTCTGATCGTCACCGGATGCGCCGCCCAAACTGAACCAGAGACCTTTGCCCAAATGGACGAGGTCGATGCGGTCATCGGCAATACCGAGAAAATGCAACCCGCAACCTGGAAAGGCATGGCCGCCGATTTCATTGGCGAGACCGAGTCCGTTCAGGTTGATGACATCATGTCCGTGACCGAAACGGCGGGCCACCTGATCGACGGCTTTGGCACACGCTCACGCGCCTATGTGCAGGTTCAAAACGGCTGTGATCACCGCTGCACCTTCTGCATCATCCCCTATGGCCGCGGCAACTCTCGCAGCGTCCCTGCGGGCGTTGTTGTGGATCAGATCAAGCGGCTTGTTGACAAGGGCTACAACGAAGTGGTTCTGACTGGGGTCGATCTCACCTCGTGGGGGGCCGACCTGCCCGCAGAACCCAGGCTTGGCGATCTAGTGATGCGCATCCTCACACTGGTGCCAGACCTGCCGCGCCTTCGGATCAGTTCAATCGATTCGATCGAGGTCGACGAAAACCTGATGCAAGCCATCGCGACCGAGCCGCGCCTGATGCCACACCTGCACCTCTCGCTTCAGCATGGGGACGACCTGATTCTGAAACGGATGAAACGCCGCCACCTGCGCGACGACGCGATCCGATTTACCGAAGACGCCCGAAAGCTGCGCCCTGACATGACGTTTGGTGCCGATATTATCGCGGGGTTTCCTACGGAATCCGAAGAGCATTTCGAAAACTCGCTCAGGCTGGTCAAAGACTGCAATCTCACCTGGCTGCACGTCTTCCCATACTCCAAGCGTGACGGCACGCCTGCCGCACGAATCCCGCAGCAAATCAATGGAGCGGTGATCAAAGACCGCGCGGCCCGACTGCGCGCGGCCGGGGATGCTCAGGTCTCAAAGCACCTATCGGAACAGATCGGCAAAACCCATCACATCCTGATGGAAAACCCCCATATGGGCCGGACCGAGCAATTCACCGAAGTGTCCTTCGCCACGCCTCAGTCCGAAGGTCAGATCGTAACGGCTGCGATCACTGGAAAAACTGCAGATCAACTCATCGTCTGATCCGCCCTTCATCTGGCTCAAAATACCTCGGGGATGAATTGGCCAAAGGCCAAGAAGGGGCTGGCCCCTTTTTAGCTAGTTCGCAAAGAAAACCCCCGCAACCGGGTGGGCGCGGGGGTTTCGATTTCTAATTCCGAAAAAGGATCAATCCTCTGGACGGAGCTTGCCCTTGTGTGGTGCCCAGAGGCGCTTGTTCACCAGATACAGCAGAACTGACAGAATAGACAGGAAGATTACGCCAACAAAACCGGCGTTCTTGCGATCCATCATCTTGGGCTCAGCCGCCCACATCAGGAAGGCCGCAACGTCTTCCGACATATGCTCGACCGAGTTCGAGTGACCATCAGCAAACTCAACCTGTTCATCTGCCAGTGGCGGGCCCATCGAAATCCAGCCGCCCGGGAAAGCGGTGTTTTCGTACAGGATGGTGCCTGCCTCTTCCTTTTCCTTGCCAGTATAGCCGTCCAGCAGCGAGGCGATGTATTCCGCGCCGCCCATGCCTTTGACCAGCTGGTTGATGCCCAACCCGTAAGGGCCGTGGAAACCCGCGCGGGCTTTGGCCATCAGGCTTAGGTCCGGTGCGCCGACGGCAGTATTGGCCGGGAAGTGATCGGTCGGGATCGCCGGGCGGAAGTCGTCCAATTCAGGATCGAAAACTTCAAAATTGTCCGCCGCATAGGTGATGACCTGCTCTTCGTTGTAACCCAGCGCTTCCAGATCACGCAGGGGAACATATTGCAGGCCGTGGCAGGCTGCGCAAACCTCGGTATAGATTTGCAGACCGCGTTGCAGCTGGTTTTGATCCCAGGTGCCAAACGGACCTTCGAACGAAAAGGCGAAATCTTCGATATGCTGATCGCCACCACCTGCCGCAAAAGATGCAGCAGGGGTCAGGGCCAGAGCAAACGCAGCGCCGATTGCAAGTTTCTTGAACATGGTATCCGGTCCCTCTTCTTACTCGGCCGGCGTGGCTTCGGCGTCAGCCTTGCCATAATGCGCGTTGAAGTCTTCTTCGATGGTCTCCGGTGGGGTCAGCGGTTTTTCGATAACACCCAGGATCGGCAAGATAACGAAGAAATAGGCGAACCAGTAGGCAGACGCGATCAGCGAGAAGGTCGCATAGGGCTCTTCCGCGGGCATCGCACCCAGCCACATCAGGGCAAAGAAGTCGATGATCAGCAGGTAGAACCACCATTTGAACATCGGACGGTATTTACCCGAACGCACGCTCGATGTGTCCAGCCAGGGCGCCAGCGCCATGGCCAGGATCGCACCAAACATCGCAATCACACCGAAGAACTTGGCGTCGATGATGCCACCGGTGATAAAGCTGGCGAACTGAACAACCCAGACCTCACCGGTGAAGGCACGCAGGATCGCGTAGAACGGTAGGAAATACCATTCCGGAACGATGTGCGCAGGTGTGACCAGCGGGTTGGCTTCGATGTAGTTGTCCGGGTGGCCCAGGTAGTTCGGCATAAAGCCGACGATTGCCCAGAACACGACCAGGATTACGGCCAGCGCAAACAGGTCCTTGATCACGAAGTAGGGCCAGAACGGCAATGTGTCTTTCTCGGCCTCGGCTTTTGAACCACGGCGCACTTCAACGCCCGTGGGGTTGTTGTTGCCGGTGGTGTGGAAAGCCCAGATATGCACGATGACCAGCGCCGCGATGATGAACGGCAGCAGGTAGTGCAGCGAGAAGAAGCGGTTCAGCGTGGCGTTGTCCACGGCGGGTCCGCCCAACAGCCAAGTCTGGATCGCTTCACCCACAAACGGGATCGCACCAAACAGGCCGGTAATCACTGTCGCGCCCCAGAAGGACATCTGGCCCCAAGGCAGAACGTAGCCCATGAACGCGGTACCCATCATCATCAGGTAGATGAGCATACCGATGATCCACGTGATTTCACGCGGGGCTTTGTACGAGCCGTAATACAGGCCGCGGAACATGTGAATGTAGACCGCAACAAAGAACAGCGATGCGCCGTTCATATGCAGATAACGGATGAAGTAGCCGCCATTCACGTTACGCATGATGTGCTCGACGCTGGCAAAGGCCAGATCGACATGCGGGGTGTAGTGCATCACCAGGATGATGCCGGTAACGATTTGCAGCGCCAGGCAGAACGCCAGGACGATGCCCCAGATCCACCACCAGTTCAGGTTCTTGGGGGTCGGGATCATCAGGGTGTCATACAGCAGGCCGACGATGGGAAGGCGGCTGTTCAGCCACTTTTCGCCGTCTGACTTCGGCTCGTAATGATCGTGGGGAATTCCGGACATAAACTGGGTCTCCCTTAGCCGAGTTTGATGGTTGTTGCGTCGACCCACTCTGCGGGTGGAACAGGCAGGTTCTCAGGAGCGGGGCCTTTGCGGATCCGGCCAGCAAGGTCGTAGTGCGAACCGTGGCAGGGGCAGAACCAACCGCCGAAATCGCCAGCGTCGCCCAAGGGGACACAGCCCAAGTGGGTGCAAACGCCCATCTGAACAATCCACGCGCCCTCTGCCTCGCCTTCGGGCGACGGCATAACACGGTTTGCATCAGTCGCGGGCGCATCCGCGTTCAGGTTGAAGTTCCGTGCCAACGGATCAGGCAGGCTGCCAATGGCTTCCTCATCCTGCTGCTGCGCTTCGGCAATCTCAGCACCAGTGCGGTGACGGATAAAGACGGGTTTTCCCAGCCACTTGACGGTCAGCTGTGTACCCGGCTCGACCCCGCTCACATCCGTGCGGATCGACGAAAGCGCCTGCACGTCTGCTGACGGGTTCATTTGGTTGATCAGGGGCCATACGGCTGCACCCGTCGCAACGACACCTGCGCCGCCAGCGACGTAATACAGGAAATCTCTGCGGGTGCCTTCGTGGTCTTCTGCGTGGGACACGAGGTTATCTCCGATTGTCTGGCGCCCGCGGACGGGCAAAAAGCTCGCGCACCGCGTGAAAGCGGCGTCTTAAACGCGCTTACTATCGGGGAGAATAGTGTTCGTCCAGCGTTCATAAACGCGCAATACGCCGCATGTGCCGCTTCATTTAGGGAACGAGGCCGTTTTTTTGGTGAATCTTGCGCTCAACTTTGTTGATCAGGTCGAATCAGGCTGCTTTGATTCGATTGCCAGCAGACACCAAAGACGACGCCCAGCAGGCGCGGGGCGTTCCAGCCATGTAACGCTGAATTGCGCCTTGAATGTTCACAATCCAACCGGCGGGAACGGGATTGTTTTCTGCAAAATCATATTCCCCAAATAGATGATTTAAATTGCAAATTGTGCAGGTTTACCCCGTTGCACTTTTTGCGCGAATACAGGACAGCGGGCAAAACGCGCGAACTCCTGTCAGGAGACCCCCTATGTCAAAAACCCTGTTGACCACAGCTTTACTTACACTGGCGCTGTCCACTCAGACCCTTGCCGCAGGTGACCCCGAAAAGGGAAAGGCGATCTATAACCGCTGCTCGTCATGCCACGCGATCATCAAAGACGGAAAAGTTCTGGTCAAAGGCGGAATCACCGGACCGAATCTTTATGGTGTCATCGGACGAGTCGCCGGGTCCGAGAACGATTACCGTTATGGCAGCGAGCGCCTACCCATCGGAATGTTCACCGACGACATGATCCGCGCCGGTGAAGAAGGTCTGGTCTGGACCGAAGAAAACATCGCCGCCTATTCCAAAGACCCCATCGGGTTCATCAAGGATTATCTCGACGATGACACCGCCCGCCCGAACATGAGCGTCAAGCTCAAGAAAGGTGCGGAAGATATCGCTGCTTATCTGGCGACGTTCAGCCAGTAACGCAGATGCGGCTGAGGATGCCTTAGCCCTGAGGGCGGGTGGCCACCATGCTGGGTCGCTCGCCAAACTCCGCAAACCACTTGGCAAGTGCGTCATTACCCTTGCGCCACCCCCGCGCGTCATGGCGCAGATCCAGATAACCCAGCGCACAGCCGACGGCGACCTGCCCCATATCCAACGGGCCGGACAAATGCGCCATCCACCGTTGGTTCAGTACAGCACAGGCCCGGTCAATCTTGACCCACTGCGATTCAATCCAGGCATCCCACTTTTTGTCGTCGGGACGCAGGCGGTCTTCGTAAGTCATCAAAAGGGCTGCATCCAGAATGCCGTCAGCAAGCGCTTCGAGTGTCAGAACATCCCAGCGACCTGCGCCCTCGGGATATAACTTTCCACCAGCACGGGCATCCAGAAACGCACAGATTACCCGGCTGTCGAACAAGGTAGGCCCGTCCGGGCGCTCCAGCGCTGGAACTTTTGTCAACGGTGCTTTGCTAACCAGTGGCTCAGCCGGTGAGATCGGTGTTCCGGCCACGGTCTCCAGCTCAACATCTTCAAGCTGATCTGTTTCATGCAGCAATACCATGACTTTGCGCACATAGGGCGAGGTCAGACTGTGGTAGAGTTTCATCGGCAGGCTCCCTGTTTGCGCCGACCTTACAGGAGGTCCACAAAAACGAAAGCCCACACTTCACTGACAGCTAAGCCTTGAGCATCAACTCTTGCAGAACACTCAATTCGGACCCGATCCCCGACGACGCAACCTGTTCAGACGCCCGCAAGCGCACATCATCAGGTTTGTTCTGGCTTAACTTCCATGTGCCCTGAACATCCTCGACCTGTATTCGGCACGGCACGATCATCCGCATCATTTTGGTCAAAGCCTCATCTGACATCTTTCCTGCGGCCCATGGAGGTTTAGGTTGCAGGCGCTGTTCATAGAAGGCCGATTGCCGGTTCAACAGATCCAACAGCTCCTCCTGCGGGCGCAACTCCAGCTGTCCGGTCAGATGCACAGCCACGTAGTTCCAGGTTGGCACCTGATCCTCCACCTCGTACCAATCCGGCGAGATATACCCATCCGCCCCCTGCACCGCGATCTTCACCGCTTTCGGCGTTTCCAAGGCGCGCACGATGGGATTTGAGCGGACAAGATGCAGTTCAGCCACCCTGCCGTCGTCCGACAGAAGAATCGGCACATGGCTCAACAGCGGGGCACCATCTGTCGACAAGGTCAAAACACCGAATCCTCGGTCACGTGCAAACGCAATATGGCGCGTGCGGTCCTCGGCGCGAAAGGCGGGGTTCGGGTGCATGGCGGTCCTCCTGCCAAATCTCTTGCAGACCAGACCCAAGATATGCAAGGTCCGTCTTGTTCTCAGGGCGGGGCGAAATTCCCCACCGGCGGTATGCGGGCGACGACCCGTAAGCCCGCGAGCGGCCCAAAAGTGTCCACGATCCGAAAAGCGGGAACCCGTTTTCGGAAAAGTTTCGGAACAACAAATGGGTGTCAAGCAGATCTGGTGAGAAGCCAGAGCCGACGGTTACAGTCCGGATGAAAGAGAACGTGCGAGTAGCGCCGCCCAGCGGTGTGCTTGTTCGTGATCGCCTTGGGTGACGTGTCTGTTACGAAAGGAGATCACGATGACACACACCCGCTATGCTTTTGTCAAAGCCAACTGGCATTCCGATATCGTCGACCGTGCACTTGACGGTTTCCTCGAACTCATCCCCGCCGAGCAGGTCGATGTCTTCGACGTCCCCGGCGCGTTCGAAATGCCTCTGCTGGCGCGCGATCTGGCGCAAACCGGCAAGTACACGGCCGTTGCCTGTGCCGCCTTTGTGGTGGACGGTGGAATTTACCGGCACGACTTCGTCGCGCAGGCAGTGGTCGATGGCCTAATGCGAGCAGGAATGGATACCGGCGTTCCTGTCCTGTCTGTTTCGCTGACGCCGCACCAGTATCAAGAGACCGAGCACCACAACGCCATCTACCGCGACCACTTCGTGCAAAAGGGCCGCGAAGCCGCTCAAGCCGCGCTCGGCATCACCCAGATCCGCACAAAAATCGCAAGCGCAGCCTGATCGCTTCTTCTTGTCCCAAATACGGCAGGGGTGAATTGAGCCGCAGGCTCAAGAGGGGACGACGTCCCCTCCACCACCTCCAAAACGCAATTCCGCTTGAGGCCAGGACCCGCGCCCGCTAATCACGACCCGCAAAGGAGCACGCCCCATGTCGATGAACAGTTTTGGACACCTCTTCCGCGTCACCACCTGGGGCGAGAGCCATGGTCCCGCTTTGGGCGCTACGGTCGACGGCTGCCCTCCGGGTGTTCAAATCGACGAAGCCATGATCCAGCACTGGCTGGACAAGCGTAAACCGGGTCAAAACAAGTTCACAACCCAACGGCGCGAACCCGATCAGGTGAAAGTCCTGTCCGGCGTGTTCGAAGGCCAGACCACCGGTACACCGGTGCAGTTGATGATCGAGAATACCGATCAGCGGTCAAAAGACTACGGCGATATCATGGAAAAGTTCCGTCCGGGCCACGCCGATATCACCTATTGGCAGAAATACGGCATCCGCGACTATCGCGGAGGCGGGCGCAGCTCGGCGCGGGAAACCGCGTCACGTGTTGCCGCCGGAGGGCTGGCGCGTGAAGCGATCAAACAGATCGCGCCGAATGTGCAGATCACAGGCTACATGACGCAAATTGGACCGCACAAAATCGACCGTGCAAATTTCGACTGGTCCCAGATCGAACAGAACCCGTTCTGGACACCCGATGCGCAAGCGGCCGAGGACTGGGCCGCGTATCTGGATGATCTGCGCAAGTCCGGCAACTCGGTCGGCGCTGTGGTCGAAGTCGTCGCGCGCGGTGTTCCAGCAGGAATCGGAGCGCCCGTATACGCCAAGTTAGACACTGATCTGGCCGCTTCGATGATGTCCATCAATGCCGTCAAAGGTGTAGAAATTGGCGAAGGCATGGCGGCCGCGGAACTGACCGGCGAAGCCAATGCGGATGAGATCTTCATGGGCCAGAACGGCCCGCAATACAGCTCGAATCACGCCGGTGGCATTCTGGGCGGTATCTCAACCGGACAGGACATTGTGGTACGCTTTGCCGTGAAGCCTACGTCATCGATCTTGACCACACGCAAAACGATCACCAAGTCGGGTGAAGAGACCGAGATCATCACCAAAGGCCGCCACGACCCCTGCGTCGGCATCCGCGCGGTTCCGGTTGGCGAAGCGATGATGGCCTGCGTGATCCTCGACCACCTGCTTCTGCATCGCGGTCAGATCGGAGAGAACCGTGGACGGATCGGCTGATCTGCGCACGCGCCTACGTGCGGTGGTCGCGCATCGCATGGAAACGGATCCAGCCCATGATCTGGCCCATCTGGATCGGGTCTGGACCAACGCTCAGGCCATCGCAGATGATCAAACCGATATGTCCGTGCTGCTGGCCGCAAGTTATCTGCATGATCTGGTAAATCTACCCAAGGATGATCCTGATCGGCATCTGGCATCTCGCAAATCCGCAGTGGAATCAGAGCCTATTCTGCAGGATTTGGGGTATAACTCGAACCAGATCCGAGCCATCCAGCATGCAATCGAAGCCCATAGCTTCTCGGCCGACATTACTCCGAAAACAGCCGAGGCGCGTGTCCTACGCGATGCAGATCGGCTTGATGCTTTGGGTGCCATTGGTATTGCGCGCAACTTTTCTGTTTCCGGAGCACTGGGGCGTACTCTTTATGACGCGGCAGATCCCTTTGCCCAAAACCGGCCATTGGACGACCTGCATTTCTCGCTCGACCATTGGAAAGTCAAACTGCTGGGGCTGCCGGGCGACATGCTGACCCAGACCGGCAGACAGATTGCGGAACAACGCACCACGCGTATGATCCGCTTTCTTGAAGAATTCGGCGAGGAAATCGGCAATTCTCTGCCTCAATCCTGGGTGAATGACTAAACCCACCCGTTGATCTTTGTCCTCCAAAGGCGCAGGTTCGCGCCGATGACAAAACCCTTAACATCGCATCGACCTATGCTGGCAGTGACGCTGAAACTGGGCGCGCTGTTCCTGTTCACGTCGATGTCCGCCTTGGTCAAAGCTTTATCGGATGAATTCCCGCCGGGCCAATTGGTTTTCTTCCGGTCCCTGTTCGCGATTCCCGTCATCATTCTTTGGCTCATCGCGCGCGGGGAATTATCCAAGGGCTTTGTGGTCAAAAAACCCATGGGCCATTTCTGGCGCGGCGTCCTGGGCACCAGCGCCATGGGGCTTACCTTTACCGGCCTCAGCTTGCTGCCCCTGCCCGAAGTGACGGCAATTGGCTACGCCACACCGATCTTCACCCTGATTCTGGCCGCCGTGATGCTGGGCGAACGCATTCGTCTGATCCGTATCGGCGCGGTGGCTCTTGGTCTGTTGGGGGTCCTGATCATGATTTGGCCACGCTTGGGCAGCACCCAGATGGAGGTCGCCGCAACCATCGGCGCTCTGTGCGTTTTGGGGGCCACCATCGCGCGCGCCTTTGTGCAGATTCATATCCGGCAGCTTGTCAAAGTCGATCACCCGGCTGCGATCGTCTTCTATTTCTCGATGACCGCAACCTTACTGTCGGCGCTGACCGCGTCCTGGGGATGGACGATGCCGACGTGGAATCAGGCTCTAATACTGATCATGATGGGCCTGATCGGCGGGTTTGCGCAGATATTGGTGACGTCTTCTTATCGCTTTGGTCAGGCTTCGATGCTTGCACCTTATGATTACGCGACCATGCTGTTTGCGATTGTGATTGGCTATGTCTGGTTCGACGAACTGCCAACGCTTGCAATCCTGATTGGGGCCGCTTTGGTCATCGCAGGCAATGTTGTTGTGATCTGGCGCGAACACCAGTTGGGGCTCGAGCGTGGCAAAGCCCGGTCAGTCACAGACCCCAAAGCGTGACTTTACCTTTTGTAATCTTCCCCTAGGTTGGGCCGGACAATCAAAGAGGTTCCCCCATGAGCGACGCGCAGGATCACAAGGAAAAGATGCAGCAGGTGCAAGCCAAGCACCGCAAGAAAGTGTCCGAGGCGGTGGACCCCGGTCGCGGTCTGGTTCTAATCAACACCGGCAAGGGCAAAGGCAAGTCATCCGCCGCTTTTGGCGTGGTTATCCGCGCGCTGGGCTGGGGCCAGAAAGTCGCCGTGGTTCAGTTCATCAAGGGCAAGTGGAAAACAGGCGAGCGCCGTTTTTTTGAAGAACGTGATCTGGTGACATGGCACACGATGGGCGAAGGTTTCACCTGGGACACGCAGGATCGCGAACGCGACATCGCTGCCGCAAACGCCGCCTTCGACAAGGCGCGCGCCCTGATGTCCAGCGGCGAGTACGATCTGGTCGTGCTGGACGAGATCAACATCGCGCTGCGGTACGAGTATCTGTCTGTTGAGCAGGTCATCGACGGCCTGAACGCGCGTTCGGACAAGACCAGCGTGTTCCTGACCGGCCGCGACGCGCCCCAAGCGCTGCGTGATTACGCCGACTTGGTTACTGAGATGACTGAGGAAAAGCACCCGTTCCAAGCGGGGATCAAGGCGCAGCGCGGCGTGGATTTTTGACAATTGGCTGACGTAGGCCTCACGGCCTACGTCACTCAGCCAAAACGGCTCAGGGTCGCTTCAACAATCTCTCGAAGCGAGGCGCGTGGGGTAAGATCGTCAGGTTTTGATCTTACAGGCGGCATCGCTTCGGTTTGTTTGCGCCGCGGCTTTTGGCAATCGACATAGGCGCAATAGTCACTGTCGCAACAGGTGCATCCACACACAGCCAGCGCGTCATGGCGTGCCATAATTTCATCTAGCGACTCGCTCATTTCGGCCTCGTTCTGTTTAGACAGGTTCGTTTCCGGAGCGGCGGCAAGCTATCACCAAAGTCATGCTAAACCTGCAAACCGCCTCGAAACCATGAGCTTGATGGTACAACATCTGGCGTTGCGAATAATCTGACTATTTAAGTCGGGATTTTCAAGCCCTAAAACACCCCGAGGGTTGCTCGGGGTGCAAACACGTCGTTACAAGAAATCAGAGCGCGCGATCCTGCGGGTCCAACGTAACCGACCAGAGTTCGGTATCTGCCCGATCCATCAGCCGAACCGTCATCTGTTCGGTCGCTCCGTCAATGTCCACCAGACCAAAGAACTGCAGCCCTTCACTTGGAGGCAAGTTCACCCCTTGCCCCTCGGCGGGTGCTTTGACGAACTTGACCTCAGGACCAAAGGTCCCATCCAACGCGTTTGGACCAAATGTCCCTGCGTGCAGCGGACCCGAAACAAACTCCCAAAACGGGTCAAAATCCTGAAATTGTGCTTTGTTAGGGTCATAGTAGTGCGCGGCTGTGTAGTGGACATCCGCTGTGAACCAGACCGTGTTGGTAATGCCAGCCGTTTTGATGAAACGCAGCAGGTCCGCGATCTCCAACTCACGCCCCTTGGCCGGACCGCTATCGCCGTTCGAGATCGCCTCTGCTCCGGCCTGTTCCTTCCAGTTGTCCCAGACGATCAATCCGATCGGCATGTCCGAGGCAATCACTTTCCAGGTCGCTTGAGATCCTGCCAGCTCTTGCTTGAGCCATGCCAGTTGTTCCGCGCCCAGAATGCGGGATTGATCCGTGATTTCATCCTCCATCGACGGGCCGTTCGGTCCACGATAACTGCGCAGGTCCAGGAAGAAGACGTCCAGCATCGGACCATAGGAAATCTTGCGATACACACGCCCTGGCTCTGCCGGCGTAATGCGCAACGGTGTCATCTCATGGAAAGCACGTCCGGCGCGTGACTGAAGAACATGCACCGACTTCTCGGTATACCGGTCGTCTGAAATCAGGTCTTTTGCGTCGGACCAGTTGTTCACAACCTCATGGTCATCCCACTGGAAAAAGGTCGGACAAACGGCGTTCATGGCCCGCACATGCTCGTCCATCATGTTGTATTTCCACTGGGCGCGGAACTCGTCCAGTGTTTCGGCCACCTTGCGTTTCTCGTCGATCAGAGTTGTGTTCTTCCAGATCAATTGGCCGTCTTTCTCGACCTCATCCTGCATAGGACCGTCGGCATAGACGGTGTCACCGGAATGTATGAAGAAGTCAGGCTTGTGCTGCGCCATGGTCGCGTAGGTGCGCATACCTTCGTCATCAATACCCCATCCCTGACCGGCCGTATCACCTGACCAGGCAAACCGAATGTTACGACGCGAGGTCGGTGCGGTGCGAAATTGCCCAGTAATAGGCTCTGATACGGTGTTGATGTCACTCAGATCAGCGGCGACGAATCGGTAGAAGATGTCTTGATCCGATGGCAGCCCCTCGACCAGACGTTTCACTGCAAAATCGCTGTTGGGGATGGCATCCATCGGCGGGAGTGTGCGGGCGTCTGCGAAGCTTTCTGTGGTCGATACTTCCATCATCACGCGAGAGGGACGATCCGTGCGCGTCCAGATCATGCCCGATGTCGTATCGACGTCACCGGACTGAACGCCATGTGTGAACACGGGGCGCGATCCGGCGCGGCTGATGGCTGGCATGGCCAGCGAAGCGGCAAAGGCAGTGCTGCCTGCCAGAAACGAACGACGGTTTGGGCGTAAGATCTTGGTCATTGTGAGGCTCTCCTGTCTGGTGATCGATTCTCCGACCACGCGATTGGTGCGCCGATATGAGCCGCCAGTTTGTAAAACCCGCGGCTCAGTTTCTTGACAGTATCATGATGATACCATGACAGATGTGGGTAACGCCGTCAGGCTGCGACTTCCTGCTCGGGCGCGCTGAGCGAGATGACCAGCACCACAGCCGCGCCATTCAGCCAGTAGAACGCCGCATCCAACCCCGAGAACCCCAGAATGCTGGGTGCAAACAGAAAGGTGATGCCGACCAACAAGTCTACGGCCAGGTGAACCTTGTAGGGCAAAACCCGCCAGATCCCCAGATGGTGATCGGTCAGAACCGTCAGAACAAAGGCGGCCACCCCGGTCGCAACAGACAACCACAGGGCCAGCGGATTGGAATGACCCAGCCCCAGAAGGAACGGCAAGGTCATCAGGGCAACGGCGACCGGGTAATCCAGATAGGCGTGGACAGAGCGGGTTACAAAACGCAGGGACATAAGGTTTTCCTTTCCTCAACCAGTGATGAAAGGAAGTTAATCTGGTGATCCCGGACGCTGAATTCCTGAGCGTTTACGATATAATGCAGATCGTTCAAAATTAGCGGAGTATCAGTGCATCGCCCTGTACGCAGCCGGTGACAGGCCAACCTGTTTTTTGAATACACGCGAGAACGCGGCTTCCGAGGCGTATCCGACTTCGGCTGCCGCGTCCGCCACGTTCCAGCGCGCCTCGGTCAGACCATGGCAGGCGATCTGCATCCTCCAGTCTGTGAGGTATTGCATCGGCGTCGTTCCCATTTTCTCGGCAAAAAGCTGAGCAAAGGCAGTGCGAGACATACCGGCCTCTCGCGCCAAAGATGCGACGCTCCAATCCTCAGCCGGGGCTTGATGGAACGCGGTCAGCGCCCGCGAAATGCGCAAATCGGCAAACCCGGCCAAAGCCGAATCCTGCGGACTCTGGCGTTCCAGATAGGCCCGGATTGCCTGCGCGAACAGAACTTCGGACAATTTCATCGCGATCAGGTCGCCGCCAATTTTCGCGCCAGAAACCTCGGAACCAATCATACGCAGAGTCGATTCCATCCAGGCCCCGGCTTCTTCGCCGTAGTTTTCGATAAGGATGTAGGGCGGCAGACGGTCGATCAGCATGTGCCCAGTGCCCTTCCGCCCGGCAGGACCTGTGAAAGAAAAGTGACCGCAGATCAGCTGCGTATCTCGGTCTTCGTCAGAGCCACCGTATACCAGCACACCGTCGCCTGTGTAGCCAGCCACCTCAAGCACCTCTTCCAAAGGCAACGCATCCAAAGGCTTGACCTCGGCACAGAGCAACGCGTGCGGCGCACCGTGGGGAATCAGGATCAAGTCACCCTGTCGCAGCCTCAGTGTCTCGCCAGTCGTTGAGACATGCACCTTAAGCTCACCACGCTGCACAAAATGAAACCGCGCGACGTTTTCATAGCCCGGCACCTGAATGCCGAAGGGCGGTGTGAACGATGTGCGAAAGTAGAATGTGCCACGCAGGGACAGGCGCGTGAGAATATCGCTGAGAAGATCTAACATGCGCCAAAAATACGCTTTCCATACAAGCCGTCCAGATTGCTGGACGCATTGCATGGATATTTGCACTTTCTGCAATGAAAAACCCCCGCCGGAGCGGGGGGCTGAAGCTTACGAGCGGACCAGCTTTTCGTAGTCTTCCGCAATCTCGCGGGTCAGGTCGCCCACCTCGAATGTGTACTCCCCAATCTGCCCGACCGGAGTAACCTCAGCTGCGGTACCGGTCAGCCAGCATTGTTCGAAATCGGCCATTTCCTCGGGCTTAATACGGCGCTCATGCACGGTGATGCCTTTGTCTTTCAACATCTGGATCACCGTCTGGCGCGTGATGCCGTTCAAAAAGCAATCGGCCAGCGGCGTGTGAACCTCTCCATCTTTGACGAAAAAGACATTCGCGCCGGTCGCTTCAGCCACATATCCACGCCAGTCCATGAACAAGGCATCCGAGCAGCCTTTGGCTTCGGCTTTGTGTTTCGAGATGGTGCAGATCATGTAAAGGCCTGCGGCCTTGGCGTGAACCGGGATGGTTTCAGGGCTGGGGCGTTTCCATTCGGCAATGTCCAGCTTAGCGCCCTGCATTTTCGCGTCGCCGTAATAAGCACCCCAGGGCCAGACCGCGACGGCCATGCGCACCGGATTCTTGGCGGACGCCACGCCCATATCTTCGCCCGAGCCGCGCCAGACCAGAGCACGCACATAGGCGTCTTGCAGGCCGCTGGCTTTCAGCGCCTCTTCCTTCGCAGCTTCAATTTCGTCGACCGAATAGGGCATCGGCATATCCAGCGCCTCGGCCGATGCGATCAGTCGCTCGGAGTGCTCCCGGCTTTTGAAGATCTTGCCGTTATATGCGCGCTCGCCTTCAAACACGGACGAGGCATAGTGCATGGCGTGGGTCAGAATATGGACATTGGCCTCACGCCAGGGCACCAGCTTGCCATCCATCCAAATGGTACCATCACGATCATCATACCCCGCCATGCGAAACCTCCTGAACCGGGTGAATTTTCGATTATTGCGCCAATTAGGTCCGATGCGAACATATTATTGCGCAAAAACTGCGATTCGATACCGCTCTACCCTTGGAATGTCAATAACGCTGACATAAACTAGGCCCCGAGTAACGAATGAGGCGCACCATGTCCGACATCCGCCCGGCCCCGCGTTATGGGGGCGAAAGCCTGTTGTTTTTGACCGATGAGCAATTACGGCAGGGGATTGAGGCCATGTTTTTCGCCTATCGCGGCTTTACTGCGGACCCTGATCGCATCCTAACCGAAATGGCATATGGCCGCGCCCACCATCGGGCAATCCATTTCATCAACCGTGCACCGGGGACTACGGTCAACAACTTGTTAGCGATCCTTGGTGTCACAAAACAGTCTCTAAACAGGGTTTTACGAACCTTGATCGAGGATGGGCTGGTGGAAAGCCGTGTCGGCACGGTGGACAAACGCGAACGCCACCTATTTCTGACTGAGAAGGGGCAAGCTCTGGAGACGACGTTGTCAGATGCGCAACGCTCTAGGATGCGCGCCGCTTACAAGGATGCCGGTCCCGAAGCTGTGGCCGGATTTCGCAAAGTGCTTGAAGCAATGATGGATGCTGATATGCGTCATGCTTATACGAAACTTCGGGATACGACCTCATGAGCGATGTGGACGCCCATCTGCTGATTGTTGACGATGACGAACGCATTCGCGATCTGCTCAAGAAATTCCTGATGCGAAACGGGTTCTTGGTCACTGCAGCTCGGGATGCTGCCCATGCGCGGCGGGTCTTGTCAGGGCTGGATTTCGACATGATTGTCATGGATGTCATGATGCCGGGCGAAGATGGTGTCAGTCTGACAAAATCGCTGCGTGAGACGCACAGCACTCCCATCCTGCTTCTAACCGCCAAAGGGGAAACCGAACACCGGATTGCAGGGCTTGAGGCCGGGGCAGATGACTATCTGGCGAAACCCTTCGAGCCAAAAGAGCTGCTGCTGCGGATCAACGCAATTCTACGCAGGATGCCGGAAACGCCAGCCGAGGAAACAGCCGCGAAGATCCTGTACCTCGGCCCGATCCGATATGACATCGAGCGGGGAGAGATGTGGCAGGGCGAAGATCCCGTGCGCCTGACCGCAACGGAAAGCCAGTTGATGAAGATCTTCTCGGCCCAGCCCGGCGAACCGATCAGCCGCGCAAAACTGGTAGAGGATCTTGGGCGCGACAAAGGCCAAGCGCAGGAACGTGCAGTGGACGTGCAGATCACGCGCCTGCGGCGCAAGATCGAGCAAGACCCGAAACAGCCCAGATATCTGCAAACCGTCCGCGGCGCAGGCTATATGCTGGCACCGGATTAAGCGTGCCGCTGCGCGGCGGTTTTGTGCCTTCGGCGAAGGTATTTGTAGCCAGATGAACAGGGGATCCCGATGACAACTGCCCTTTTGACCCATGCTGATTGCCTGGGCCATATCACGCCTGAGGGTCACCCCGAACGGGTGGCGCGGTTGGAGCATGTTCTGCACGCCCTGGAAGGGTTGGAACTGAAACGGATGACCGCTCCGTTGGCGGCTGATGACGATCTGCTTCGGGTGCATCCGGAAGGTTACATTCGCGATATTCGATCCACGCGCCCGTCAGATGGGTTTGCGCAGATTGACGGGGATACGTTCATGTCGCCGGGCTCGGTGGACGCAGCCTATCGAGCCGCAGGCGCAGTGGTGCGAGCGGTCGATCTGGTACTGAGCGGAGACGTAACGAATGCGTTCTGCGCCATTCGCCCGCCGGGGCATCATGCGGAAACAGACACTGCAATGGGGTTTTGCCTGTTTGGCAATGCGGCCTTGGCGGCGAAACATGCGCTGGACCATCACGGGCTTAGCCGCGTTGCCGTTGTTGATTTTGACGTTCATCACGGCAATGGAACACAGGATTTGCTGTGGGACGAAGCGCGTGCCCTGGTGATCACCAGCCAGCAGATGCCCCTTTGGCCCGGTTCGGGACGCCCGGATGAGACAGGGGTTCACGACACGGTTCTTAATATCCCGCTGGCTCCGGGCAGCGGTGGGGCTGACATGCGCGCAGCGTACGAGTCCCAGGCGTTTCCGCGCCTGCGGGCGTTCAACCCCGATCTGATCATCATTTCCGCCGGGTTTGACGCCCATCAGGACGACCCGCTGGCCAATCTGAACTGGTCCACTGGCGACTTTGCCTGGATCACAGCCGAGCTGTGCAAAATCGCCGATGAGGTTTGTGACGGTCGTATCGTCTCGACTCTGGAAGGCGGGTATGATCTGAACGCATTGGCCGCGGCCACACGCGCCCATGTGGAAGAATTGATGAAGGCAGCACCATGACCGATACCCCAGTTGAGCAGATGACATTCGAGCAGGCCATGAAAGAGCTTGAAGCCGTTGTGGGCCAGCTTGAACGCGGCGACGTGGCATTGGATCAATCGATCGCGCTGTATGAACGCGGTGCGGCCCTGAAGAAACGGTGCGAGGACGAGTTGAAGCGGGCTGAAGAGAAAGTGGCCGCGATCACTCTGGATGCCACAGGGCAACCCACCGGGACCACATCTGTCGACGGTCAGTAAATGTTTCGCGAAAGACTGGCGCAGGATGCAGCGCGCATTCAGGCGCATTTTGACCTGGTTCTAGGCGCACTGGACGATGTCGACGTAACGCGGGCCATGGCCTATGCCACGCAAGGTGGTAAACGGTTGCGCGGGTTTTTGGTGCGGGAAAGCGCGCGCTTGCATGACGTGGATGAGGCCCGCTCGATCTGGCCCGCAACGGGGATCGAAGCGCTGCACGCTTATTCTTTGGTCCATGATGACCTGCCCTGCATGGATGATGATGATTTGCGCCGAGGGCGACCCACCGTTCATGTGAAATGGAACGAAGGGACCGGGGTGTTGGCCGGTGATGCGTTGCAGACCTTAGCATTTGAACTGTGCACTCGGCCCGAAGTTGGCGATGCCCAAACGCGTGCAGAATTGGCTCTGACTCTGGCCCAAGCCAGCGGGGCGCAAGGCATGGTTCTGGGTCAGGCGCTGGATGTCGCAGCCGAAACAGCGGCCACGCCTTTGACACTGGAACAAATCACCCGGTTGCAGGCGGGCAAGACAGGTGCGTTGATCGAATGGTCTGCTTGTGCGGGTGCGCGGCTGGCGCAAGCCGATCCTACCCCTCTGCGCGATTATGCGCAGGCTCTTGGGCTTGCCTTTCAAATTGCTGATGACATCTTGGATGTAGAAGGCGATGTAGAAAAGGCAGGAAAACGGCTGCAGAAAGACGCAGATGCGGGCAAGGCAACCTTTGTTTCGCTTTTGGGACTCGAGGCGGCCAAAACCCGCGCGACAGATCTGGTTGAAACGGCCTGTGCTGCGTTGGACGGGTACGGTGCGTCAGCAGAAACCTTGAAGGACGCCGCCCGCTTCGTTATTGCCCGGGACAGCTAAGCCAGGAATTCCAATGTCTGACCGCCCGAACACGCCCCTGCTGGACCTTGTGAACCGCCCTGCGGATCTCAAGCAGTTTTCGGACGCGCAGCTGCATCAGGTGGCACAGGAATTGCGTTCCGAGACAATATCGGCCGTGTCCGTGACGGGCGGGCACCTTGGGGCTGGTCTGGGTGTGGTCGAGCTGACCACGGCGCTGCATGCCGTGTTTGACACGCCACGCGACAAGATCATCTGGGACGTGGGTCATCAGTGCTATCCGCACAAGATCCTGACCGAGCGGCGCGATCGTATTCGCACATTGCGGATGAAGGATGGTTTGAGTGGTTTTACGAAACGCAGCGAAAGCCCCTATGATCCGTTCGGCGCAGCTCATTCCAGTACCTCGATCAGTGCAGCACTTGGTTTTGCCGTGGCGCGCGATCTGGGTGGTGTCACACCCGAGGGTTTGGGCGATGCGATTGCTGTGATCGGCGATGGCTCAATGTCTGCAGGCATGGCATTTGAAGCGATGAACAATGCGGGCCATCTGGGCAAGCGATTGATCGTCATTCTGAACGACAACGAGATGAGCATTGCGCCACCGGTGGGCGCCTTGTCCAACTATCTGTCCCGTATCTATGCGGAAGAGCCGTTCCACGATCTTAAAGCCGCCGCAAAAGGCGCGGTTTCGCTGCTGCCCGAGCCCTTCCGCGAAGGGGCCAAACGCGCCAAGGAAATGCTGAAAGGTATGGCCGTCGGCGGCACGCTGTTCGAAGAGCTTGGTTTTTCTTACCTAGGCCCCATAGACGGACATGATCTGGACCAGTTGCTGCCGGTGTTGCGGACCGTCAAGGCACGAGCGACCGGCCCGATCCTGATTCACGTTCTGACCAAGAAGGGCAAAGGCTATGCACCCGCAGAGCAAGCCCGAGACAAAGGACACGCAACAGCCAAGTTCGACGTCGTGACAGGCGAACAGAAGAAAGCACCTTCCAACGCGCCTTCTTACACCTCGGTCTTTGGCAAAACGCTGGTCGACGAAGCCGCGCGAGACGACAAGATCGTTGCCGTGACCGCCGCCATGCCGGACGGTACCGGCCTGAACCTGTTTGCCGAACGCTACCCGTCGCGCTGTTTCGATGTTGCGATCGCCGAGCAGCACGGGGTGACGTTTTCTGCCGCGCTTGCTGCGGGTGGGATGAAACCGTTCTGCGCCATGTATTCAACCTTCCTTCAGCGCGGGTATGATCAGGTGGTGCACGATGTCGCGATCCAGCGTCTGCCCGTCCGCTTCGCGATTGACCGCGCAGGTCTGGTGGGTGCCGACGGAGCCACCCATGCCGGATCGTTCGATATTGCGTATTTGGCCAACCTGCCGGGCATGGTTGTCATGGCCGCCGCAGACGAAGCTGAACTGATGCACATGGTGGCAACCGCTGTTGCACATGACGAAGGGCCGATTGCGTTCCGCTACCCGCGTGGTGAAGGCGTTGGCGTCGACTTGCCGGAACGCGGTGAGGTGCTTGAGATCGGCAAAGGCCGCGTGATCCAGAAGGGCGCGCGCGTGGCACTACTTTCGTTCGGTACCCGATTGTCTGAGGTGCAGAAAGCCGCCGAATCCCTTGCGGACAAAGGCATCAATCCAACCATTGCCGACGCCCGCTTTGCCAAACCTTTGGACCGCGACCTGATCCTGGACCTGGCAGCAAACCACGAGGCTCTGATCACCATCGAAGAAGGCGCGATTGGCGGTTTTGGCAGCCATGTCGCACAGTTTTTGGCCGAGGAAGGCGTTTTTGATCAAGGGCTGAAATACCGTTCGATGGTCTTGCCCGATACGTTCATCGATCAGGCCAGCCCAACGGACATGTATGCCGTGGCCGGCATGAACGCCGAACAGATCGAAGCCAAAGTTTTGGACGTTCTGGGCGTTGCATCAATAGGGGAAAAGCGCGCCTGAGCTGCGCGCATCGGTCTGGTGACTTCCTCCGGCGCACTTGGGATGCCTGTGATGAGGATTTTGTTCGCTTTAAATGTTCTTAGTGGAAGGAGTATGGGCGTTCCCGTTTCGACAGCCGAAATTGCTTTGCTGCACAAAAACAAACCTAAGCCGTACCATATCGGATACAGGCGCTAGAAAAGCAGCTTTATCCTCTTCGTTGTCAGTACAAAAAATGTGTGCCGCCGTTCGACTATCGCAGACGCCTTACCGTTAAATCACACCTCGTCCGGCGGCACCGCCCGCTGGTAAAGATGCCACGTGGTGTGACCAAGGATCGGTAGAGTAAAGATCAGGCCCAAAAATGCGGGAACCAGCGATATCAGCATGGTAAACGAGATGATTGCCGCCCAAGTGAGCATGACCACAGGGCTTTCCCTGACAACGTGGACAGAGGTGAGCATCGCGGAAACGAAATTGGTTTCCCGGTCCAGCAACATAGGCATGGCGACAACGGTTACTGTGAACAGGGCTGCTGACAGAAAAGCGCCGACGCACGTGCCAATAGCCAGGAACGTCCAGCCTTGGGGCGTAAATAGCACGGTGTTCAAGAACCCGTCGAAATCGGAAAAGGATGCATTCTGCAGGATGATCGCCAGCCAAAGCCGCACCTGATAAACCCACACCCAGAAAATGAACAAGGTCACAAAGGCCATCCAGCCCATTTCCCGCTTGCGTTGGTTGGCCATGACGGTGAGGATCTCGGACCACCCAAAACTCTCCCCTTTTTGCAAGCGACGCGACATTTCATAAAGCCCGGCGGCGGCGAAAGGTGCGACCAGCGGGAATCCTACGATGGCAGGAATGATCATCCAGATCTTGCCGAGCCAAACCAAGGCCCAAACCAACAGTATTCCGAAAACCGCATAGAACAGGCCGAAAAAACCGCTCATGACGGGGCGCGCCAGAAAATCGGAAAACCCAGCCTTTAGTGCGGCGGTGATATCATCCGCTGTCACTTTGTTGACCTTGGGCACGGCCTGTTGTGGCGGTGTCAGGTTGTCTGGTGGTGTGGAACCTGCGGTCTTGGATGTCATGACAAACTCCTCCCAAAGCATGGCGCCGCGCTGATCCGTTGACCGACAAACCCGACGGTGAACAGATACTCTTCCTGCGGAAGCAAGCATGCCTCAGGCAAGGCATTGGGGCAAGGTCGGGATACGGTCGACACCCGCGTGCGAACCGCCTTTGGGCATTGCGAAATGTGTCTTGTTGGAAAGAACGTCAAGTCGGCGCCATTGCAACGGGCACACTTAAAATTTGAATGTACATTCGAATTCAACGCGAATTTTATCAGAAAAGCGAGATGTGTGGTGCTCAAGAGGGACTCGAACCCCCGACCTTGTCCTTACGAAGGACCTGCTCTACCAGCTGAGCTATTGAGGCAACTTATGGCAGCCAGAACTGGTTCTATCTGGGTGCGATGGATCGTTTAAACTGTCGGTCTGTTGCCTGCAAGCCCAGTTGAGCTTTTTGCGGCCGACCTGCCTGAATGGGGTCTTCTTTTGAGCCGGCAACCGACTCTGCCTGCGGCAGCTTCCGTATGTGAATTTTTTGTAACGCCAACGGGTTGAAATTGACTCCCGGTCATTAATTCAATATTTCATGAAATATGATAGAAGAAGTAATCGACCAGCTGGCCATTCTGGGTCACCCGCAACGCATCACCGTGTTTCGCATGTTAATGCGACGGTTTCCTGACACTGTTCCCGCAGGCGAGCTGGCGGCAGAGTTAGGTATCAAACCCAGCACAATGTCGAACTATCTGAATGCGTTGCAGCGGTCAGGGCTGGTCAAGCAGGAGCGATCCGGGACGTCTCTTCTCTATTCGATTGAAATGAAGAACGTGCAGCAAATGCTCGATTTCCTTATTGTGGACTGCTGCCGTGGCCGACCTGATCTTTGCATGCCTTCAACCAAAGGAAGTGACACCATGACTGACCGGAAGTTCAATGTGTTGTTCATTTGCGTGGGCAATTCCGCCCGCTCGATCTTTGCTGAATCTCTGCTGCGCGAGATTGGCGGCGATCGGTTCAATGTCTATTCGGCAGGAACACGGCCGTTTTCCGAACTGAACCCGTTTGCGATGCAGGTTTTGCAAGACAAGGGCCATGAAACGTCAGTCCTGCGGTCAAAGAATGTGTCCGAGTTTTCGGGGCCGGATGCGCCTGACCTGGATTTTGTTTTTACGGTCTGCAACCAGGCTGCAAACGAAGAATGCCCAGCCTGGGAAGGTCAACCGATCAGTGGTCACTGGGGTATGGTTGACCCGGTCAAGACAGAAGGCACCGACGCAGAAAAAATCCTTGCGTTTCAAAGCGTTTACGGCGCGCTGAAGCGTCGGATCCAAGCCTTTACGTCGCTGCCGGTCGAAAGTCTTGACCGGATCGCACTGCAATCCGCTGTCGATGACATCGGGCGAGCATCTTTTGAGGACACGAAATGACGACCTACGCTCTGAACGGCCTTGGCCGGATGGGAAAACTTGCGCTGAAACCCTTGCTGGAACGGGGCGCAAAAATTGCATGGATCAACGACGCTGTTGGTGATCCCGAAATGCACGCGCATCTGCTGGAATTTGACACAGTGCACGGACGTTGGGATGCAAAGTTCAGCCACGATGCCGACAGCATCACTGTGAGTGGCACGCGCCTCCCCTTTGTTGGGACAAAAGACCTTTCAACTCTGCCGTTGGACGGTGTCGATGTAGTGATCGACTGTACTGGCGTCTTCAAGACCGAAGCCAAACTGGCACCCTATTTCGAAGCAGGCGTTAAAAAGGTTGTTGTCTCCGCCCCCGTCAAAGACGGCCCGACCGCCAACATCGTTGTGGGTGTGAACGATGATACTTATGACCCCGCGACCCATAACATTGTGACAGCGGCCTCCTGCACCACCAACTGTCTGGCACCGGTGGTCAAAGTCATTCACGAAAATCTGGGCATTCGCCACGGGTCGATGACCACAATCCATGATGTGACCAATACGCAAACCATCGTGGACCGCCCCGCCAAGGATCTGCGTCGCGCGCGTTCGGCCCTGAATTCCTTGATCCCGACCACCACTGGCTCGGCTACGGCGATCACTTTGATCTATCCCGAACTTAAGGGACGTCTGAATGGTCATGCGGTGCGGGTGCCTCTGCTGAACGCATCGCTGACTGACTGCGTATTCGAGGTTCAGCGCGAAACCTCCGCCGAAGAGGTCAACGGCTTTTTCAAAGCTGCTGCCGAGGGTGAGTTGAAGGGCATTCTTGGCTATGAGACTCGCCCGCTGGTTTCGACCGATTACACCAATGACGAACGCTCTTCGATTGTCGATGCGCCGTCGACCATGGTGGTGAACGGGACGCAAGTTAAAATCTATGCCTGGTATGATAACGAGATGGGCTATGCGCATCGGTTGGTGGATGTGGCTTTGATGGTCGGATCGTCGCTGTGACCCAACGGCCCGAAGGATTGTCGGCCTATATCGCGGTTACGGCGGCCTATTGGGCCTTCATGCTGACCGACGGGGCGCTCAGGATGTTGGTGCTGTTGCACTTTCACACCATGGGCTTCTCGCCGGTTCAGTTAGCTTATCTTTTTGTGCTCTATGAGATCGCAGGAATTGTCACCAACCTGACCGCAGGCTGGATCGCAGCGCGGTTCGGATTGACCTCGACCCTTTATGCAGGGCTGGGGCTGCAAGTTATTGCGTTGCTTGCCATGACGCAGCTTGACCCGAACTGGACCGTCGCAGCGTCGGTCACATTCGTGATGATGGTGCAAGGCGCCAGCGGAGTGGCCAAGGATCTGGCCAAAATGTCTTCGAAATCGTCGGTCAAACTTCTGGCCCCTGCCGAGGGCGGCGGGTTGTTTCGTTGGGTGGCCCTGCTAACGGGGTCGAAAAACGCAGTCAAAGGTCTGGGCTTTTTGCTGGGCGCGACCATGCTGGCCACAATGGGCTTTATGACAGCAATTCTGGTCATGGCAGCCGTACTGGCGGTGATCCTGTTTGCAGTTATCCTGTTCATGCCAGCAGGCTTGCCGAAGGGACGCAAAGGGGCGAAGTTCTCCGAAGTTTTTTCGAAGTCCGCCAATGTAAACTGGCTGTCAGCAGCGCGTGTCTTTCTGTTCGGCGCCCGTGATGTCTGGTTTGTGGTCGGCATCCCAATCTATTTCTACGCCGTGCTCTCAGACGGTACCGAGGCGGGCAACCGATCTGCGTTCTTCATGATAGGAACTTTCATGGCGGTGTGGATCATCCTCTATGGTGTGGTGCAAGCCAACGCGCCAAGGATACTTCGCGCCTCGGATCGAACCGAAGGTGATCTGATCCGTGCTGCGCGCAGCTGGGCAGTGATCCTTTTCTGCATTCCTGCGGCTCTAACATTGGCCACTTGGCTGTCAAACGAGCCTGAGACCTGGCTGACCACGACACTCGTTGCTGGCTTGCTGGTCTTTGGAGCGGTCTTTGCCGTCAATTCGGCACTGCATTCCTATCTTATCCTGGCCTTCACCAAGTCCGAGCGTGTGACGATGGATGTCGGGTTTTACTACATGGCGAATGCAGCAGGTCGGCTGGTCGGCACCGTTTTGTCTGGCCTCACCTATCAGGTCGGGGGATTGCCGATGGTCCTCGGTACCGCGTCCGCTATGGTTGCCCTCGCCGCACTGACCTCTGGTAAACTCACAGATCAGACTTCCGAGGCGCTTTCATGAGCATTTTCGAACGATATCTCACAATTTGGATCGCGCTCGCCATGATTGGCGGTGTTCTGATCGGACAAGCCGCGCCAGGACTGGTTCAACTGGTTGCAGGGGCCGAAATCGCCAGCGTCAATCTGGTTGTAGCCGTACTGATCTGGGCGATGGTCTATCCGATGATGGTCAACGTCGATTTCCGCGCAGTCGCCGGGGTTGCCCGCCAGCCACGCGGTCTGATCGTGACGCTGGTGGTGAATTGGTTGATCAAGCCCTTCACCATGGCGCTGCTCGCCGTATTATTCTTTGACTATATCTTTGCACCCTGGATTGCACCCGAAGACGCTGCCCAATACACAGCTGGGCTAATTTTGTTGGGGGCAGCCCCCTGCACCGCCATGGTGTTTGTGTGGTCGCAACTCACCAAAGGCGACGCGACCTATACGCTAGTTCAAGTCTCGGTCAACGATCTGATCATGGTCGTGGCATTTGCCCCGATCGTCGCCTTTTTGCTGGGTGTCACCGATATTGAAGTGCCCTGGCAGACGCTGGTTCTGGCCACGGTTCTTTACGTGGTGTTGCCGCTGATTGCCGGGTTGATCACCCGTAACAAACTAGGCTCTAAACAGGCAGTTGAGGCGTTTTCTACCCGCGTAAAACCTTGGTCGGTTATGGGGTTGATTTCAACTGTGGTTATTCTGTTCGGACTGCAGGGTCAGACCATTTTGTCCAAGCCAATGGTTATCGTGCTGATCGCGGTGCCTATCCTCATCCAAAGCTACGGAATTTTTGCTATAGCGTATGGCGCTGCCTATGCACTGAAAGTACCCCATCGGATCGCAGCCCCGTGTGCCATGATCGGAACATCAAACTTCTTCGAACTGGCTGTGGCCGTTGCTATCAGCTTGTTTGGTCTGAACTCCGGCGCGGCGTTGGCGACCGTTGTAGGCGTTCTGGTCGAAGTCCCAGTGATGCTGTCCCTTGTTGCTTTCGCCAACCGCACACGCACGCGTTTTCCAGAACCAGGAACAAGGTAGACTTGGCGACCTCGGCTCACCACTTGGTTCAATTGGACTGTTGCGCGCGCTCGGCCGCGATTGCCACAAAACCACGATCACCGGTTTCCCAAAGCGCTGTCATGGTCAGTGATGTTACAACCCAACTATCCTCGGATTTCTCAAGGATATAGTCATATCGGCCGCCCAGCACCCACAAGCCATCCGCGATACGGTGGGTAGCAGTGAAATCAGCCTGCGCTGTGGCCTGGGTTTCGGACAGCGATCTGACGGTATGGTTGGTGACCATGTGATGTGTGCTTTCAAACCCAGGCAGGAATGCGGACCAACCTGCTATCAGGTCGTCAGCCGGTTGCGTTACTGGGTCACCGCCCCAAAGGCTGGTGTAATCGGTTGTCACCGTATCGGCAAAAGCGCCGCGCACACGAGTCCAGTCATGGCGGTCAACTCCCGCTGCGATATCGGTGATTGCTGTCGAGATATTGGTGTGTTGCTCGGCAAACGCCGCGCTGCCAATCATTGTGACGGCTGCAAGTGTGGCGGTAAGGTTCTTGGGCATCGGTTTACTCCAGGGTAAGGGGCAGGCGCTGAAGACAACTTCGACGCCTGATCTAGAATTCAGCTGTCTAGGCCAGCACTGAAATGGTCAGCCACGGTATCCGCTGCTCGGGTCACGTCTTCGGGATTGTCGTAGAAATCGAACTGCGTGACATCTTCCAGCCATTGGGCTGTCGCTTCGCCTGCAAACCCTGCGAGAAAGGTCTGCACACCCTGAGGTATGGCCGCACTTTCCGAGTGAACAATGGCGAGCGGCTTGTCCAAACGCTGCGGGTTGTCCGCAGGGTGATAGGTCAGCCAGCCTTCCCAGCCCGCATTGTTCCACTTGTCGTCATACTCGGGGATCGCGCCACGGTCGGCCTCGTAATAGTACCCACCGATCGGCATCAGAACGCCTTCGGCACCTTCCGGCCCTGCCGCAGGGATGATTTGCCCACCCGCGGCTTCGGCAGCATGGGACACTTCGATCAGCCCGGCAACGCCATCCTTGCCGCCATAAACGGCCTCGACGATCTCTTCATTTTGAAGCCAGGGGGCGACAAGCCCAACACGTTGCACCAGCGGATTTCCGGAAACAGCGTCGACCATGTAACCGGCCGAAGCGCAGATACCCAGCCCGTTGATGTGATCGGCATCCACTTCAGGCAGGGTTGCGACATATTCGAACGCGGCTTTGATGTCCGACGTCTTGGCCTTTGGGCTTTCGACAAAACGTACATTGTCAGGCAAATCGCCCGACTTGCCCCAACCGCGAAAATCGAAGGTGAATGCAGCAAATCCGCGTGCCGCCATTTCATGTGCATAGTTAGCGGGCATCTGTTCCTGCACCGAGGTCCAGGCACCGGTGACAACAACCGTGGGCAAAGGCGCGTCACCGCGTTCTTCCGGCAAATACAGCGTGCCGGACATGATGGTGCCTTCATTTTCAAAGGTCACGGTGCGGGTTTCGACCTGAGCTATCGCGGCAGTCGATGCCATTAGCGCAGCGGCGGTGTTCAAAGCGAGGGTTTTCATGGAGGTATCTCCCAAAATCTGTCAGTTTGGGCACAGGCCCGATGACATGAAAGATACGAAGTCAGCGCCTGCGATAATTGCACCATGCTGCCCGGTTTTTGAAAGATTCTGCTTCAACCGTTCAGCGCAACGCGAAAAGCACGTGGGGTCTGACCGGTCACTTGCTTGAAGCTGCGGGTGAAATGCCCCTGATCGGAAAACCCGCAAGCCAAAGCAATGTCCCCTAAGGGCCGCCTTGGATCTTCGATCATCTTCATCGCCTGCTCGATCCGAAACGACATGACATATTGCATAGGCGTTGAACCAAGCGTTTCCTTGAAGACACGGGCAAAATGCGACGCGCTCATTCCAGCCTCGGACGCCAGTTGGTCAACGGTGATCGTGCGATCCAGGCGCTTTTGTACATAGGCCAGGACACGTTGGTAATGGCGAGAGGTGAACCGCGATGACAATTCAGCATCTTCGGCGCGCCGCTTTCCGTATTTCTGCAGCAGCTTGACCAGAAAAACCCGACTCATGGCCTCGAACATAACGGCCGAGGACATGTCTTCAGTCTCCAGCACATCCCGCAAGATGACACCGGCCGCGCAAAGGTCAGGGTCGGAAAACTGCGGCAAGTCCTTAAATTGTTGGGGATCGAGTAACATCCCAAGCTCAGACTGCGCGAAACGGTCCACCTTGTGCGGTTCTAGGGTAATGACGATCACGTCAGACGGCGCGAACCACCGCCAACCTGACCGCACGCCAGCGGGCGTTACAATGACCTCGTCCTTGCAGAAGGTGAAATCCCGCAATGTGCCGTCACGCCAATTTTGAACGCGATGCGGACTGTCCTGCAAATTTAGCAATACGTGGTGTTCCGCGAACACGTCCTCGGGCATTTCGTCCGGTTCCGCCTGAAAATATCGTACAGACATCAGTGCCGCTGCCGAAGGACGCTCCACCGAGTCGCTGTTGAGCAGTGGTTCAGAGGGGTAAATGTCTGCGTATCTGAGCGGCACTCGGATGGTCCCATGGAAAGTTTGCCCAATTTTTGCAGGTAAATGTGGATCGAACAACGTATTTGATGCGCATTCAGGGACCAATCTTGCCGCGTTTCAGCGCGCGTCGATTGACGGAAGACCATGAGAAATTGGCGACCCCGGCAGGATTCGAACCTGCAACCTGCCCCTTAGGAGGGGGCTGCTCTATCCAGTTGAGCCACGGGGCCGTGTGTGGCCTTCTGTAACCGGGATTTTCCGGGTTGTCATCGGCTTTGCACAATTGTTGTACACGCAGACCTGTTCACGCTACCATCGGGCAAAACAACAACACAGGTGCCTCCCGTGAACAGTGAATCCAAACGCCCGCTTACCCTTCGCGATGTGTCCGAGGCTTCTGGAGTTTCCGAAATGACGGTAAGCCGGGTTTTGCGGAACCGGGGGGATGTGTCAGATGCCACCCGCACCCGCGTTCTGGCCGCCGCAAAAGAGCTTGGCTATGTGCCCAACAAGATCGCGGGCGCTCTGGCGTCCAGCCGGGTCAATCTGGTCGCGGTCATTATCCCGTCGCTGTCGAACATGGTTTTTCCTGAGGTTCTGACAGGTATCAATCAGGTGCTGGAAGACACCGAATTGCAGCCTGTTGTGGGCGTGACCGACTACCTGCCCGAAAAAGAAGAGAAGGTCCTGTACGAGATGCTCTCGTGGCGGCCTTCAGGCGTGATCATTGCAGGGCTGGAACATACTGAAGCCGCACGCGCCATGCTGGATTCAGCGGGCATTCCTGTGGTCGAGATCATGGATACCGACGGCAAGCCTGTGGATGCGATGGTCGGCATCTCGCACCGCCGCGCCGGGCGCGAGATGGCGCAGGCGATCCTGAAGGCCGGGTATCAGCATATTGGCTTCATGGGCACCAAGATGCCTCTGGATCACCGCGCCCGGAAGCGTTTCGAAGGCTTCACCGAGGTATTGGGCAAGCACGGGATCGAAATCGAAGACCGCGAGTTTTATTCCGGCGGCTCGGCCCTTGCGAAGGGGCGCGAGATGACGCAGGCGATGCTGGAACGTTCTCCCGATCTGGATTTTCTGTATTACTCCAATGACATGATCGGTGCGGGTGGCTTGTTGTACCTGCTGGAGCAAGGCATCGACATTCCAGGGCAAATCGGGTTGGCCGGCTTCAACAATGTCGAACTGTTGCAGGGTCTGCCGCGCAAACTTGCGACGATGGATGCCTGTCGGCTTGAGATTGGTCGTCATGCCGCCCAAATCATCGCCGAGCGTTTGAAAGATCCCGACTCCGAGATTGAAACGCGCGCGACACTGACTCCCAAGATCAGCTTTGGCGACACCCTGAAGCGGCGATGACGGCACCCCTCAAACGGCTCGACAACCAAACAGCGCGGGCCGTTTTCATGGATCGCCACGCGCTGGCGGAACTGCCATCGGGTGAGGCCAAGGGCGGTGCGCTTCTGAATCTGATCCAGCGGTTGGGGTTTGTGCAGCTCGACAGTATCAACACAGTTGCACGCGCCCATGACTTAATCCTGTTTTCGCGCAGGCCCAGTTATCGCGGCGCGCACCTGAAAAGGCTCTATGAAAGGGAAAAAGAGCTGTTCGAACATTGGACGCATGATGCGGCCGTGATCCCGATGGAGTTCTACCCCCACTGGCATCTACGCTTTCAGCGCGATGCTGATTTGCTGAAGGCACGGTGGAAGAACTGGCGGCGGGATGGGTTCGAACAACAGTTTGAAACGGTGTTGCAGCACATCCGAGACAATGGGCCAGTATCCTCTTCGGACATTGGCAAGGAAGAAAAGAAAGGCTCGGGCGGATGGTGGGATTGGCACCCGTCAAAAACCGCCTTGGAGTTTTTGTGGCGGTCTGGCGCGCTTACAGTTGTTGGCCGCGAGGGGTTTCAGAAACGCTATGACCTGACAGAGCGAGTTATTGAAACCCAACTTTGTCCGGGAAACATGCATTGCGATGCAGAAGCGACTGTGGATTGGCTGTGCAACGCAGCACTGGACCGACTTGGATTTGCAACATCGGGCGAATTGGCTGCGTTCTGGGACACGGTCAGCGCAGCAGAAGCCAAAAGCTGGTGCGCAAGGGCGCTGGCCAAAGGCGATATAGAAGAGATCGAGATCACCTGCGCTGATGGGCGGCACCGCAAGGTCTTTGCCCGCTCAAACCTGGCGGACCAGAGTTTGGACCTGCCCCAGCCACCCGGGCGCATCCGCGTGCTCAGCCCGTTTGATCCAATGCTGCGTGACCGCAATCGCGCAGAACGGTTGTTCGGCTTTCACTATCGGATCGAGGTCTTCGTGCCGGAACCCAAGCGCAATTATGGTTACTACGTGTTTCCACTGCTGGAAGGTAACCGTTTAGTTGGCCGGATTGACATGAAAGCGCATCGCGACCGCGACATGTTACGCGTCAAAGCCCTTTGGCCCGAGCGCGGAGTGCGCTGGTCTGACGCCCGCACCCGACGCCTGAACGCCGAGCTGGATCGCGTGCGACGACTGGCGGGAGTCACACAAATCGAATTTGCCAACGATTGGCTAAAAGACCCTAAATAGGGTCTACTTTGCATCCGTCAGGGTCAATTCAATCGGCGCGAGCCCGTCTATCTCACCGCTCAGAACATCACCTGCCACAACCGGTCCAACACCCGCTGGTGTGCCGGTCAGAATCAGATCCCCGGGACGCAGGTGATAGAAGCCGGACAAGTGGCAGATGATTTCGTCGATTTTCCAGATCAGCTCCTCAAGCGTTGCGTCTTGTCGCAGTTCATCATTGACGCGCAGACGGATATGCTTGTCTGCGTCCGGCGACCATTTGCCTGCCGGTGTCAGCGGGGCAAATACCGCACCGTTTTCGACATCCTTGCCCAGATCCCAGGGCCGTTGCTTGTTTCGTTCGCGAATCTGCAGGTCGCGACGGGTCATGTCGAGGGCGCAGCCATAAGCATAAACTGCATCCCAAGCCTGCGCAGAGGTGGCACGGAATACAGGTTTTCCGATCGCCAGCACCAACTCCATTTCATGATGATAATTCTCGGTCCCTGCCGGGTACGGAACCATAGCCCCGGACAGAACCGCGTTGGCTGCAGATTTGGTGAAATAGAACGGTGCTTCGCGATCGACCTCATTCCCCATTTCGGCCGCATGGGCCGCGTAATTCCGACCGACGCAGAAAATACGCCCCACAGGATACTCTGCTGAGGCCCCAACAACAGGGATAGTAACCGGGTCGGGAAGGGAAAACAGACTATTTGACATGGTGCTCTCGGACTATTGTGCTGGTTCATCTTACGACCGCCAGTCCGATCAGCAATACAAGAAAACACGCCGAATTTCGCCAAAGCTTTGTTGGTGTTTCAGCGCAAACCCGCCCAATTCCGGTATGCAGTGCAATGACCGTTTCACAGCAATGTCACTTCCGCCTTTATGACCTTGTCAAAGGAAGAACAAACGTGACTTGGCTCGGGCTTAAGTTGAGTTATGTCCTCAATTACAGATGTTGCAGCCGACAATATGGCCGAACTGAAGCCAGATGCACACACTTGGCAAATTACCTAGCCGATGCGACTTCAGAGGTCCCATTTGCAAGACAATCCATCGGTTGGCAGTTACCAACATCTATTTCGGAGAGCAAAGGCATGTGCCCGTCCCCGGGAGCAACGCTTTAATTAGAGTCTGTTTTGACTCGGCGCACACTCCGAATTGCAGGTCGGACCATCAGACTACACATGACGCAACCGGCCTCGGGCCAGGCAATGATCCAGTACGAGTCTGGCCGCCCCGCTGGAGAATACCCCCTAAACTCTCCGGCGGGGTTTCTAAGAAGCGTCTTCGCTTTAGCCACTTGTCAGGCTTCGAGATTTTTCAGGTCATTGAGAAGATCCAGCAACAACTCGTGCTTTTCCTGCCCCAGCTGAGACCGAATGCGTTCTGCTTGGGCGATACTTACGGGCAAATTGGCGCGAATGATCTGGGTACCGTTTGTGGTGATCTCAATGATCTGGCGACGGCGATCTGCCGGATGAGAGCGCCGCGAGATCAAACCGCTTTGTTCCAGCTTCTGCAAAATCCGCGTCAGGCTGGGCAACAACAGGCAGGCGCGATCAGCGATGTGTGTCGGTTCCTGTGGGCCTTCTTCGTTCAAAACCCGCAAAACCCGCCACTGCTGTTCGGTGACACCAGCGTCAGCCAGCATTGCACGGATGGGTCCCATAACCTTTTCCCGCGCCCGCAACAGCGCTATGGGTAAAGATCGCGACGTCAGAGGCAGGTCGTCAGTCATAGGAAAATTATCACCGAATTTCGGCTTTTTCGCAAGCAATCCTCCCGGTTCTGTCAAGGCGCTAGTTATCATCATGCGGAGGCAAGGCGCCGCCAGCGTCGATTATGCCCCGTCAGAAAGGCTGCATTCAGACTGGACAATTCACTGTCTTAAGAGAAGATGCAGAAAGGACCCGGCACCGGGTCTTTTATAATCATGGTTTGCAAAAGCAAGAGAGATCTGATGGCTGCCCCGGAAAACACCTTCAAAAAGGCTCTAAATGAGGGAAAAACCCAGATTGGGTGCTGGATGAGCTTTGCTGAATCTGTCACCGCCGAGGTCATGGGCACAGCGGGTTTCGATTGGTTGGTAATTGACGGGGAACACGCCCCAAATGACATCCGTTCGATCCGGGATCAACTCATGGCTTTGGCCGCCAGCCCATCGCATCCGGTGGTGCGCGTCCCAATTGGCGAAACCTGGTTGATCAAAATGGTTCTGGATGCAGGGGCGCAGACCGTGCTGGTTCCAATCGTCGAAAGCGCCGAGCAAGCGCGCGAACTGGTTCGTGCGTGTCGCTATCCTCCGACCGGAGCGCGCGGCGTGGGTGCGATGGCGGCACGGGCCACGATGTATGGGGCTGTCGACGCGTATATTCAAACAGCGGATCAGGGAATCTGCCTGTTGCTGCAGGTTGAAACCCGCGCTGGATTGGATGCCCTGGATGATATTTTACAAGTCGAGGGCGTTGATGGAGTTTTCATCGGCCCCGCCGACCTGTCGACCGACATGGGCTATCAGGGCAACAGCGCCGCCCCTGAAATGCGCGAGGTGATCGCTGACGCGCTGGCGCGGATCAAAGCGTCTGGCAAAGCGCCGGGCATCCTTGCGACCAATGACGAGGCCCGGCAAGCCTATAAAGACATGGGCGCGCAGTTTTTGGCCGTAGGTATCGACGTGATGCTATTGGCGCAGGCGGCCCGTTCGCTTTCGGAGCAGTGGAAGGTGTCTTGACCTTTCACGCGCGCATGGCCGCAGCGGCCTGAGCATACCCGCCCGACGCGCCATCAACAAAATGCACATGATCATCCCGGGTGGCCGACGGGACAATGCATGTCATCATCGCTTCGTTTTGTGCGTGCAAACCATAACGTATCTTTCCACGCGACCGCGCTTGCTCCAGCATGTGTTCGATCCGTTTCAACGTGGACGCATCACAATCCAGCGTCATCTTCAGACCGTCATCAAACTTGCGAAAGTCCGCGTTGCCGCTGACCATCTTCTTGTAGTGGTCCGGCTCGAACTGACCCAGGCGTTTGCCCAGTTTAAACAGGGCTGCGATCAACAGATTCTGGAACAGCAGAACAGTCTTTTGCAATATCATGTTCCGTCCATTGCGTGACACATGCGCGTCAATGTCCAAGCCAGGCGGCGGCCATTTCATGGGCGGGCCGTTCTCGGGCACGGGGTGCCCTGCACGCTCCAGCTTTTCCGACATGGACAGAACGGATTGCACCAGATCGGCAAAATCACCCTCTGACGCTGATGCAGTGGGCTCAACAACCAGCGAGACGATCTGGCCATGCCGAGCCGTACTGTTGGACCATCTACACGACAGGCCTGTCAGATTCGGCTGTGCGCCCGGATCTGCTTGATCAACCATGTTGCGGCCAGCCTTCATCTCGGCTTCGGCCCAGGCCAGCCCACCCCCCGAGAACATGGCATAGTCCACGCCGGTAGATGGTGCATAGCGGGCCACGCGCACATCCCGACCGGCGGCTCGGACTTCGGCCATCGATACCATGGCCGCACGCAGAGGCATGGAAAACTCCTCTTCTGCCCAGCGTCGCAAAGCAGCCAATGCATCACGCGCGGCTTCGACCTGACTGGGCGGAACTGCAAAGCCAGCACCGTCGCCACCAAAAACATAGGGAAACAGCTTACCGTTCATGGCGTTGATCATGGCTGAAATCACAGCCGCCCCAACCGTGTTAACGGTTTTGTATCGGCCCCGAGCGATTTCTCCGGTTGAATCAACTATGTCGGCAACGCCGACGACCCATTCATCCGGCACAGCTGAAAACTGCGTCGGGTCCGCCACCAAAGTAAACTCCCGCAAAAGAGGGAGGTTTTCATAAAACTCGGAATGGAGGTCTTTCATGGTCCCCCTCTAATCTATGTTGAGCTTAAATTAGGCGGGCGTAAGTCCAAGTCCCGTATCTGAAATATACTACACACGCTTGTGCGTTGCATCATGACATGCCAAGCCTTTCCCTAAAGCGCGCAAAATAAGGGGCAAGTTATGCAGGCAGGTTTGGTAGTTTTATGCCTGGGCTACGTACTCAGCCAGTTTTTCCGCGCGTTTCTGGCTGTTCTCAGCCTCGACCTGGAACAGGATATTGGCGCAACACCCGAGGATCTGGCGTTTGCCTCGGGCCTTTGGTTCCTGGTTTTTGCTGCGATGCAAATCCCGGTAGGCTGGGCGCTGGATCGGGTTGGCCCCCGCCTGACCGCAGCGGTGCTGCTGCTGATTGGTGGTGCAGGAGGGGCGGCGCTTTTTGCCGCTGCGTCTTCGCCAATGCATATCAGCATTGCAATGGGTCTGATTGGCGTTGGCTGCTCGCCGGTCCTGATGGCCTCATATTTTATCTTTGCCCGAGAATACCCTCCGGCGCGGTTTGCCACTTTGGCGGCTGTGATGCTTGGCGTGGGGTCTGTTGGCAACCTCGTGGCATCCTACCCCACCGCACTCGCGGTCGAGTGGATGGGATGGCGCGTAACGATGGTTGGGCTGGCCGTGATTTCGGCTGCAATTTCTCTTGGCCTTTTGCTGACTGTGCATGATCCGAAAAAGGTTGAGACGGACCAAAAGGGGTCATTGTTGGACCTTGTGAAGGAGCCCGCCCTCTGGTTGATCCTGCCACTGATGTTGGTCGCATACGCGCCTTCTGGCGCTTTGCGGGGCCTTTGGGCCGGGCCATATCTGAACGATGTTTTCGGGTTAAGCACGACGCAAATCGGCACCGCGACCCTGATCATGGGGACCGCAATGATTGCTGGCACTTTTGTCTACGGGCCATTGGATCGCGTTTTTGGTACCCGAAAGTGGGTTGTTTTTGCGGGCAATGCGCTGGGGGCAGTGGCGCTGACCTTGCTGTGCCTGTGGATTGACAACGCAATCTGGCTGTCTGTTCTGCTGCTGGCCGTCATAGGCTTTGCCGGGGCCAGCTTTCCGGTCATCATGGCCCATGGTCGGGCCTTTGTACCACCGCACCTGGTTGGCCGCGGCGTGACCCTTTTGAACCTGTTCGGCATCGGTGGCGTCGGCGTTGCCCAGTTCGTCACCGGTCGGATTCATGCTGCCACCGTTCAGACTGGGTCAACCGCGCCTTACACGGCGATATTCGGGTTTTTTGCCATATCGCTTGCCATTGGTTGCGTGATCTATCTATTCAGCCGGGATAGTGTCGACTGAAGCAGCCATCAGGAGAGCCCGGTGAAAGACCCCGTCGTCATAGCCCCAAATCTGAAACGCAGGCTTTCGGGCGTGACCGCAACCATCGCAAGGCTGGTTCCGCTTCAGGCAAAATCAATCGACATCGCCGCCACGGGTCCGGGCCTGCCCGCCGACATCCCGCATATCCCACTGGGTCGCCTGCCCTTTCTGTCACGCCGTCCAACACGCGTTTGGCACGCCCGCCGCAACACCGAGATGCTTCTGGGCTTGATCCTGCGGAACGTGTTCCGCCTGAAACTCAAACTGCTGTTCACCAGCGCATCCCAACGCCCCCACACGGGCTATACCAAATGGTTGATCGGCAAGATGGACGCGATTGTAGCGACGTCGCAAAAAACTGCCGGGTATCTTGAGCGCGACGCGCAGGTTGTCATGCACGGCATCAACCTTGAGGACTTTACGCCCCCACAGGACAAGGCCGCCGTTCGGGCAAAACTGCGGCTGCCGGACGGATTGCTGTTGGGATGCTACGGCCGCATCCGGCACCAAAAAGGTACAGATGCCTTTGTTGACGCGATGATTGATCTGTGTGGGCGGTTCGACACCGTTTCAGGTATCGTCATGGGCCGGGCCACCGAGAAGCACACCGCATTTCTGGCCGAGCTGAAAGACAAGGTTGCTAAAGCAGGCTTGTCTGATCGCATCCTGTTCATGCCCGAGGTCACGGTCGATCAGATTGCCGAATGGTATCAGGTTCTGGACCTGTTCATCGCGCCCCAACGGTGGGAGGGGTTCGGGCTCACCCCCCTAGAAGCCATGGCTTGCGGTGCGCCGGTTGTGGCAACAGATGTTGGCGCGTTTTCCGAGATCGTGACCGACCCCTCGCTGGGCCGGGTGGTGGCACCCGACGACATTCCCGCGCTGGCAGACGCGGCGGCGGAGATGCTGGAAAACCGTGATTCCCTGTCGAAGGCCGGTCAGGCCGCCCGCACCCATGTCGAACAGAATTTCGATATTCACGGTGAGGCAGAGACGTTGGTTGCGCTCTACCAGCGTCTTCTGAGCGCTTGAAGCACCTCAATTCGACGTCAAACGTTCGATTCCACGCCAAAAGCCCTTTTTTCTTCGCCGCAACGCAGCTATGAACGCGCGTCCTTAACTTTGGAGACATGAAATGGGCTATCGCGTCGTTGTCGCCGGCGCCACAGGTAACGTGGGCCGCGAAATGCTGAACATCCTGGCGGAACGCCAGTTCCCGGTCGATGAACTTGCTGCTCTGGCAAGCCGTCGTTCCTTGGGCACAGAGGTAAGCTTTGGCGACAAGACACTGACGACCCAGGACATCGACACGTTCGACTTCACCGGCTGGGACATGGCGTTGTTCGCCATCGGCTCGGACGCCACCAAGACCTATGCCCCTAAGGCCGCAGCTGCGGGCTGCGTGGTGATCGATAACTCGTCGCTCTATCGCTATGACCCTGACATTCCTCTGATCGTGCCGGAGTGTAACCCCGAGGCGATCCACGACTATAAGAACAAGAACATCATCGCGAACCCCAACTGCTCGACCGCGCAGATGGTTGTCGCGCTGAAACCGCTGCATGACCGCGCCAAGATCAAACGCGTTGTGGTGTCGACCTATCAGTCGGTGTCGGGTGCCGGTAAAGAAGGCATGGACGAACTTTGGGATCAGACCAAGGCGATCTACAACCCGACAACCGAAGTTGAGCCGAAGAAGTTTCAAAAGCAGATCGCGTTCAACGTCATTCCTCAAATCGACGTCTTCATGGAAGACGGTTCGACCAAGGAAGAGTGGAAGATGGTGGTCGAGACCAAGAAGATCGTCGATCCGTCGATCAAGGTTACAGCCACCTGTGTCCGCGTTCCGGTTTTCGTCGGCCATTCCGAGGCCGTGAATATCGAGTTCGAGGAATTCCTGGACGAAGACGAAGCCCGCGACATCCTGCGCGAGGCACCGGGCATCATGGTGATCGACAAGCGCGAAGCCGGTGGCTACGTCTCGCCCATCGAATGCGCGGGTGACTTTGCTACGTTCATCAGCCGTATCCGTCAGGATTCGACCGTGGAAAATGGCATCAACCTGTGGTGCGTCTCGGACAACCTGCGCAAGGGCGCGGCCCTGAACGCGGTACAGATCGCTGAACTGCTGGGCCGTGAGGTTCTGAAAAAGGGCTGACGTTCCGGCCCCAATAAACACCAAGAAGAAACCCGCTGTTTGGTCAGCGGGTTTTTTTGTTTCAGTCAGCCTAGATTGCAAACCAAACGGGCTCTAGTCGCGCATACAGTTTCTTGGACAGGACATTGAGGCCACAGAACTGCCCTTCCAAATACTGCACCCCGACCTGATTAGTCATAAGCGGACGAAGCAGTCTTTCATACAGTGCCCAATTCCCCCGTCGCAGTTTACACAATCGGCGACGGTTCGAACCATTCGAAGTTCGAGATGCACAACCTTTCACTCCCATGTGTTCATTTTTATTGTTCGGCACCTCCCTCAACTTACTTTAGGGCAAATGACGTTCGCAGTAATACTTAAAAAATCGTGCTGGGGTTTCTGACATGCTCAAAGGCATCTCGAAGCGTACTACAATAGGCGTATTGGTTGCCGTGGCAGCCGTAATCGGCGTAGGCGTCACTTGGTTCATACTTTATGGACCTGGGACTTGGACTGGTAACATCTCCAATCGCAAACTTTCCGATACGACCGCCAATGCTAGCCTGCCGAGACAGGCAAACGGGCAATCTGCCAATCTTCTATCGGCCTTTCACGGGCTTGACGCTTTGCCGCGGCTTTCCAATGTGATTTGCAAAGGTTCAAAGGGTTATTCTGGGATGCCTGTTATCTTCTCGACCGAGATAGACGTCGCCACGATGCAGGCGGGTGACTTTCAGGTCAGGACTAGGTCTGGCGAAATTGGGATCATGCACTGCGTGTCTGTTCTTCCCGCCACTGATCCGGGAGAGCTGCGTACCGTACTCTTGATCGGGCGGTTGGGCCCTTCGGACACTGACCCACCAGTCAGCGTTGAAATCGTGGGTCATCTGCATTCGATCGACGGGTCGATGGATTTTCGCGGAGCCAGTACGCCAGTAATACCCCTTGAAGACGGGCCATCGATCGCATGGGCTGAGGTTGTGGAAGACTGGACACTTGTTGGCACGCTGGGCCCACCTCGGGTCAGGGGCAGCCTCTGCCAAACAGAGGGCATCGTTCAGGCGGTCCGTGTTGTGTGGGAGGGCGGCGTGACGCTGGAAGACGGTACCGAGCCCGGCGAGGCTGAGCGCGATCTCTACGCGATCACCGTCGAAGCGGCGGATGGGACCCGGCGCGAGGTGAAGCCAGCAGAGCTGGCAAACTTAGGCGATGGAGACAACAACCACATGCTCTGTATGGATACAAAAGACCAGCCCATCTCGGTATCCTTCCCAGAGGGAATCCTGACAGACCCAAATGGCGACCTTAACCCGGTCACAAAGGTGGCTATCACACCTCTACCTTGACCACTTGAATACCGAATTTTGGGGTTTGGGACTCGCCTCCTTAGTGCACGCACCGGATAACGTTGAGATCTTAACCCATGACAATCCTTACGCAACGCGTGCAAGTAACCGCTGTGGGCGCGAGGCGGCCCTCAATGAGGTAAATTTGCCCGGTCTGTTGACAAAGACGGGCTGGCTTGCCACCTAAATAACAAACCTTGATCGCGGCAGATGTGACCAATCACACCTCAGGCGGTGTCCCGCGCAAGGCGGCTGAGGCAGAGCATGCAGGTTTCGACCAAACGCAGAATTGGCAGAACTCTGACCATCGGATGCGCGAGTGTTCTGATGGCGCTTGTCTTCATTGGCTTTACCGGGCAAATCTTTGCCGTTGGGGACTCGATTGCCCTTTTACGCCCGCAAGCTGGTATTTTGCTGGTACTCTATTCAGCGCTGTTGCTGTACCTGCGCGCCAGGTATCTCGCTTTGACAACTTTTGCCGTTGCCGCGATGGCCCTTGGTTCGATCGCCACCAGCTATGCTGCACCCTCTGCCGATTGCAACGGCACTTGCCTGACGCTTTATCAGAAAAACCTGATGAGCAAAGCTTGGCCGCGCTATTCATTGGCGGACGACATTGTCGCATCCGACGCCCAGGTTGTGACATTGCAGGAAGTGTCCAGCCACAACCAGAAATACATGAGCAACCTGTTCGAACACTACCCGTCCAAGACTGTTTGCGGCTTTCGACCCGAACAAAGCGTTGCCATCCTGACAACCCTGCCCATCGTGGAAAACTCTGAGTTCTGTCTGAAAGGCTCGGGGCTGGTTGGCATTCAGGTCGAGGCCCCTGACGGTACTTCAGTCTGGATTGTATCGATTCACCTGAATTGGCCGTTTCCTTATGATCAAGCGCAGCAAAGTCAGGTTATCGCTGATCGCATTGCGGATTTGGACGGCCCTGTCCTGATTGCCGGCGATTTCAACATGGTACCATGGGGGGCAAGCGTTCAGCGGATCGCTGCGGCGGCGGACAATCAAAGCTTTGGAACCGCCCTGAATACGCATCATCTTGGCAGTTGGAAGTTGCCGCTGCCGATAGACAACCTACTCTTCCCCAAAGGCACAATCGGAACGGTCGAATTGCGCCCTTTCATGGGATCGGACCATCTGGGAAAGCTTGCCAGGATTCGAATAGAGTGACGTACGCGGGCTGGGCGCTCACACGCTAAACAGGTGTGGTTTTCGACAGAGATTGTGCCGTCCACCGCAGGCCCAAATCAAAAAAGAGCCGCTTCAGACGGGAACAAACTTCTTCTGATAGGGATCAAAGCATTCCAGTCCGCCTGCACCGATATCTGTCCACAAGCCATGCAGGCTCAGCGCGCCTTGCCCGACCGCCTCCGAGATGAACGGAAAGGTCATCAGGTTTTCCAGAGACGCCACAACCGCATGGCGTTCGAACTGCCGCGCCTGATCAACACGGTCTTCGATATCGGCAACCAGCTCGTATTTGGGTTTGAGGATGTCCATCCACCGGCCCACAAAGCTTTCCTTGACCTCCAATTGGGGTGCTTCCCCTTTGCACATGTCGATGCACCCCTGAACACCGCCACATTGCGAATGACCCAACACGATCAGATGCGCGACCTTCAGCGCCGTGACGGCGTATTCGATTGCCGCGCTGGTGCCGTGATGATCACCGTCCGGCGCGTATGGCGGCACCAGATTGGCAATGTTGCGGTGAATAAAGAAATCGCCCTGATCGGCCCCGAACATGGAAGTCACATGCACCCGGCTGTCGCAGCAGGATATTACCATCGCACGAGGGCGCTGCCCCTCTTCTGCCAACCGTTTGTACCAAACCTGGTTCTCGGAATATGTCGTGGCTTTCCACCCGTGATAGCGCTTGACCAGATAGGTCGGCAAAGGCTTGGCAAAGTCCATTGTGTTGTCCCAGTTCTTCTCGCTTCAGGACGCTCTAAACCGAATTCAAGAAAAATTCGAGCCATTATCCAGTTTCACTGCAAGGTTTTGCAAAGGAATTTCCCGCCAATATCAAAACAACGCCGTGGGGGCGTCAAAATTAAGGGTGAATGTGGTGGAAAAGATAATCGCGCTTGAACACAAGGAATCCGTCCGGCTGGACCCGGATCAACTCGGCGGGCTGTATAGCCAATTGGGGGACAAGAACGCGTTGGACGTGCTGTGCCGCACGGTTGAGGAACTGGCCGTGCGTCTTTCAAACTGTGAACGGTTTTGGCGGCACCGCGAATGGGCCGATCTGCGCAAATGTGCCAAATCGCTGGTTGCAATCTCTGAACAGGTCGGGATGACGGCGCTGGCGCGCGTAGCCGCTGATGTGGCCCAAACCGTCGATGCCGGTGATGCGGTGGCGGCTGCTGCGACCTTGGGGCGGCTGATCAGAGTGGGCGAACGTTCATTGACCGCCGTATGGGACCAGCAGGATCTTTCCGTCTGACGGGGGTTGCAGGTGGATCAGGCGCAGCTAGTCTGTGCGTGGAATTCTAACGCCGAGACGCCCATGACCCTGTCCTTCGCTCTACCCTCTGACACCTCTTTTCCGTTGCATGTGATTGCTCAGCCGGACCTGGAAAGCTGGTTGCAAAAGCAATCGCAGCACGTGCAATCTTGGGTCGCTGTGAACGGGTTTTCGGCGGCCCTGGGTCAGACTTTGTTGGTACCAAGCGCAAATGGCGCAGCAGCGATGACGCTGGCAGGCTACGGAACCGAAGAAAAACGCACGCGCAAACGGTTCCCGCTGGCCGCTGCCGCTCTGTCTTTGCCAGAAGGAACCTATCACATCGCATCCGGCGTGCCCGCGGACCAGTTAGAGGTTGAATGCCTCGGCTGGCTGTTGGCCGGTTATGCGTTTGATCACTATGCCTCCCAAACCGGTGGGTCAGCGGAACTGGTCGCACCGGATGGGGTGGATGCAGCTCGTATCGAAGCAATGGCGCAGGCCGAGGCTTTGACACGCGATCTGGTCAACACACCCGCGTCGGATATGGGACCAGCACAGCTGCATCAGGCGGTCGAGGCTTTGGCCGCAGAGTTTGGGGCCACTTGCGACGCAATCCTTGGTGATGCGCTGCTGGATCAGAACTTCCCGATGATCCACACGGTTGGGCGGGCCGCGGAACAGGCCCCGCGATTGATCGAGCTGAACTGGGGCAACAGCGGCCCAAAACTGACGCTCGTGGGCAAAGGTGTATGCTTCGACACAGGCGGGCTGAACCTGAAACCGGGTGCCTCGATGGGGCTGATGAAAAAAGACATGGGCGGGGCCGCCAATGTGCTTGGATTGGCTCGCATGATCATGGCGCTGGATTTGCCGGTGCAGCTGCGTGTCCTGATCCCCGCTGTTGAAAACGCGGTTGCGGGCAACGCGTTCCGGCCCGGTGACATTTTGACCTCACGCAAGGGCCTGACGGTTGAGATCAACAACACCGACGCCGAAGGGCGTCTGGTCCTGGCCGATGCCCTGACGTTGGCGGATGAGGGTGAGCCCGATCTGGTGATCTCGATGGCCACGCTCACAGGCGCGGCGCGCGTCGCCGTGGGCCCCGATCTGGCTCCGTTCTATACGGATGATGAAACTTGCGCGTTGGCGCTGTCCAACGCCGCAGTTGTTTCGGCTGATCCGGTCTGGCGTATGCCGTTTCACACACCTTACGAGGCGATGATCGAACCCGGCATCGCCGATCTGGACAATGCGCCTTCGGGCGGGTTCGCAGGTTCGATCACCGCCGCCTTGTTTCTGCGCAGGTTCGTGGGATCGCGCCGCTATATTCATTTCGACATCTATGCGTGGCAGCCCAGCAAGGAACCCGGGCGCAGCAAGGGTGGGCTGGGTCAAGGGCCGCGCGCGATTCTGAACGCTTTGCCCGAGATGTTGGGCCTATGACTCGCCTGCGCATATCCAAACCTGTGGTCGATCTTTTGCGCGACCCTGAAGGGCCTCGCGACAGGCAGGTGCTTTTCGGTGATACGGTTCAAGTCGCAGAAGAAAAGGACGGCTGGAGCCGGGTCATCGCCGACAAAGACGGGTACACTGGCTGGCTGCAAACGGATCAATTGACCCATGACATCCCCGCCACCCGTTGGATCAAAGCACCGGCGACGCATGCATATGAAAGCGCAAACTTCAAAAGCCGCGATCTGGTATCGCTCAGCTTTGGAAGCAAGATCCATGTTTTGGCGGAAACAGATCGCTATCTGGAAACCGAGTGGGGCTTTGTTCCAAAGGTACACACCGCACCAATCTCAGATACGCCACACGACCCGGTTGCTGTGGCCGAATTGTTCCTGGGGACGCCTTATTTGTGGGGTGGAAACAGCCGGTTTGGTATCGATTGCTCTGGGCTTGTCCAAGCTGCGTTGCTGGCCTGCGGCATTCCCTGTCCCGGAGACAGCGGTGATCAGGAACGTGCTTTGGGCACGACACTCGCCGACGGGTCAGCCGCACAAAGGGGCGATTTGTTGTTTTGGAAAGGTCATGTGGCCTGGGTATCCGGAGAAAACATGATTTTGCATGCCAACGCCAGCCATATGGCGGTTGTGTTTGAACCTATGGATCAGGCCATTGAGCGTATTCAGGCGCAGGGCGATGGTCCGATCACAGCTCACAAAAGGCTCTAATCAAGGTTGACCGCCCGGATCAACTTGCGTTCCAACACTCTAAGCACCGCGCGCAAATCGTGGCCGCGTTTCAGGATGCGACCGTCCATTCCGACCACAGAATACATCCCCTGCCGGGACCTAAGCCGCGGGTGCTTTTCGACGCGATAGATCGGATGTTCAGCAGTGCGCCGGAAGATCGAGAACACTGCCATGTCGCGCAGGTTCGAGATACCATAGTCCCGCCATTCTCCGGCGGCGACCATCCGGCCATATACGGACAGGATTTGGGACATCTCATGCCGGTCAAAGGCGACGGGCATCTGCGCTGCACTTGCCGAAAACCGGCTGGGAGGCTGCATATTCATACCTCCAGCCTTGCCGGAAATCGCGTTTGAATCAAGCCTGATGCGTTATGACCCAAGAATTCAGGCGGAAGTGTTACCGGCGACCAACCTGACGGCAAATCAGGATCACAGGCAGTAGACCAACGGCTAGAATGACCAGAGATGGCACGGCTGCGCCCTCCAACCTCTCGTCCGAGGCCAGTCTGTAGGCTTGCACCGCCAATGTGTCGAAGTTGAACGGACGCATGATCAGCGTGGCGGGCAATTCTTTCATCACGTCCACGAATACGATCAACAGCGCCGTCAACAGGGAAGGCGTCAGAATAGGCAAATGAACACGCCGCAAGGTCCCCAGCGGTGACTGACCCAGTGACCGCGCAGCGGCATCCATATTGGCGTGCACCGTACTTTGCCCACCTTCATAGGCGCTGAGAGCAGCTGCCAGGAACCGCACCATATAGGCAGCGACAAGCAACCAGATCGAACCTGTGACCAGCAATCCGGTGGACACATCGAAGGTCTTACGCATCCAGGCATCCAGCGCGTTGTCGAACCCGGCGAATGGTACGATCAGACCCACCGCAATCACGCCCCCAGGCACAGCATATCCCAACCGCGCCAGATAAGCCGTCGCTGAGGATGCCCGCCCGGGCCTGAGACGTTGGAAGAACCCGATGCTGATCGCCGCAAAGACGGTGATGACCGCTGCCGTCCCGGCCAGAGTCAGCGAGTTCTGGATGAAACCGATATAGCGCCGCGACAGCAGGTTTTGTTCCGACTCCAGCCCCATCTCAACCAGAATGATCACAGGCAATAAGAACCCGAACAGAACCGGTATCGCACATAGCAGAAAGGCCCCTAAGGCGCGCAGGCCCGTCAGGTCGGCTGCCGGTTGCGCGACATGTTGTTTACCGGCCTGATAATATTTCGCCTTGCCGCGTTGCGTGCGCTCGGCCACGGCCATCACCAGAGCAAAAACCAGCAGGCACAGCGCCAATTGCGCCGCCGCCGCACGGTCCGCCATGGAAAACCAACTGGTGTAGATACCGGTCGCAAAGGTCTGCACGCCGAAATACGAAACGGTGCCAAAATCCGCGATGGTCTCCATCACCGCCAGCAGAACGCCGCCCGCAATTGCCGGCCGTGCCATTGGCAGCGAAACGCGCCGAAACGCCAGCCACGGGTTGTTGCCCAACGCCCGGGCCGCCAAAAACGCCGTTGCGCTTTGCTGCAGAAAGGCCGCCCGTGCCAGCAGATAGACATAGGGGTAAAGCACAAGGATCAGCATCACCGCCGCGCCCTCGGTCGAGCGTATTTCCGGGAACCAATAGTCGCGCGGCCCCCAGCCTGTCACGTCCCGCAATGTGCTTTGAACGATCCCCGGGTGGTCCAGAATGAACGTGTAGGCATAAGCCAAAACATAGGCGGGAAAGGCCAGTGGCAGCACAAGTGCGATTTCCAAAAAGCGTACGCCGGGGAAGCGGGTCATCGTAACCAGCCAAGCGGCTCCGGTGCCGATACTAAAGGTACCTGCTGCAACCAGTACAACAAGGATCAGGGTCGTGACCGTATAACTCGGCAACACCGTTTGCATCAGATGCGAGATCGTATCCGTCCCACCCGTCACTGCTGCCAATACCACGGCAAGCATGGGCAACAGGCAAGCCCCCGCCACGATATACGCGATCCCCGCCAACAGCCGGGTTCCGCGTACGCCACGATTGCGCGATCCGTTTTGTGAGTATTCGATTTCGGCCATCATCCCGGCTGTTAACTGACAAAGGCGAAGGGTCCGCCTTTAATCGACCAAAAAGCTCGGAAACACCAGTACGTAGGCCAATAAATCTGCGGCATTAAATGCCGCAGACCCATTTTCTAAGGCTATTCGTAAACCCGCTGGTCCTCGATGACCAAGCCATCTTTGGGAAGCGAACCCGGGGCCACGACCTCGATCGCGCCTTTCAGCTTCAGCACTTCGGCAACTGACTTGGCGTAGGCGGGGTTTTCGCCGCCCGCGCTTTCGATTTGGACGGTCATCGTGTCCATCTCACCCTGACGCATCGCGATGACGCGGGCTTTGACAATCTCGTCATGCTTGTCGACCAGCGCCGCCACTTGCTCTGGGCGAACGAACATACCCTTGATCTTGGTGGTCTGGTCCGCGCGGCCCATCCAGCCCTTGATCCTTGTGTTGGTGCGGCCGCAAGGCGAAACGCCCGGCATCACCGCCGACAAATCACCTGTTGCAAAGCGGATCAACGGGTAATCGGGGTTCAAAGAGGTCACAACAACCTCGCCCACTTCACCCGGAGCGACCGGAGTACCAGTTCCGGGGGTGACAATCTCGACGATCACATGTTCATCGATGATCATTCCCTCCATCGCTGGGCTTTCATATGCAATGTTGCCCAGATCGGCTGTCGCATAACATTGCAGGCACGAAATCCCGCGATCAGCATATTCCTGACGCAGTGACGGAAACAGCGCCCCGCCACCAACGGCGGCCTTTGAGAAGTTCAGCGAAACGCCCATCTCATCGGCTTTGTCCAGAATGACTTTCAGATAATCCGGCGTTCCTGCGTAGGCCGTACAACCGACATCCCGCGCCGCTGTCACCTGCAATTCCGTCTGTCCAGTGCCCGCAGGCAAAACGGCTGCGCCAACCGCGCGTGCACCATTTTCAAAGATCATGCCCGCCGGGGTCAGGTGATAGCCAAAGCAGTTCTGCACGATATCTCCAACGCCCACACCTGCAGCATTCAGGAAGCGACCCATGCGCCACCAGTCGTGATCCGTGCTGCCCGGTTCATAAATTGGGCCCGGCGACTGGAATACATGATGAAAATGCCGCGCGGGCTTCACCGTAAACCCACCAAAGGGCGGCCGTTCGGCTTGCGCGCGGGTCAGGTCCGACTTTCGCAACACCGGCAAAAGCGGCAAATCTTCCGTTGAAACTACTTTATTAGTGTCTGAATCCGACAGGTGCGCCGCGAACCCGGGCGCGGATGACACGCGCTTGATCTGTTCCACAAGCGCTGCCGCCTGATCTGAGGCGCGTTGGTCTACCGAGCGCGTTTCGAGTGCATCGAAATAGGTCATCGCCATATCCTCCATCCGCTCACAGCCACCTCTTGCGGCGGCGATAAGATCGCACGTCGCGGAAGCTTTTGCGGCCTTCATCTGACATGCCGAGGTAGAATTCTTTCACATCTGGGTTTTCGCGCAGCTCGGAAGCAGGGCCATCCATCACCACGCGCCCGGATTCCAAAATGTATCCGTAATGTGCAAACCGCAGAGCCACGTTTGTATTCTGTTCTGCCAAAAGGAAGGACACGCCTTCTTTTTCGTTCAGGTCCTTCACAATGCCGAAAATCTCTTCGACCAGCTGCGGCGCAAGACCCATCGAGGGCTCGTCCAGCAGGATCGTTTCAGGTCGCGACATCAAGGCCCGACCCATCGCGACCATCTGTTGCTCACCGCCCGAGGTATAGCCCGCTTGCGACTTGCGACGTTCTTTGAGGCGCGGGAAATAATTATAGACCAGTTCCAGATCCTGCTGAACCGCTGCGGACCCATCTTTGCGGGTATAGGCCCCCGTCAGCAGGTTTTCTTCAACAGTCAGGTGTTCAAAACAGTGGCGGCCTTCCATCACCTGGATGACGCCTTTTTCCACCAGGTCAGCCGGATCGCTTTCATGCACGCTTACACCGCGATACTTGATCGACCCTTTCGTGACCTCTCCGCGTTCCGAATGCAGCAGGTTCGACACAGCCTTGAGCGTTGTCGTCTTGCCAGCGCCATTGCCGCCCAGCAATGCCGTGATGCCCCCTTTTGGAACAGTCAGGCTGACGCCCTTCAGCACGAGGATTACGTGATTGTAGATCACCTCGATATTGTTGACTTCAAGCAGGGTTTCCGCCTGCACGTCAGTGGTATTTGCCGCATCCAGCATCAGCGCGTGTCCTCATGCCTGCCCAGCTTGGGGCGTCTGTAAGGAGCGGCAGCGAAACCGCCACTCCGAATGTTAGGGTGCCCCGGATAGGTTCCGGGACACTGGGTTGGTTTACTCGCAGCGCTGCGAGATGTTGTTTTCGGCCGCATAGGCTGCCGAGTCTTCCTCGATCAGCGCGTTGATGACCTCGACGTCAGTTGGCTTGAAATCCTGAACAGGGTTCCATGTTCCAGCGGCTGCATCCCACTGAACAACACCAACAAGACCCGGACCGCCGTGATTGTCACATGAGACCGAGAACTCGGGCCCGAACCCTGCCATGCCCAGCGCTTCCATCTTGGCGTTGGTGATTTCAAGCGCTTCCATGCCATCGCGCATCATCGACGCGTCGATATCTGCTGTGCCATGCATCTCTTGTGCAGTTTTGACCGCCTCGGCTGCCAGCATCGCCGCATAGAGACCGCGATTATACTGCACCGTGCCCAGCTGATCGCCTGCACCTGCGGCCTTGCCAGAATCGACAACGTATTTCTGCAGGTCCTCATAAACCGGGTAGTCGTCACCCAGACCGGTGAAGGTCAGCGCCTTGTAGCCGGTGGCCTTTTCACCTGCGGGTTGCACGTCGAATTCAGCACCAGACCACCAGACACCGATGAAGTTTTCCATCGGGAAACGGATGTTGGCAGCTTCCTGAACCGCAACTTGGTTCATGACACCCCAGCCCCACATGATGACAAAGTCAGGCTTTTCACGGCGAATTTGCAGCCATTGCGACTTCTGCTCCTGACCGGGGTGATCGACCGGCAGCAAAGTCAGGTCATAGCCATGCTTTTCGGCCAGTGTCTCGAGCGTGCGGATCGGCTCTTTGCCGTAAGCCGAGTTGTGATAGACCAGCGCAATCTTCTTGCCGCTCAGGTCTCCGCCATTGCTGTCCAACAGATAGTTGATCGCGCCGGATGCACCGTTCCAGTAGTTGGCAGGATAGTTGAACACGTGGCTGAACACTTTACCGTTCGCCGCTGAGGTTCGGCCATATCCCATCGTGTGCAGAGGAATGCCATCAGCCGTCACTTTTGGGATCAGCTGATACGTGATGCCGGTCGACAACGGCTGATACACCAGCGCGCCTTCGCCCTTGGTCGATTCATAGCATTCCACACCTTTTTCGGTGTTGTACCCGGTTTCGCATTCCAGCACGCGGGCGGGAACGCCACCGATGCCGCCATCGCGTTCGTTCAGCAGGGTGAAATAGTCGGCATAACCGTCAGCAAACGGGATACCGCCTGCAGCATAAGGGCCAGTCCGGTAGCTGAGCGACGGGAACACAAGGTCGGCCATGACCGGACCTGCGGCCATCACGGCGCCCAGCGCCAGGGTTGCCAGTTTCTTGTTCATCGGGTGTCTCCTCCCTTGATTAATCCGATGTTGGTTTTCGGGCTTGTTGCACCCGTCTTTTCGTTGGGCCGGCCCCTCAATGCGGGAACGGCCAGAGTCTGAGTTTCTCTTTGGCCACGCGCCACAATTGGGCCAGCCCGTGTGGTTCGAGGATCAGGAACATGATGATCAGTGCACCCACAATCACGAGGTTAAGGTGCGCCACGATATCTGTCGGCCAGCCAAGCAGGTCGACGCCAAGCAGTTTTAGAACCACAGGCAGCAAAACCAGGAAGGCCGCCCCGGCGAATGACCCAAAGATCGAGCCTAACCCGCCAATAATCACCATGAACAGCACCAGGAATGATTTCTGGATACCAAAGACCTCACCCACTTCGACCGCACCCAGGTAAACCGCAAAGAACAGCGCGCCCGAGATGCCGACAAAGAACGAACTGACGGCAAATGCAGTGAGCTTGGCCTTGAGCGGGTTCACTCCAATGATTTCGGCTGCGATGTCCATGTCGCGGATCGCCATCCAGGTCCGACCCGTTGTTCCACGGGTCAGGTTACGCGCAATTATGGCGCAGACTGTCAGGAAGATCAGGCAGAACAGGTATGTGGCCCAGGCCGGCGCATTCGGACCGGTGATGATGATGCCGAACACGTCCCGCTCGGGCGCGTTGATCTGACCTGATGCCGAATAGTTGTAGAACCACGGCACTCGGTTGAAGAGCCAAACCAGAAAGAACTGTGCCGCCAACGTGGCCACGGCCAGATAAAACCCTTTGATTCGCAGTGACGGTAAGCCGAACAAAACGCCCACAAAGGCTGTTATGCCCCCGGCAAGGATCACGTGGATGAACATGCTCACATCGGGGAAAGCGGTCATCAGCTTGTAGCAGGCATAGGCCCCGACCGCCATGAAACCACCGGTGCCCAGGCTGACCTGTCCGCAATAGCCCACCAGAATGTTCAGCCCGATCGCGGCAATCGCATAGATCAGGAACGGCAGCAGCAGCGCGTTGGCCCAATAGTCGTTGATGATGAAGGGAATAATACCAAAAGCCACCGCCAGGACGACGTAATACCGGTACCGGTCGAACTTGATCGGGAAGGTCTGGCTGTCATCAATGTACGAGGTTTTGAAATCCCCGGCTTCACGATAGAACATGTCTTACTTTCCCCATTCTTCCTGTGCCCGGTTACGGGCTGCGGCATCCAATTGGTTGGATCCTTTGGCATATCCGCTCGCCTCTGAGGCGCGCACCAGTTTCAAGTAGGCCAGAACCCCCATGATCAGGCCCGCAAAGGCTAGGATCGCGGCGATGGTCAGCTGGCCTTCTGTCAGGTCGTCTGATGTGAGGGCGATGTACCCGAAGGCCCAGAACCCGGCCCATGCGATCACGTTGATGATGGCGATCAGCTTGGTCATGCCCTACACCCTCTCAATGATCTTCTCGCCGAACAGGCCTTGCGGTCGAAACACCAGGAAGATCAGTGCAAGAACATAGGCGAACCAGTTCTCGGTCGCGCCGCCCAGCGCCGGGCCAAGCGCGAATTCGAACAGTTTTTCGCCCACACCGATGATCAGCCCGCCCACAATGGCACCGGGGATCGAGGTGAAACCGCCCAGCATCAGCACCGGCAGGGCCTTGAGCGCGATGAGCGAAAGCGAGAACTGAACGCCTGATTTGGTGCCCCACATGATCCCTGCGACCAGAGCGACGAAGCCTGCCACCGACCAGACCATGATCCAGATGAAGTTCAGTGAGATCCCGACCGACAGTGCCGCCTGGTGGTCATCCGCCACCGCGCGCATCGCACGGCCCTGTTTGGTGTACTGGCTGAACGCCACCAGCGCAGCCACCAACAGTGCGGCAATCACTGTGGCTACAATGTCCAGATTGTCGATGAAGAAGCCGTAATCGAATATGTTAAAGGTCGTCTCGTCGATCCACAGGTTGATCCCTTGTGGCAGACCAACATCAAGCGTCTTGATCTCGGACCCCCACATCAGGTCGGCCACGCCCTCAAGGAAATAGGCCAGACCGATGGTCGCCATGAACAGAATGATCGGCTCTTGCCCGACCAGATGGCGCATCACGAAGCGCTGCACCGCCCAGGCCAACAGCACCATGATCGCCATCGTCAGAATGATCGCCACCAGCGCAGGCACGTTCCAGCCGAAGTAATGAATATGAGTGCCGAATATAGCGTTGATCAGATGCGCAAACGGCACCTGACCTTTCATGATCCCAACCAGCGTCATCGCAGCGAACAGGGCCATAACCCCCTGCGCATAATTGAAAATCCCCGAAGCCTTGTAGATCAGCACAAAGCCCAGCGCGACCAGAGCATAGAGCACCCCGGCCATGAGACCGTTGAGGATGACCTCCATCGCAAATACGAGTTGTTCAGGCATTTGCGCCTCCCCAAATTTCTGTCTGGATATCAATCATGGCTGACCCCCAGATAGGCGTCGATGACCTCTTGATTGTTGCGCACCTCGTCCGGTGTGCCGTCCCCGATCTTCTTGCCATAATCCATCACGACCACCCGATCGCTCAGGTCCATCACAACGCCCATGTCATGTTCGATCAGGGCAATCGTTGTGCCAAACTCATCATTCACGTCGAGGATAAAGCGGCTCATGTCCTCTTTCTCTTCAACGTTCATGCCTGCCATGGGTTCATCCAGCAGCAGCAGCTTGGGTTCCGCAGCCAGCGCTCGCGCCAGTTCGACGCGTTTTTTCAAACCATAAGGCAGTCGGGACACCGGTGTTTTGCGGATGTGCTGAATCTCAAGGAAATCGATAATCTTCTCGACCGCCTCACGGTTCTCCGTCTCTTCCGCCTCGGCCTTGCCCTTCCACCAAGCCTGCTGAAACATGTTGGTTTTCATAAAGCTCAGCCGCCCGGTCATGACATTGTCCAGAACGCTCATACCTTCGAACAGAGCAATGTTCTGAAAAGTCCGTGCGATGCCTTGTTGCGCAACCTCATAAGGCCGCATTGGCGGGCGCTTTGATCCGTGGAACCAAACTTCGCCCTCTTGCGGGACGTAAAAGCCCGAGATCACGTTCAGCATCGAGGACTTACCCGCCCCGTTCGGCCCAATGATCGCGCGGATCTCACCTTCGCGAATGTCGAACGAGATATCCTTGATCGCCACCACACCACCAAAACGCAGCGTGATGTTCTTCATTTCCATCACCACACCGCCAATCTGGCGGCCGTCTTCGGTGACATATCCTTCGGAATTATCCAGCATCAGTTACTCCCTGACACGAAAACGAGAAGATGGGCGGCAGGTCGAGCGGCGCTCATTCCGCCGCAACCTTGTGCTGCGCGACCGGCACAACCGGTGCGTCTACGATCTCCAGAGTTGCAGAAATCGAGCCCTTGCGGCCATCCTCATAGGTCACTTCGGTGGTGGTCGAAACGCTCTCGGACCCGTCATATAGCGCGGCAATGATGTCGTGGAACTTGTCCTCGACAAAGCCGCGGCGCACTTTGCGGGTCCGGGTCATCTCGCCATCATCGGCATCCAGTTCCTTGTGCAGAACCACAAAGCGATGCACCTGGCAGCCCGACAGCATTTCATCTGCCGCGACCGATTTGTTGACCTCTTCCACATGGCCACGAATCGTCTCTAACACGCGGGGATGACCCGCCAGTTCTTGATAGGACGCATAGGCCACGTTGTTGCGTTCAGCCCAGTTCCCAACGGCCGTCAGGTCGATGTTGATGAAGGCGACACAGCGATCCTTGCCGTTTCCGAACAGGACAACTTCAAGGATATCGGGATAGAATTTCAGTTTGTTCTCGACATATTTCGGCGCAAACATCGACCCGTCGGCCATTTTGCCCACATCCTTTGCACGATCGATGATCCGCAAGTGACCCGAGGTCTCTTCAATGAACCCCGCATCCCCGGTGGCCACCCACCCCTCGGCATCCTTTGTCGAGGCCGTCGAATCGGGATTGTTGTAGTACTCAACAAACACGCCAGGCGAGCGATAGTGAATCTCACCCTTATCGTCGATCTTCAACTCCACATCCGGCGCGGGAACGCCAACTGTATCGGCACGCACCTCGCCATCCGGCTGTACGGTGATGAAGACGGTTGCCTCGGTCTGACCGTAAAGCTGTTTCAGGTTGATGCCCAAAGAGCGATAGAAATCAAAGATTTCCGGCCCAATCGCCTCACCCGCCGTATAGCCGACGCGAAAACGGCCATAGCCCAACGTATCCTTGAGCGGGCCGTAGACCAGCAGATTGCCCAACGCGTATTTCAGCTTGTCACCAAGTCCCACTGGTTTGCCATCCAGCAACAGACCGCCGACCTTCTTGGCATGCGCCATGAAGTGATGGAACATCCCTTGCTTCAACTTGCCGGCATCCTCCATCCGGATCATCACGTTGGTCAGCTGGGTTTCGAACACACGCGGCGGTGCAAAGAAATAGGTCGGCCCGATCTCGCGCAGGTCGGTCATCATGGTATCGGCGCTTTCTGGGCAGTTCACGCAGAAGCCGCACCAATAGGCCTGACCGATCGAGAAAATGAAGTCACCCACCCAAGCCATTGGCAGATAAGACAGAATGTCCTCGTTCCGTGTCAGGTGATCAAATTCAGCAGAATTCTTTGCGCTTTCAATGACATTGCGGTTCGACAGCACCACACCCTTGGGTTTGCCTGTGGTGCCCGAGGTATAAAGCATCACGCAGGTATCGTCATAGGTGATCGCTGCGATGCGCTTGTCCAGTTCCGCGTCAAACCGTGCATGACCGGCACTGCCCTCGGCCATGATGTCATCAAGGGCGTTCATCTGGCTGTGGTCATACTTCCGCATCCCGCGCTTATCGGTGTAGAGGATATGTTTGACTTGATGCAGGTTTTCCTGAATCTCGATGACCTTGTCGACCTGTTCTTGATCGCCGCATACGACGTAATTCGCGCCGCAGTGTTCAAGCACGTAAGCCATCTCTTCGACCACCGAATCCTGATACAGCGGCACCGGAACCGCGCCAACCATCTGCGCGGCAACCATCGACCAGTAATGCGCAGGGCGGTTGCGACCTATGACAGCAATATGGTCGCCTTTCTCAACGCCCAATTCCAGAAACCCAAGCGCAATCGCTCGAATCTCTTTGGCGGCCTCTGCCCAGGACCAGCATTGCCAGATTCCGAATTCTTTTTCCCGATAGGCCGGGGCATCCCCGAACTGGGTCACATTGCGGTGTAGCAGCGCCGGAAGAGACTGCATCCCTTCAGCGCCCGACTGCGTCTGAGCCAATCTTTTTCTCCTCCCCATCCGGCCCCTCCTCCGAGCCGGAAACGACAGATCGGGAACACGCCCCGGGTGTCGATGTCCCGATAAGGGACGCAGGAAAGATCAACGTCAAGTTTTGCCTGATGTTTTCTCAATTCTTACGAATTGTAACAGGGTTGGATGCACGGTGTTTCGAGCTGTACAAGCTGTGCAACCTGCCAGAATTCATTGGCGGTTGGCGTTTTTTGGCGGAAAAATCAGGTTTGATCTCTTGATCTGCAGCACGGATTTTCTCCTATCATGTGGTCAGCAATTACTAAATTTGAAGGGATCAACTTGTGCATTTTTTCAGACTTTTCTCTGATCACAAAGGTGAAAGCCATTGGGAAGATGTGCCCGTGATTCTGAACGAACGCAGCTTTGCCCCACCGGCCCGAGAGATCGAGATTTCGGAACCAGAGCCCACCCGACAAGTTCTATTTCTCAGGTTGAGGGCGGGGTGGAACGAGCCAATTCATCCTACACCTGTCAAACAAAGACTCATCTGCTTGAAGGGCGCGGTGAAAGTTACCGCAAGCGATGGTGAAGCTCGGGAAATCTGGCCAGGTGACGTTTGGCACATGGAAGACAAACACGGGAAAGGCCATCACACAGAGGTGATCAGCCGAGGCGATTTTGAAGCGGTGGTTATTCAATATGAATGATCCTGGCCCGCGCGATCGTCGTGATCAGGACAAATCATAAAATAATCCGCGTTAGGTCTAAGTCGGATACGCTTCTTTAGGTACAAAAACGCTGCTCGAACCTATAGCCAGTCCCTCAAAATCGGGATCAAAGGCACATCCGCCGCGGGCATCGGATAATTCCGTAGGTCCTTCGCGCGCACCCATTTCAGCGCCTGACCTTCTTTCGATTGCGGTATCCCCTCCCACTTGCGACAAGCAAACAAAGGCATCAACAAGTGGAAATCATCATAGCTGTGGCTGGCAAAGGTCAGCGGCGCGAGGCACGAGGCCCAGGTGTCGATGCCCAGTTCCTCGTGCAATTCGCGGATCAGCGCGGCTTCGGGGGTTTCGCCGGGTTCGATCTTGCCGCCGGGAAATTCCCAGAGACCGGCCATGGATTTGCCCTCGGGACGTTGAGCCAGCAGGACACGGCCCTCGATGTCGATCAGGGCAACAGCAGACACTAACACTGTCTTCATGAACGGTAATCCGCGTTGATCTCGATGTAGCCATGGGTCAGGTCGCAGGTCCAAACGGTGGATTTGCCTTCGCCAAGTCCCAGATCGACCGCGATCACAAGGTCTTGACCCTTCATATATTCGGCCGCATCGTCCTCACGGTAGTCAGGGCTGACCCAACCTTTTTCCGCCACCAGAATGTCACCGAAAGAGATGCTCAGCAGGTCACGATCCGCCGCCGCGCCAGATTTGCCAATGGCCATGACGATACGACCCCAGTTGGGGTCCTCGCCCGCGATGGCGGTTTTGACCAGCGGAGAGTTGGCGATGGCCAGCCCGTGGGTTTTGGCGTCGGCGTCCTTGGCGGCTCCGGTCACACGAATTTCCACAAATTTTGTGGCCCCTTCCCCGTCACGCACGACCTGTTGCGCGAGGTCCAGCATCACGGTTTCCAGCGCTTCGGCAAAGGCGGCATTGCCAGTGGCGTTCACGCCAGATGCCCCGGTGGCGCACAGAAGCAGGCTGTCCGAGGTCGACGTATCGCTGTCCACGGTAATGCAGTTGAAGGTCCGGTCGGTCTGTGCGCTTAGCATGGATTGCAGCGCGGATTGTTCAACCTGCGCGTCTGTGAAAATATAGACCAGCATTGTCGCCATATCGGGCGCGATCATGCCGGACCCCTTCGCAATCCCAGCAATAGAGACTGTTTTTCCGCCAATCTCGACCTGAGCAGACGCCCCTTTCGGGAAGGTGTCGGTGGTCATGATGGCCCGTGCTGCATCCTCGATAGCATGGCGGCTCAGGCCGGATTTCAACGTCTCAAGCTGCGAAACGATACGGTCATGGGGCAACGGTTCACCAATCACCCCGGTGGACGAGGTAAAGACGCGTTCTTCCGGAACGCCGGTGGCCTTGGATACGGCTTGCGTCACCTCGGCCACCGAGGTCTGGCCATAGTGACCGGTAAAGGCATTGGCATTGCCCGAGTTCACCAGGATCGCCGCGGGCCCATCACTGGATCCACCGATCTTGTCCTGACAGTCCAGCACCGGCGCAGCCCGTGTGGCCGAGCGGGTAAAGACCCCGGCCACCGAAGTGCCCGGGTCCAGAACCGCCAGCATGACGTCGGTACGGCCCTGATAACGCACGCCGGCCTCGACAGTTGCGAAACGCACACCGTCAATCGCGGGCAGGTCAGGGAATGACGCTGGGGCCAGCGGTGAAACCTTGGTAATCTTGGCCACGGGTCTTTACTCCTGAATCAGGTCCAGTTGGCGCATCATTTCGTGGCCTGCACCATCCAGCGCGGGACGCTCGATCTGTGCCTGTTGCGTAAGCTCATCAATACGGGCCTGAATGACGTCCTGCTGGATCGTCTGCACAAGTTCTTCGCGCACAACGTCCAATTCAGGCGCTTCGGTCTTGCGCTTGTCATTCAGCTTGACCAGATGCCAGCCAAATTGGGTCTGAACCGGATCCGAGACCTGCCCTTTTTCAAGCGCGATCACGGCGCCCTCGAATTCGGGCACCATTTGGCCCTTGCCAAACCAACCCAGCGCACCCCCTTTGGGGCCGGACGGCCCAGTCGAGTTTTCGCGCGCAAGCTCGGCAAAGTCGGCACCTTCATCCAGCTGCACCTTAAGCTCTTTTGCTTTTTCCTCGGTCTCGACAAGGATGTGGCTGGCATCAAATTCGTCTTCGCCTGCGAAATCTTTGAATTGCGCATCATAGGCCGCTTGAATGGCATCATCCGTGACCGCAGCCTCTGTCAACGCGGCGACCGTCTGTACCGCACGCAGCGATCGCTCTTCATTCTCTAAACGCAGGGCGTTTTCAGTGTTCAGGTCATCTTGCTGCTGACCTAGCAATTGTTGCTGGATCAATTGTTCCAGAACAAAGTCGAACAAAACGTCGTCTTCTGCCTGCTGATACTGCGGGGGCAAAACGGCAACGGTCGCTATCACGTGACCAAGTGTGATCTCGTCACCGTTCACACGCGCAACAACTGTGGACGCATCGGGTTGGGTTTCGGCGGCCAGCGGCAGCGCCATCATGGCAGTCAGAGCCAGCGATGGCAGAAAAGTGAGGCCATTGGGCATTGAATCATCCTATTTCCTTGCCGCGACAGGGCGCAGCGTTGACACTCTGGAACCTGCCGCTTACATCGCTTTGAAGCCTTGGACAGGGCCGCCTTTCACCCCCCGTATCTATGGGTTGCGCGCAAGGTGGGCAAGCCTGTCGCAACCAAGACAAGAACAGATCCGCTGGAGTGAACATGCTGGGACTCGGAACGCTCGCCAAAAAGGTGTTCGGAACACCGAACGACCGCAAGATCAAGGCGACCCGCCCCCTGATCGAAAAGATCAACGCATTGGAACCCGAATTTGAGAAACTGTCGGATCAGGGTCTGATCGAAAAAACGGAAGAACTGCGCAAACGGGCGCTGGATGGCGAAAGCCTAGACAGTCTGCTGCCCGAAGCCTTTGCCAACGTGCGCGAAGGTGCAAAGCGCGCGCTTGGTTTGCGGGCCTTTGACGTGCAGTTGATGGGCGGAACCTTCCTGCATCAGGGCAATATCTCGGAAATGAAAACGGGTGAGGGCAAGACGCTGGTCGCGACCTTCCCTGCCTATCTGAACGCTTTGACCGGCAAGGGCGTGCATGTGGTCACGGTGAACGAATACCTGGCCAAGCGCGACTCGGAATGGATGGGCAAGGTGTTTGCCGCCGTGGGCATGACCACCGGTGTGATCTGGTCGGGCCAGCCCGATGATGAAAAGATGGCCGCTTATAAGTGCGACATCACCTATGCCACCAATAATGAGCTGGGTTTCGATTATCTGCGCGACAACATGAAGGCAGATCTGGAACAGGTTTATCAGAAACACCACAACTTCGCGATTGTGGACGAGGTCGACTCGATCCTAATCGACGAGGCGCGGACGCCGCTGATCATCTCGGGGCCTGCACAGGACCGCTCGGATCTGTACACAGCGATTGACGCGCTGATCCCAACGCTAAGCGATGACCATTTCAGTTTGGATGAAAAGTCGCGCAACGTGACCTTCACGGACGAGGGCAACGAGTTTCTGGAAGCTCAGTTGTTACAGGCAGGCCTGATTCCTGAAGGCCATTCCCTGTATGATCCCGAAAGCACCACGGTCGTGCACCACGTGAACCAGGGTCTGCGCGCGCACAAGCTTTTCAAACGGGACAAGGATTACATTGTCCGGGACGGCAACGTTGTTCTGATCGACGAGTTCACTGGCCGTATGATGCCAGGCCGCCGCCTGTCGGAAGGACTGCACCAGGCGATTGAGGCCAAGGAAGGCGTGCAGATCCAGCCCGAAAACGTGACGCTGGCCAGCGTGACCTTCCAGAACTATTTCCGCTTGTATGACAAGCTGGGCGGTATGACCGGGACCGCGTTGACCGAGGCTGAGGAATTTCAGGAAATCTATGGTCTGGGCGTGGTCGAGGTTCCAACCAACAAGCCAATTGCCCGCATCGACGAGGATGATCAGGTTTATCGCACCGCAATGGAAAAATATGGTGCAATGATCAGCGAAACCCAAAAGGCGCAGGAAAAAGGTCAGCCGGTTCTGCTGGGTACCACTTCGATCGAGAAATCCGAGCTGCTGAGCCAGATGCTGACCAAGGAAGGCATCGAACACAACGTTCTGAACGCCCGCCAACACGAGCAGGAAGCGCAAATCGTCGCTGATGCAGGCCGTTTGGGCGCCGTGACGATTGCCACAAACATGGCCGGTCGTGGTACCGACATTCAACTCGGCGGCAATGTCGAAATGAAGGTGCTGAAGGCGATGGCCGAAAACCCCGAGGCTGATCCCTCGGAATTGCGAGCCGCAGAAGAAGCACGCCACGCTGAGGAAAAAGAAAAGGTTCTGGCTGCTGGTGGTCTGTACGTCATGGCGTCTGAACGCCACGAAAGCCGCCGCATCGACAACCAGCTGCGCGGTCGTTCAGGCCGTCAGGGCGATCCGGGCCGCACTGTGTTCTACCTGAGCCTTGAAGATGACCTGATGCGCATCTTTGGCTCGGAACGTCTGGACAAGGTGCTGACCACGCTGGGCATGAAAGAAGGCGAGGCGATCGTCCACCCTTGGGTGAACAAGTCGCTGGAACGTGCGCAGTCCAAGGTCGAAGGCCGCAACTTCGACATGCGGAAAAATGTTCTCAAATTTGACGACGTGATGAACGATCAGCGTAAGGTGATCTTTAGCCAACGCCGCGAAATCATGTCGGCCAATGACCTGTCCGAAATCGTCTCGGATATGCGCGAGCAGGTGATCGACGATCTGATCGATGAGTACATGCCGCCGAAATCCTATGCCGATCAATGGGATACCGATGGTCTGCACGAGTCGATCAAGGATAAGCTGACCATCGACGCCCCGGTTCAGGACTGGGCCGCCGAGGAAGGCGTGGATGACGAGCAAGTACGCGAACGTCTGATCAAAGCCGCTGATGAGATGATGGCCCAGAAAGCCGTCGCCTTTGGTCCGGAAAACATGCGCAATATCGAAAAACAGGTATTGCTACAAACTATCGACAGCAAATGGCGCGAGCATTTGCTGACGTTGGAACATTTGCGTTCGGTCGTCGGTTTTCGCGGTTACGCACAGCGCGACCCACTGAACGAATACAAGAACGAAAGCTTCCAACTTTTCGAAAGTATGCTGGACAGCTTGCGCGAAACCGTGACTCAGCAATTGTCGCGCGTGCGTCCGCTGACCGAGGAAGAGCAGAAAGAAATGCTCGCCCAGATGGCTGCGCAACAAGCGCAGGCGCAACAGGCGGTGGACAAGGCCGCTGGTCAGGCCGAAGCCAAAGCCGAAGCTACAGCATCCGGTGATGCGCTGCCGGGGTTTGATGAGAATGACCCGTCAACCTGGGGTAACCCGTCGCGAAACGACCCCTGCCCCTGCGGCTCTGGCAAAAAGTTCAAACACTGCCACGGCCGATTGACCTGACGTCAACACACACTGATCACAATGAGTCCGTCTCGCGGCCACAAATTGGCCGCGATTCGTAACGAGAGTGCAAGCTGCTCCTTCAACTGGGGAGGGTGTCTTGTTTGTAGTTCGCAACTACGTGACCATGTGCGGTACCGTCGCCTGTGCTTTGGGCATCGGCTACCTGATGCAAAACGGATCATCTGCGCAGCCCAACGGCGCGCAGGCTGGAATTGATGTCGCTTCGGCATCCGAACAGTCTTCGGTTCTGTCGGGACTGGAAGATATTGTTTTGACGTCTGCCACGCCCTCTGATGCAAATCCCGGCAATGCAGCTTCGGCACCTCGCGGGGTTCCTTCCGCGCTCAAACCGTCGGATTGTAATATCAGTGCCCGTGCAATTGCGGTTTCGGGCGCGATGGCGCGTGTTTCGCTCAAAGCGCCCTGCAACGCGGAAGAACGAGTTGAGGTCCATCACAGTGGCTTGACGGTCAGTCAAATGACCGATGCCTCTGGCGGGTTGCAAATGACCATCCCGGCCTTGTCGGAATACGCGATTTTCCTGATTTCGTTCGAAGATGAAACCGGCACTGTCGCCACCACTCACGTCACCGACATTGCTCAATACAATCGCGTTGCCCTGCAATGGCAGGGTGAGACCGAATTGCAGATCCATGCTCTGGAGTTCGGTGCCAGCTATGGCGGCGATGGCCATGTATGGGATGACGCATCGGCCAAAGGCGCCGGAAAGGTTTCGCGCCTGGGTCAGATCGGTCACGAAAAGGCACAGAATATCGAAGTGTATTCTTTTCCTGCAGGCGCATCGGATCAGTCCGGTACAATTGACCTGACGGTCGAGGCCGAAGTGACAGAAGCAAATTGTGGGCGCACGCTGAACGTGCAAGCTTTAGAGCTTCTGTCAGACCGTCGCTTGCGGTCACGCGACATGTCGCTGACCCTGCCTGATTGTTCACAGGCTGGTGAGTTTCTGGTGTTGAAAAATCTGCTCTCAGACCTGACAATTGCGGCAAAGTAATCCGCAGGCAGGTTCGGCTCTCTTATGACATTATTCCGTGTAGCGGCAGCTGCGCTGATTTCATTTGCCACTGGCGCTCTGGCGCAGGACATCACGCTGACGTCGCATGACGGCAAGGTCGAAGTGACCGGCAATCTGCTGGGCTTTGACGGCGAGTTTTATCGCGTAGAGACGCAGTTTGGCACACTCACGGTGGATGGATCGGGCGTTACATGTGACGGTCCAGCCTGCCCGAACCTGACCGATTTTGTGGCCGAGCTGTGGTTTTCCGGCTCATCCGTTATGGCTGAAACGGTACTGCCCGCGCTGATCATTGGCTTCGCGCAACAAGAAAGCCTGACCGCAACCCCGGCGCGTGTGGATTCGGACAGCTTTGTCTACGAACTAAGACAGGCTGAGCGCTCGGCACCGCTGGCACGGTTTTATTTTGATGTGGGCACGACGGCGCGTGGATTCAGTGATCTTGTTGCGGATCAGACAGATATTGTGATGGCCCAGCGGGAAGTGCGTGAGTCAGAACGAGAGGAAGCCGAAGCTGCCGGTTTGGGTGATCTGAAACGGGCGCGGCGCTCGCGCGTCATTGCGTTGGACGCAATGGTCCCGGTGGTCGCTGCCGACAACATGATGCAGCAAATCTCGATGGCGGATTTGGCCCGCATCCTGTCCGGGGAAGTGACCAATTGGGCGGATTTGGGCGGCCCAGACGCGCCGATTGCTTTGCATGTCCCGGAAATAGGATCCGGACTTTCGCAAGCTGTTGAAGACCAGGTTTTGAAAACCGTGGATGCAGAATTGTCACCGACAGCGACCCCGCACAGCCGAATCCGCGATCTGACAGACTCTGTCGCAAAAGATCCCTTTTCAATTGGGATAGCCAGCAAAGCTACAGCTAATACCACCCGCATCCTGCCACTGACCGGAGGATGCGGACATCCTCTTGCCGCGACCCGACAATCTATCAAGACCGAGGATTATCCGCTGACTCTGCCGATGTTCCTTTACCTCCCGGACCGACGCCTGCCACGGATCGCGCGACAGTTTCTGGCATACACCCAAAGCCCAGAGGCTCAGATGGCGATACGGGGCGCGGGGTATGTGGATCAATCGCCCGAAAACCTGCCGGTTGACGTGCAGGGCGACCGGCTGGCCAATGCCATCTTAACAGGCGGCTCCGAGGTCGGGTTGGAGGAGTTGCAGCGCATGATCGACACGCTGCGCCCACTTTCGCGCCTATCCTTGTCTGTTCGATTCGAACCCGGCTCTTCGCGCCCCGACGCACAGTCTCGTTCAAACATTCAACAACTGGCCCAGATGCTTGAGACCGGAACGCTGAAGGCGCGCAAGCTGGTGTTTGCGGGCTTCAGCGACGGTGACGGCGGGGCCGCCACCAATGCCCGCATCGCCTTGCGGCGCGCGCAAACCGTGCGCAACGCTGTGCTGGCGGCTGTGGAATCGTCACTGCCCGAAGGTATCGAGGTTTCAGCCGAAGGGTTTGGCGAGTCGATGCCAATGGCCTGCGATGACACGGAATGGGGCCGCAAAGTTAACCGTCGGGTCGAAATCTGGGTTCAGTAAGCGCTACAGGAATCCTTCCGACCGAAAGCTCAACTCGGTCGATTTTCCTATGATCAGGTGATCGTGCAGGGTTAGCCCCAAGGCCGAACAGGCATCCTGAATACGGTTGGTCATGTCGATGTCCGACTGCGAGGGCGTCGGGTCACCAGACGGGTGGTTATGGACCAATATCAAGGCCGAAGCATTCAGCTCCAGCGCCCGTTTTGCAACCTCGCGCGGATAGACCGGTACGTGATCAACGGTTCCTTTGGCCTGTTCTTCATCAGCGATCAGAACGTTTTTTCTGTCCAGATAAAACACCCGAAACTGCTCGGTTTCGCGATGGGCCATGGTGGTGTGACAATAATCCAGCAGCGCATCCCAACCCGAGATCACATGCCGCTGCATAACACGTGCACGCGCCATCCGATGGGCGCAGGCCTCGAGGATCTTGAGATCCGTGATCACGGTATCGCCCACGCCTTTGATCTGCCGCAGACGTTCTTCCGGCGCGGTCAACACGCGGTTGAAATCGCCAAACGCATCCATCAAACCACGCGCCAGCGGCTTCACGTCCTGCCGGGGTATCGACCGGAACAACACCAGTTCCAGCAACTCGTAATCCGGCATCGCCGCTGATCCGCCTGCCATGAACCGTTCGCGCAGCCGCTTGCGGTGGTCTTTTATGTAGGAGGGTAACCGACCTGACGGCAGCGGCTGCGCGGGCGCTTCGTCCGTGTCAAACAGCATAGGGGCTTCGGCAAAGGCGTTCTGGGTCATAGCTTCACCCTGACGCAGAATCAGTTTCTGATTGGTTAACGCCCCTCTCCTGCCATACGCGCGGTGGCGCGGCGGACAATCATGTGCAGAAGGATCGAGAACACACCCAGCGTCAGCATCGCCGCGAACATCAGGTCGGTCTTGGCGCGACCATTGGCCAGCAGCATCAGATAGCCCAAACCTTGCGACGAGCCGACCCATTCGCCAATCACCGCCCCAATCGGAGCATAAACCGCCGCCAGACGCATACCCGAAGCCAACGATGGCAGCGCCGCCGGAATGCGAATGTACCACAGGACCGAACGTTTGCTGGCCTGCATCGTGCGCGCCAAGTCTAGAAAGCCCGCAGGTGCTCGCATCAAACCATCAAAAAACGACGAGGTGATCGGGAAATAGATGATCAGAACCGCCATCGCGACCTTGGACCATAGACCATAACCAAGCCACAAGGTCAGCAACGGCGCCAACGCAAAAACCGGCAGCGCCTGAGTGAACACCAGCATGGGCTGCACCAAAACTCGCGCAGCGCGCGAATTCGCCAATTGCAGTGCTGTGATGACGCCAAGCACCGTACCGACAGCTAAGCCTATGACAACTTCAACTGCGGTGATCCACGCATGCTCGGCGATTAACCACCTGTTCTGCCACCAGGTTTCAGCCACCACGGCTGGTCCGGGCAGGATGAATTTTGGCAATCCGGTCAAGGTTACGATCCCTTGCCAGATGAGCAGAGCAAACAGAGTGGCTGCTAGCGCCGACAGATACCTCATGCTGCGTCCTCCCGCAGAAGCCGCAGCAACGCACCCTGAGTTTCCAGCGTTTCCAGATCATCCACGCTGCGTGGGGCCGGAGCATGAGGCGGGTCGCATGGGGTCAGGCCGTGTTCGGTCATGACAACAATGGACTGCCCCAAGCGCGCGGCTTCACCTGGGTCATGCGTGACCAAAAGGACAGTTCGCCCCACCAGCGCTTCGGCCGCCAAATCCTGCATATCGGCGCGTGTCCGGGCGTCGAGCGCTGAAAACGGCTCATCCAACAGCACGATAGGCCGATCTTCCATCAATGTACGGGCCAGCGCGACGCGCTGTCTTTGTCCCCCCGACAACTCGGACGGTTTCTTGGTCATGTGATCCTGGAGGCGCATCCGTTTGATCAGGCGGTCACGCCGATCCAAATCAGGCTTTTCGCCCCGTAACCGTGCGCCAAGCGAAACGTTCTGCGCCACTGTCGCCCAGGGCAACAGAAGATCATCCTGCGCCATGTAAGCTACCCGATCCGAGACCGGCAAACCGTCGCTTGCTGTGATCTGGCCCAAGAACTTGGCCCCGGTTTCCAGCCCGGCAATCAACCGCAAAACGGTGGTTTTTCCCACGCCCGATCCGCCCAGCAAACAGGTCCAAGCACCCGCGTCCAGGTTCAAGGTCAACGGAGCAAACAGGGTCGCATCGTCGATTTTGGCTGATCCGCTGATTGTCAGACCGGGCGCACGGGTCATGGTGTTAGGCCCATTTGCCAGAAGTTCACTTCCAGCTCAGTCGCCGTCCGGAAGGTTTGACACAGACGATGCCAGCGGGGTGAAGATTCAAAATCCGCCCCAAGTCGCCTTGTTAGAGCCGAATCCAGCAACTCACCTACCGCTTGGCACGCGCCTTGATACTCTTCACCGGCATAGGTGTTGATCCAATCGCGATAGGTCTCGGACGTCGCTTCCTCCGCCAGCCGGGTACCGATCTCACCATAGCCCATAACGCAGGGGGCCAACGCTGCCAGCAGGTCCAGCAGATCACCGCTGTATCCCGCTTCGAGGACGAACCGCGTATATGCAAGATTTTCGGCGCGTTCGGGGGTGGCGAACAATTCATCCTGTGAGATTCCAGCAGCCTCACAGATACCGATGTGCAGCTGCATTTCTTCCGCAACCAAAGCGTTCACGGTGCCGACCGCTGTCAGCATTTCGGAATGCGTTTCCGATTTCACAATTGCCAAAGCCCACGCACGAGAAAAATGGATCAGAAACACGTAATCCTGACGCAGATAGTGAAGAAACGCCTCACGCGGCAGCGTTCCATCCTTCATTCCTTCGACAAAGGCGTGGCGGGTATAGTCCCGCCACGGCCCCTGCGCCGCATCACGCATCAGCGTGAAGGCTTTGCCATACCCGTTCATTGCGAGGTAACATCGATGGTCAGATCACTGACCGGAAGGATGCTATCGATCATGCCGCTTTCGTTCAGGAACGCCTCGAACCGGGCATACCGACCGGCATCAAAACCTGCAGGGCGCAGTGCAAAACGTGGCAACGTATCGACCCAAGCGCGGGCGTTCAGCTCATCTTGCAGTTCAGGCGACGTGCTTGCGAAGATCTCCCAGCTTTTTTCCGGGTTGTTGACGATATACTGGGTCGCTTTTTCGGTCGCAGCCAAAAAGCGGGCGATCTTGTCTTTGTCCATCGTCTCGGGGTTGGCGACATAAATCAGCTCGTCGTAAGATGGCACGCCTTCTTCCTCGATGTAAAAACAAGTGCCCGGACGACCTTCGATATCCATCTGATTGAGTTCAAAGTTACGGTACGCGCCGATCACCGCATCGACCTGGCCAGTCATCAGCGAGGGCGAGAGTGAGAAGTTGACGTTGATCATCTCAACATCGTCCAGAGCAACGTCATATTTGCCCAGAACGGTGCCAAGGATGGCCTCTTCGACACCCGCAACCGAGAAACCGATCTTCTTACCCTTGAGGTCTGCGGGCGACTTGATCGGGCCATCTTCCAGCACCAGAAGGCAGTTCAACGGTGTTGCAACCAGTGTGCCAACGCGTTTCAGGGGCAGCCCTTCGTGGATTTGCAGATGCAGCTGGGGCTGATACGACACGGCCAGGTCCGCCTGCCCAGCAGCAACCAGACGCGGCGGGGCGGACGGATCCGCGGGCGGGACGATTTCGACCTCAAGGCCCTGCTCGGCAAAATAGCCGTTTTCCTGAGCCACAATAATAGGGCCATGGTCAGGGTTGATGAACCAATCCAGCAGGACTGTCATCTTGTCTTCGGCCCAGGCTGGCGCGGCGGCCAAAAGGGCTATGGCTGTCATCAGCTTCTTCATGTCTCGCGTTTCCTTTTCATTCACGAGGTTGAGGCCGCGACGAGGACAATCTCGCCTGGCCAATTCGGTTGCATGTGTTCCGCCGCACGCCACGAGCGCAGGCCTGTCGCACAGCAAAGAGCAAGCCGTTTCCCTTTATTAGGGTCTATCTGTTGCAAGTTTTCAGGTGATATACGGATGGCGTCAGGGTGTGCTGGAACTGGTGCTTCTTCTATACCGCGCAACTCCACGATTTGGTCGGCATCCGTCAGTTGATTAACAGATAGGAAGCGGAAGCACGTATTCGGCTCGGGCGCATCGTCAAAGCGGAACCCCGTACTGCGCAGGGTTTGCGCGTCATACTGCACAATCTGGCCCAAGGGCGAAGGCTCCAGCCCAAGGATCAGGTTCAGCACCATCTGTGCCTGCATCGCCCCGATCACGCCAACCACAGGACCCAGAACGCCCGCTGTCGCGCAACTGGCCCCACTGTCCGGCGCATCCGGGAACACAGCGCGCAGGGATGGGGCTCCGCCGCAGAATCCACCGACATAGCCCGAAAACCCCAGAACCGAAGCGCTGATCAACGGTTTACCTTGCGCGAGGCACGTGTCCGACAGGATATAGCTGGCCGCGTAACTGTCGGCGCAATCCAGAACGACATCGGCTTGCGCCACCAGGGAAGCCGCGTTTTCGCTTGTAAGGGCGTGATTGAGGGCGACAACTTCAACTTCGGCATTCAATGCACGGCACCGGTCAGCAGCGCGTTCGGCTTTTGGATGTCCACAGTCTGCCTCAGCAAACAAGGTTTGCCGATGCAGATTCGACAGATCCACAGTGTCACCATCTACAATCGTGATCCGCCCAACGCCGGCCCCGGCCAAAAGCGGCAGGACCGGCGCGGCCAACCCGCCTGCTCCCACCACCAGAACATGAGCTGAAGACAAGCGGCCCTGCCCTTCGGCGCCCACTTCAGGCAGAAGCGTCTGACGGGTATAGCGGCTCATCGCGTCGCCTCGATCCACGCGCGCACCCGCGCTTCGGGATCCGCGTTTAGGGTGATGTCCGTCACGGCCGAGACAATATCGGCCCCGGCCTCCAGCACCCCCGCTGCGCGCTCGACGCTCATGCCGCCGATACCAACCAAGGGAATGTCGCCAACACGTGCCTTCCATTCGGTCACGCGGGGCAGGCCTTGTTGATGCCATTTCATCTTTTTCAGGATGGTTGGATAGACCGGTCCCAGTGCCACATAGTCGGGATCCATTGCCAACACGCGCTCAAGCTCATCATCGTCATGAGTTGAAACACCCAGCTTTAGACCCGCTTTTCGGATGGCTTTCAGGTCAGCATCATCCAGATCCTCTTGCCCAAGGTGAATCCAGTCGCATCCCAGATCGATGGCATGTTGCCAATAATCATTGATCACCAGAACTGCCCCATGATCGCGGCACAAATCGCGCGAGGCCGCTATCTGGTCGCGAACCTCATCATCAGGCTGATCCTTTACGCGCAATTGCACCAGTTTGACACCCAACGGCAACATCCGGCGCAGCCAATCCGAGTGATCAAAGATCGGATAAAAACGGTCCAGCGTCATGACAGAAATGCCTTTCCAACAACGGGGGTCGAGGGTTCAGCCATATCGCGCGCCTCAATCGGGTCCGCCTGATGGGCCAATTGCCCGGCCAGTGTCGCCTGCGCCATCGCTTTGGCCATCAGAACAGGATCCCCGGCGCGAGCCACGGCCGTGTTCAAAAGGACGGCGTCATAGCCAAGTTCGATTGCGTGGGCCGCATGGCTGGGCAGACCGATACCGGCATCGACCACCAACGGAACATCCGGAAACTCGGCCCGCATAGCGCGCAAGGCGTATTCGTTGTTCAGACCACGCCCAGACCCAATGGGCGCACCCCAAGGCATAAGCACCTCGCACCCTGCTTCTAACAAGCGTTCGCCCACGATCAGATCGTCAGTGGTATAGGGGAACACCTGAAACCCGTCTTCGGTCAGGATACGGGCGGCTTCGACCAACTGGAACACATCCGGTTGCAGGCTGTCGGTGTGCCCAATCAGTTCCAGTTTGATCCACGGGGTCTCAAACACCTCGCGGGCCATATGGGCTGTGGTCACGGCCTCTTTTACTGTATGACAGCCAGCTGTGTTAGGCAGGATCAGGACGCCAAGCTCCCGGATCATCTGCCAAAAGGTCTGCCCCGCACCGGATTCACGGCGCAGGGATACGGTTGCAACACCCGCACCGCTGTCACGGAAAGCCTGCTCCAGAATGGCAGGGCTGGGGTATTGGGCCGTGCCGAGCATCAGCGGGTTGGGCAGTTCCGTTCCATAAAAGGTTTTCATCCTTATCCCCCCTGCATCGGCGCAACGACTTCGACCCGGTCGCCATCGGCCAGTTTGTGCGCGACGCGCAGGCTGGAAGGAACGAAGTCTTCGTTCACTGCGGTGGCAACGCGGCCAGTGAAGCCGCATTCCTCTAGCAGCTCGGCCAGGGTTTCGGCGCGCACATCCCGCGTCTCGCCATTAAGCACGATCTTCATCGACCATCTCCGTATGTGTGTTGTCCAGCGCCAAATCCGCCACACCCTGCGCCAGAGCCGGGGCGAGCAGATAGCCGTGCCGATAAAGTCCGTTGGCATAGATTGTCCGACCCAAGCGACGGATGCGGGGCAAATTGTCGGGAAAGGCGGGACGCAGATCGACGCCGATTTCCAACACCTCGGCCTCACCAAAGGCCGGGTTCAGGGCATAGGCTGCGCTGAGCAGTTCCAGCATGGATCGGGCCGCGATGCGGCTGCTGTCTTCGCTTTCGATCATGGTCGCGCCCAGCATGTAGATGCCATCGCCCCGGGGCACGATATAAAGCGGCATTCGGGGGTGCAAAAGACGCACGGGGCGTGTCAACTCAACGTCCGGGCAACGCACGATCAGCATCTCACCCTTCACACCCCGAAGATCATGCAGGTATTCGCGTGCGTGCAGTCCGCGACAGTCGATCGCGTGCTCAATTTGTGCAGGGGCCAATTTGCGATGGAATTCCACCCCTTGTTCCTTCAAGCCTCGGTGTAGGTCCTGCAATGCCTGGCGGGGATCAAGGTGGGCTTCCTGGTCAAAGAACAGGCCCTTCCCAAACCCGTGCAAATCAGGCTCTAATTCAGCAATTTTTGCGCGATCGGCTTCCACAAACGCTTCGGTCCGACGCGCAAATCTGCGTAGGTCCGGCAGGTCTCGTGTATTGGCGACAACCAGCGTACCGCACCGCTGTACCTTTGTGCGACCAGCCCACCAATCGATTGCCCGCTGACCCAGTCTCAGCACCGGTTCTTCCGCGTTTTCGTATTCGCACCAGGGTGCCAGCATACCCCCGGCCCACCATGAACATCCGTGCGGGCCTGGCGGGCCGCCGGGATCAAACACCTGCACCTTCGCGCCGCGCGACATCAGTTCGCTGGCGACGGCCAGACCGGCCACCCCGGCTCCTATGACAGACCAGACGGTCACTTGGGCCAGACCTGATAGAAATGATGCACCGGACCGTGCCCAGAACCCACGTTCAGCTCATCTGCGCGTCCAATCGCGCCTTGCAGGTATTCATGCGCCTGCGCAACGGCATCCTGCATCGTCAGACCCTTTGCCAAACCCGCGGCAATCGAGGACGATAAAGTGCATCCAGTCCCATGCGTATTTTTGGTGTTCCGGCGCGGGGCCTGAAACTCTGCCACGATACCCGTCGGATCGATCAGCAAGTCATGGCATACCTCACCCGCACCATGACCGCCTTTCATCAACACAGCGCGCGCACCCAAAGCGCAAAGAGCCTGACCCTGGGCGGCCATCTCATCGGGTGTTTCGGCCTCTTTTGCATCCAACAGGCAAGCAGCTTCGGGCAGATTTGGGGTCAAAACCGCCGCCATCGGCAACAGCACATCGCGCAAGGTCTGGATTGCCTCTTGCGCCAGCAAGGCGTCACCAGACTTGGCGATCATCACCGGGTCCAGAACAATGGGTCGCTGAAAGTCGGCCAACCCGTTTGCGACGGTTTGAATGATCTCAGGTGTTGCCAGCATACCGATCTTGACAGCTTTGACATCCAGATCGCCCAGCACCGCTTGAATTTGCGCCTCGATCACGTCCAGAGGAATACCATGCACCGCTGTGACGGCCTGCGTGTTCTGTGCGGTGACGGCGGTGATCACGCTTGCACCAAAAACACCAAGTGCTGACATGGCCTTCAGGTCAGCCTGTATTCCGGCACCGCCGCCGCTGTCAGATCCCGCAATGGTCAAGGCAATTGCAGCCATATCGTCGCTCCATCTTCTTTGGGCAACGATGTAGGAAAACTGTCTGCATTCAAAAGACCGTTCCCTACGCCGGAATTGCCCGGATCAGGTTCGATGGGTTAACGCAGCCACGCCTCTCAGCCCTGCAAATAGGGCACCCCAACGGTTGGGGCAGACAATCTCAGCCACCGACACCGAACGCAAGAGCCAAATGGGCGTTATCGGTCAGCAAACTGGATATATCGCTGGTCCGTTTTGCAACACGCGTAGTGGCGCGGTAGGCGCAAAACACATAAGGCGCGGCACCCTGACCGGGAAACCGCGCCTCATGATCTTTATGGGTGCACCCAGACGTGTATTGACGTCTGGTGCAAGTCTATATCAGCTTTTGCCTTTCCAGGGCACCAGAATACGTTCGGCCCATCGCATCAGCATGTCGATGCCGAAGCCGATGACACCAATCAGGATGATGCCCATGATCACGATGTCGGTATTCTGGAATTTGGAGGCAACCATAATCATCATGCCCGCCCCTTTTTCAGCGGCGACCAGTTCAGCAGCAACAACCGTGCCCCAGCAGACGCCCATCGCAACCCGCGCACCGGTGAAGATCTCGGGCAACGAATTGGGGATGATCACATGGCGCATCACCTGCCACTTTGACGCCCCAAGGGAATAGGCCGCGTGTACCTTCGAGATGTTCACGCCGGACACACCAGAACGGGCCGCAATCGCCATGATCCAGAGCGCAGCCAGGAACAGCAAGATGATCTTGCCACCCTCACCGATCCCTGCCCAAATGATCACCAGCGGGATCAAAGCCAGCGGCGGAACCGGGCGCATAAACTCGACAATCGGGTCGAACCAGCCACGGAACCAGTTGGACAGACCCATGGCATAGCCCAAGGGAATGCCCACAAGCGATCCCAGTAGGAAGCCCACGATCACGCGGAACAGCGAGTAACCCAGATGCTCCCAAAGGGTGAAATTCCGGAAGCCTTCGCTGGCAATCTCGCCCAAGCGCTCGAAAACGTTTTCCGGTGCGGGCAGCCAGATCGGCTCCATCTGCCAGCCCTTGTCCGGGTCGATGTTGAGCGTGCCGCGCTGCGACATGACCACACGACCGAAATCAGTGTTCACAGAACCACCCGGCTCAATCGACTGACCATTCACGGCAACGATCTTTGCACCTTCGTCACGACCGATCTCATCATTTCGGTCAAGGCGGGCCAACTTACTGCGATAGGCCTGCACCACAACGGCATCGTCCTTGGCGAATCCATCGCCGGGCGCGACCTCGGGTTCATCCACCGGTGCGTCCGCAGGGTGCACGATCACCGTCACTGAGGCGTCATCGGTCTGACCATCAGCCGTTTCAACAGTGTAGGTGAATGAGCCCTCTCCGACATAAGGACCGGGCGCGTGCAAGAAGGACGGCAACAAGGCCGACCCGGTGAATGCGCCCCAAAGCACGAAGATGGCGATGATCGAGATGATTGATGCCTTACGATCCGAGACAACGGCGCTTTCATCGCCGAAAGTGACCGTCTTAAGTGAGGTGAAATCATGGCGGTCTGTGCCTGCAGTCACCAGTTTGACCACAAAGAAAGCGCCGATAAATATCGCGATATAGATCAGAATGGGGATCATTGCGCTGCCTCCGTCCGACCCATGATTTCTTCTTCCATGTCCCAGATCATGCCCAGGATCTCTTCGCGGTTGGTGGCGAAGTCAGGGTGTTTTTTGACCTCACGCAGATCCTGGTCGACGCCCATATCTGCGAAGGGGAGGCGATATTCCTTGTGAATGCGCCCCGGTCTGGGTGCCATCACGAGCAGACGCTCGCCCAGCAGCAGCGCTTCTTCCACCGAGTGGGTGATCAGGATGATTGTCTTGCCGGTCTCCTTCCACAGCTTCAGAACCAGCGATTGCATTTTTTCACGGGTCAGCGCATCCAGCGCGCCAAGCGGTTCGTCCATCAGGATGACATCGGGGTCATTTGCGAGACACCGCGCCAGCGCCACACGCTGCTGCATCCCGCCAGACAATTCGTAGATAGCCTTTTCCTTGAAGTCCTGAAGCCCCACGACCTCAAGTAGATGATCGACCTCGGCCGCGTATTGCGCTTCCTTCTGCCCCTTCATCCGAGGGCCAAAGCTTACATTATCACGCACGCTCATCCATTCGAACAAAGCGCCCTTCTGAAACACCATGCCACGTTCGGCATCAGGGCCAGTGACCGTGTGGCCATTCATCACGATCTGCCCTTCGGTCGGGGCCAGAAAACCCGCAACGATGTTCAGCAGTGTGGTCTTGCCGCAACCTGAGGGGCCCAGCACGCTCATCAACTCGCCTTCGTTCAGATGCAACGTGACATCCTTCAACGCCTGCACGGCCGTTCCGTTAGGCAGGTCGAAGCGCATGGAGATGTTTTCGATGGATAAACCTGTCATTTCCCGCTTTCTGTAGATGAGGGCGCCGCCACAAGCAGGCGGCACGCCCGATTGCCGGGGGAGGATCGGCGGGCGCATGGAAATGCGCCACGCCAAACCTTGTTACTTGCCGTCGGCAATCGTCATCGGCTCGGTGTTGACCGAGTTGGCATAGCTGTCCAGCGCACCGTCGATGCTGCCGGCCTCGACAAACACGTCGGCTACGCCCTTCATGAAGGTCTGCACATTGCCGCCCAGCCATTTCTGCGACAGCTGATCATCCATACTGGGGAAACCCATCGTCCCGATGGCCGCGCGCGCGCCTTCAAGATCCATGCCGGATTCTTTGGCAACAACTTCAAGCATCGCATCACCGCCCGCACCCGAGTTCCAACGCTCATTTGCATCCGCAGTTACCTGAAGGAACTGGGCGACCAGCTCAGGGTTTTCCGAGATAAAGCTTTCCGGGGCCGAGGTCACATCGAACACCAGAATACCCAGTTCTTCCTTCTCGGCACCGGTCAACAGAACGTTGCCGTGCTCTTTCATCCGGGACAGACCGCCGCCATAGCCACACGCGAAATCAACTGCGCCCTGGCTTAGGGCCGCAGCGCCTTCAGGCGGGGCCATGTCGACAACTTCAAGGCTGGCCAAGTCGATACCGAAGTGATCCATCTGGCGAAGGAAGCCATAGTGCGCGGCGGTACCCAGTGGCACAGCCACCTTTTTGCCTGCCAGCTCGCTGGCGTTTTCCTTATCGATCTCCAGCGCTTCCGACACGACACAGTTGTCGTTCTCGGAATACGTCACAGCGACATCGACCACCTGAATCGCCTGACCAGCGGATGCGGCAACAACGAAAGGCGGAATGCCCTGGCTGACCGCGATCTGCACATCGCCCGAGGCCATGGCCGCGCTCATCGCAGTGCCGGTTTCAAAGCTCACCCAATTCACCTTGAGGCCAAGTGCCTCGTCATAGGTTCCGTTGGCCTTGGCTTCTAGCATGGGCAGCGGCCATTCCAAGAAGTATGCAACGGTGATTTCGTCCAGGTCTTGCGCAAGCACTGCATGGCTTGTCAACGCAAGCACACTGGTCGCAGCGAGAGTGGCGAGTGTTTTTTTCATGGTATCCTCCGGTTGGGTCACTTTTTTACAGCGCGTTCCGCTGTTTTACTGTGAGAGAGCATTGGGTGCGCCTTACGGTACTGTGCCGTGTATTTTTCTTTTTTGCACGCCGCCAATCAAGAAGCCTCTCATTCTATCGTTGTGCAGAACAGGTGTTCTGAAATAGAACACTAGTGAGTACGCATTCTTTTCGTCAACTGTTTATTCTTCAAGTTTTGCTGTGAGCGTATTCAAAAGTTGAAACGGTTAAAAACTCGTCGTAGTTCTGCAATGCAGTAGATATGGGAGTGGGCATGGCAAGATCGACAGACAGCTCTATCGTCGCAAAGTGCGCTATGATCATGGATGCCCTGACCCACGCAAAAAGACCTATGGGTTTTTCGGATATCGTTGCGCGGACAGGTTTGGTCAAAAGCTCGTGCCACCGCGTACTTGCCGTTCTTCAAAGTGAGCGGATGGTCGAATACGACAAAAGCGGCAGAACCTACAAACCTGGCTCGCGATTTCAAGAATGGGCACGCGCCGGATTTCGACACCCGGATCTTCAGCAGGTTGTCGCCGAACCTGTTGACCGCCTCAGCGAAGCGACAGGATTGAACATTGCGCTGTCTGTTTTGGATGGCGATACCATTTTGTACCTGCGGACAACCAATAATGTTTCGGTTCGGTACGCAGCGCGTGCAGGCGACCACGCACCGCTGCACTGCACAGCCGCAGGCAAAGTTTTCCTTGCGTTTATGCCCGAAAAACAGCGCAATTCCGTGCTCGATTCGGCCGGGTTGGAAAAGTTCACCGAATACACAAAGACCAACCTGCCAGAGCTTGAGACCGACTTGGGTGTCGTTCGGAATCAGGGCTATGCGGTTGTCGTGAAAGAGGAATTTCTCCAGGTCATGGGCATGTCCGCTCCGATTTGGAATGATCAGGGCAAAGTCGCCGCCTGTCTTTCTGTTTGGACTTTGACGGCAGACGACACGCCAGAGGAATTGCTTGCCAGCCTTGACTTGCTGAAACAAACCGCTGCCGAGATCTGTAGTCGGATCGGCGGGGAAGCACCCGAAAACTTCCACTTGACGACCTGACGGATGCTATCGAACATTGGAATTATTGTTCCGATATACGAGATTTTTATGTTCGCAACACCACCTGCCATGGCCACGCGGCCGAACTCGCTTTGGGCCAGCACTGCGCCGTCAATGCCCGACAGCCCACAATTGACCGACGATCTGCACGCGGACGTGTCCATTCTGGGCGCTGGCTTCACCGGTCTGCGCGCAGCATTGGCCTTGGCCGAGGCAGGTACGTCAGCCGTCGTACTCGATGCCGGTGATGTAGGCTGGGGCGCATCGGGGCGCACTGGCGGGCAGGTCAATCCTATGCTGCCTTTCAACTCACCCAAAGACTTACAGCGTATGCTGGGACAGACTTATTTTGAGCGTCTGACCGAAGCGTCTCTGAATTCCGCCGACGAATTGTTCTCGTTGATCGACACCTATCAGATCCCGTGCCAAGCCCGGCAGAAGGGCTGGCTGAGGGTACTGCATAATGACCGGGCATTGCAAAAGGCCGAGGTGGACGTGAAAGCCTGGAACGAATTTGGCGCAGGAATGGAGCTTCTACGTGGGGATGATCTGCGAATCACCTCGGGCACTGCTGCCTATTCCAGTGGTGTCGTGACCCCACGCGGTGGCGCCGTACAGCCAATGATGCTGGCGCGCGGCGTGGCAGGTGCCGCCCAACAACGCGGCGTTTCGATTTTTGGAAACAGCGCTGTCACCTCGATGAACAAGGTCGGCGGTAAGTGGCAACTGCGCACAGATCAAGGCTCGGTCACCTCTGACACTGTGATCGTTGCAACCAACGGCTATACCGGCCCACTGGTGCCGAAACTACCCAACAGCATCATGCCTCTGACCCCGATCCAGATTGCAACAGACCCGTTGCCGGAAGACGTCATTGCTTCGATCCTGCCACAGGGGCACACAATCTCGGACAGCCGACGGATCATTATGTATGCACGGCGAGAGCCAGACAATCGGTTGGTCTACGGTGGGTTGGGCCGCATGGACCGCGCGGGCAACCTGGGCGGTTTCGATTGGCTTCAACGAGACGCCGAACGCGTTTTTCCTCAGGTGAAAGGAGCCAACTGGTCCCATCATTGGGGCGGGCGCATCGCGGTTACCGACGACCACCTGCCTCACCTGCATGAACCGCAGCCGGGCCTCTTAATCGGGCTAGGCTACAACGGGCGCGGCGTTGCAATGTCACATGTGATGGGCCGCGTTCTGGCCGAGCGTGCCCTGGGCGCTGACCCTGAATCTCTGACCTTTCCAACAACACCGGTGCGGGCCATGTCCTATCGCCCGTTCAAGATTGCAGGTCTGGGAACGGCGATCTGGTCGATGCGTTTCATGGATTGGCTGGAAACCAGATAGTGCCAAACGAAGCCATGTCGTTTTGATTTTTACAACGGTCAAAACGTAAAAGAGGCGGCAATCGCCGCCTCAGTCTCAGCCTTTCATTCCGTCCCAGAAGGATTTGACGGAAGAGAAAAAGCTTTTGGATTCCGGGTGGTTGTCTTCACCCAAGTCCTCAAACTCGCGCAGCAGCTCTTTCTGGCGGCTGGTCAGGTTGACCGGAGTTTCCACCGCCAGTTCGATGAACATGTCACCAACACCACCACCACGCAGAGCCGGCATGCCTTTGCCACGCAGGCGCATCTGGCGACCTGACTGACTGCCGGCTGGAATCTGGACACGGCCCCGTCCACCATCAATGGTCGGAACTTCGATCGAACCGCCCAGCGCGGCCTTGGCCATGCTAACCGGAACCCGGCAATAAAGGTTTACGCTGTCGCGTTCGAACAGTTTGTGGTCGGAGACCTCGACAAAGATATAGAGATCGCCCGGAGGACCGCCGCGCATCCCAGCTTCGCCCTCGCCAGCCAGCCGAATCCGTGTTCCGGTTTCAACACCAGCTGGGATATTGACGGACAAAGCACGATCTTTTTCGACACGGCCGGAACCCTGGCAGGATTTGCAGGGGTTCTTGATGATCTGACCCAGCCCAGAACAGGTCGGGCAGGTGCGTTCAACCGTAAAGAAGCCCTGTTGCGCCCGCACTTTGCCCATGCCCGAACAAGTGGGGCAGGTTGTGGGTTCAACGCCACCTTCAGCGCCGGTTCCGTCACAGGACGAACAGGCCACGGCGGTGGGGACGTTAATGGTTTTCTGCAGGCCCGAGAACGCCTCTTCCAGCGACACGCGCAGGTTATAGCGCAGGTCAGAGCCGCGCGCGGCGCGACGGCCGCCGCCTCCACCGCGTTGACCGCCCATGAAGTCGCCGAACAGATCGTCGAAAACGTCCGAGAACGCGCTGGAGAAATCGCCCTGACCAAAGCCGCCGCCGGGACGCCCGCCGCCGCCCATGCCGTTTTCAAAAGCGGCATGGCCGAAGCGGTCGTAAGCGGCCTTTTTGTCGGCGTCGCGTAACACGTCATAGGCTTCGTTCGCTTCCTTGAACTGCGCCTCGGCATCCGGGTTGCCCTTGTTACGGTCGGGATGCAATTCTTTGGCTTTCTTGCGAAAACCCTTTTTGATCTCGTCCGCCGATGCACCTTTGGCTACGCCGAGCACATCGTAATAGTCGCGTTTTGACATCAGTGTTTCCTTCTGCCTCAACGTAATCGGGCCGGCCCGGCAACCGGACCGGCCCGAATTGGCCCGGTTACCCGTTAGTTACGCTTGTCGTTGTCCAGATCTTCGAACTCGGCATCGACAATGTCATCGTCACCCGGTGCGGCGTCGGCTGCTGCGGGCTCTTCTTCGCCTTCTTCGGCTTGCGCCTTATAGATGGCTTCGCCCAGCTTCATGGCCGCTTCGGTGACGTTCTGGATGCCCGACTTGATCTTGTCGGCATTCTCGGTCTCCAGCTCGTCCTTCAAAGCGGCGATCGCCAGCTCGATGGCTTCGATGGTGGTCGGGTCGACCTTGTCGGAATGCTCTTCCATCGACTTCTCGGTCGAGTGGATAAGGCTTTCCGCCTGGTTCTTGGCGTCGACCAGTTCGCGGCGTTCCTTGTCGGCTTCCGCGTTCTCCTCGGCGTCCTTGACCATCTTTTCGATGTCCTCGTCGGACAGACCGCCCGAAGCCTGGATGGTGATCTTCTGCTCTTTGCCGGTGCCTTTGTCTTTGGCCGAAACCGAGACAATACCGTTGGCGTCGATGTCAAAAGTCACCTCGATCTGAGGCATACCGCGCGGTGCGGGCGGGATGTCTTCGAGGTTGAACTGACCCAGGATCTTGTTGTCCGCAGCCATTTCACGCTCACCCTGGAACACGCGGATGGTCACGGCATTCTGGTTGTCCTCGGCGGTCGAGAAGACCTGAGACTTCTTGGTCGGGATCGTGGTGTTGCGGTCGATCAGGCGGGTAAACACGCCACCCAGTGTCTCGATGCCAAGCGACAGCGGGGTCACGTCCAGCAGAACAACGTCTTTAACGTCGCCTTGCAGAACACCGGCCTGAATGGCGGCGCCCATGGCAACCACTTCGTCCGGGTTTACACCCTTGTGCGGCTCTTTCCCGAAGAACTTGGTGACCTCTTCGATCACTTTTGGCATCCGGGTCATACCACCAACCAGAACAACTTCGTCCACGTCAGCAGCCGACAGACCGGCGTCTTTCAGAGCGGCAGCGCAAGGCTTCATCGACTTTTTGATCAGGTCCGACACCAGCGATTCCAGCTTGGCACGGGTTAGTTTCATGACCATGTGCAGCGGCTGACCGTTCGAACCCATCGAGATGAACGGCTGGTTGATTTCGGTCTGCGAGGTCGAGGACAGTTCGATCTTGGCTTTTTCAGCGGCCTCTTTCAGACGCTGCAGGGCCATCTTGTCTTGGGACAGATCGACACCGTGTTCCTTTTTGAACTCATCCGCCAGGTAGTTGACGATGCGCATGTCAAAGTCTTCACCACCCAGGAAGGTGTCACCGTTGGTCGATTTGACCTCGAACAGGCCGTCATCAATTTCCAGGATGGTCACGTCGAAGGTACCACCACCAAGGTCATAAACCGCGATGGTTTGGGTTTCTTCCTTGTCCAGACCATAGGCCAGAGCAGCCGCTGTCGGTTCGTTGATGATCCGCAGCACTTCCAGACCGGCGATTTTACCGGCGTCTTTGGTGGCCTGACGCTGTGCGTCGTTGAAGTAGGCCGGTACGGTGATGACTGCTTGTGTGACTTCTTCACCCAGATAGCTCTCGGCGGTTTCCTTCATCTTGCCCAGAGTGAAGGCCGATATCTGGCTTGGGGAGTATTTTTCACCGCGGGCCTCGACCCACGCGTCACCATTGCCGCCATCAACGATGGCGTACGGCACCATTTTCTTGTCTTTTTCGACTTCTGCATCATCCACACGACGACCGATCAGACGCTTGACGCCAAAGATCGTGTTGTCGGGGTTGGTGACCGCCTGACGCTTTGCAGGCTGACCGACCAGTCGCTCATCTTCGGTGAAGGCGACGATCGAGGGCGTGGTCCGCGCCCCTTCTGCGTTTTCGATGACCTTCGGCTGCGAGCCGTCCATGATGGCCACACACGAGTTGGTGGTTCCGAGGTCAATCCCGATTACTTTTCCCATTTTTGCAATCCCTTTCTCTTCAAGGCGATGTCTCGAGAACCGGACCCGTTACGGCATCCCGTCCCCGATCTGATGTGCGCGACAGCACTACCATCGCGCGTCCCGGCGTATATAAGGGCGAGACCAAGGGCCTGCAAGCACCGTAAAAGGCAGGTTTTCGGGAATCTGTGGCCTTTTTTGGCAAGGATTTGGAAAGGATTGGGGTTTCCGGAATGGCGCGGCTGATTTTGCGGGGGTTCGACATCAGAAAAGGCCATCTGGATCCTGCCACCCAGACGCAGGTCATCGCTGATCTGCGGCCGATTCTGAAATCCGCGCCCTTGTTTCGCCCCGTCACGCCCTCGGGCAAAGAGATGTCGGTGCGCATGACCTCGGCCGGGGATTTGGGTTGGGTGACAGACAAGGCAGGCTACCGTTATCAGGAACAGCATCCCAAGGGCGGCATCTGGCCCGGCATTCCCAACAGTATTTTGGGTATCTGGCATGACTTGGTCAGCACGGAACATGAGCCGGATTGCTGTTTGGTCAATTATTATGGCGAAGGCGCAAAGATGGGCCTGCATCAGGACAAGGACGAGGCTGATTTTTCCTGGCCCGTGTTGTCAATTTCCCTGGGCGATGACGCCCTGTTTCGCATTGGCAACACCACCCGCGGCGGCAAGACCGAGTCGATCTGGCTCAGCTCGGGGGATGTGGTCGTTATGGGTGGGTCCGCACGGTTGGCATATCACGGGGTGGACCGGATCAGGTTCGGATCGTCGCGCTTGTTGCCCAAGGGCGGGCGGATCAATCTGACGTTGCGGGTGGCGCGTTAACGGCGGGCGTTCCAGCTTTGCGACACATGCTGGCGCGTAAAGAATTCACCCATCAAGCCGATCATCAACAAGGCGATCCCGACCCAAAGCGCGTATTCCCAACTGGTGTTGCGGGGGAAATAGTTCTGAAAAATGAAACCGCGGCACTGATCAATGATGTGAAAAAGCGGATTCCAGGCGAACATCATCAACAACCATCCGCCCATCGTGTTTGCGACAAACATTTTACCGGAAAACACCATGTTCATTCGGCGGTAAATGTTTGACAGCATAGTAACGGTTGTCGGGAACCAGGGCTTGATCGCCATGAACACAAGCCCGATCGCGCATCCGGTGAACCAGGCCAGTAAAACCATCCCAAAGGCACCACCGGGATTCTCAATATCCAAAGGGGCGACTGCAACATTGTAAATGAACAGAAGGACGCACATGGCCATCACCTGTTTGTACAGCGTGCCGAAAGCCGCCGCCAGGATAAGGACCATCGCATTCATTGGTGAATGCAGCGTCATTGGGTTGTTGGCCGAACCAACCCCGGAAATCGACCCAATCGACTGGATATGCATCATAAACGGAAGGACGCCGGACAGGATATACAGCAGGAATTCACCCCTGATCTTGGCTATGCCACCCCGACCCAGCAATGTCATCAGCAGGTAGAACACCATGCACATCACCACCAGTTGTATGACGTTAATCAAAATGGCGATAACCGCATTCGGGTGCTGTGCCCGCACATTTCTGACAACAGCATGGAACACAAGCTCAGCAGTTGTGAACGCGCCGCCCAGCAGCGATTGATTGCGCTTGAAGTAAAACACTCGAAGGTCTTTCCTGCCTCGTCGCCCTCAATCTGGCATGAATATCTTGCCGTTCCGTAACCGCCACATCATAAGTCGGTCATGAGTTTGGATCAACAAACCACAGGAACGGAGCATTTTTGTGACCTATGACGCGCTTATCCCAGTCATCCGACGTCTTGCCCTCGAGGCAGGCGATAAGATCATGGAGATTTATGAGGCAGATGATTTCGATGTCAAAGTCAAATCTGACTCCAGCCCAGTAACCGAGGCAGATGAGGCTGCAGACGCATTGATTTCCGCCGGTTTGCGCGCAGCTTTCCCGGATATTCTGCTGGTCACTGAAGAACAGGCGGCTTCGCATTCGGAAAAAGGTGATACGTTCCTGATAGTTGATCCGCTGGACGGCACCAAAGAATTCATCAACCGCCGTGGCGACTTTACCGTCAACATTGCGCTGGTCGAAAACGGAACACCAACGCGAGGTGTTGTTTATGCCCCAGCTCGCGGTCGTATGTTCTATACACAAGCCGATGGCCGTTCGGTCGAGGAAACCGGCGCATTTGACAAGGACACACCTGGTGATTTGACGAATATTTCAGTCTCTAAACCGGACAATTCGGCACTTTTGGTCGTGGCTTCGAAATCCCACAGGGATCAGGCGACCGAGGATTACATCAGCAAGTACCAAGCCAAAGACAGCAAAAGCGCAGGGTCTTCCCTCAAGTTCTGTCTGGTGGCCACCGGTGAAGCGGATATCTACCCACGTGTCGGTCGCACAATGGAATGGGATACAGCGGCAGGCCACGCGGTTCTGGCCGGGGCCGGTGGCCAGGTGGTGCGTTTTGACGACCATTCGCCGCTGCTCTATGGCAAAGAAGGCTATGCCAACCCGTTTTTTATCGCCTACGCTCCGGGTGTTGAACTAAAGGAAGCCTGATGTCTGTTCTGATTGCCATCCCCGCCCGCTATGCCTCGACCCGCTATCCGGGCAAGCCGTTGGTGCCGCTATCTGGTGCCACAGGCACTGCGATGACGCTGATCGAACGGTCCTGGCGCGCAGCCAAGTCTGTCTCGGGCGTTGATCGGGTGGTCGTTGCAACGGATGACGATCGTATCCGCGAGGTCTCGGAAGGGTTTGGGGCCGAAGTGGTGATGACTTCGGAAAGCTGTCAGAACGGCACCGAACGCTGCGCCGAAGCGCATGAGGTTCTGGGGGCTGGGTATGATATGGTGGTCAACCTTCAGGGCGACGCGCCACTGACGCCACACTGGTTTGTAGAAGACCTGATCGCGGGCCTGCGCGCGGCGCCGGATGCTGGTGTGGCCACGCCTGTGCTGCGCTGTGACGGCGACGCGCTGAACAGTTTGCTGAACGACCGAAAGCATGACCGTGTCGGAGGAACCACCGCTGTGTTCGGTCGCGATCACAGCGCGATGTATTTCTCGAAAGAGGTCGTGCCGTTTACCTCGCAGACCTATGCAGGCGACGAGCCGACCCCGGTGTTTCATCACGTGGGCGTATATGCTTATCGGCCCGATGCGCTTGCCGCATATCCAGGCTGGCCCACCGGCCCGCTCGAGCAATTGGAAGGCCTGGAGCAGCTTCGGTTCATGGAGAACGGCCGCAAGGTACTGTGCGTCGAAGTCGAGGCCAAGGGCCGCCAGTTCTGGGAACTGAACAACCCGCAGGATGTCTCAAAGATCGAAGAGATGATGGCGGCGATGGGGTTGGAATAACCGATTTTCCCCATGACATCCGGCGGTGCTCAAATTTTAAGTATAGTTAACTCGTTTTAAAGGACGCATCATGACAACTATCCTTGTTACTGGCGGTGCAGGGTATATCGGCTCGCACGCGTGCAAAGCGCTGGCGCAAGCGGGTTATGTGCCTGTGACATATGACAATCTGGTCACGGGTTGGCAGGATGCGGTGAAATACGGCCCTTTCGAGCAGGGCGACCTGCTGGACCGCGCGCGTCTGGACGAGGTGTTTGCCAAACACCAACCGGCAGCCGTGATGCATTTTGCGGCCCTAAGCCAGGTGGGCGACGCGATGAAGCAGCCCGGATTGTACTGGTCAAACAACGTCACCGGTTCGTTGACCTTGATCGAAGCTGCGGTTGCAGCCGGGTGTTTGAATTTTGTGTTCTCGTCCACATGCGCCACCTATGGTGAACATGACAACGTGGTTCTGGATGAATCCACCGCGCAGTATCCACTGAATGCCTATGGTGCATCGAAACGTGCAATCGAAGATATCCTGAAAGATTTCGAAGCGGCCCACGGCCTGCGCCACGTCATTTTCCGCTATTTCAACGTTGCCGGGGCAGACCCTGACGGAGACGTTGGTGAATTCCACCAGCCCGAAACGCACCTGATCCCTCTGATGCTGGATGCGATCGACGGCAAACGCGAAGGCCTGACCGTCTTTGGGACCGACTATGACACCCCCGACGGCACATGTATCCGCGACTATGTACATGTCTGCGATCTGGTCGACGCGCATGTTCTGGGGCTGGAATGGCTGGAACAAGGCAAGGAAAGCCGTGTTTTCAATCTGGGCACCGGATCAGGATTTTCCGTGTTGGAGGTAATCGAGCAATCCAAATCCGTTACCAACCGCCCTGTGCCTTATTCAACCGGGCCTCGTCGGGCAGGCGATTGTACAAAGCTGGTCTCGGGCTCTGTTCGGGCTGAAACTGAACTGGGATGGATGCCAAAACGCTCCACGTTAGAGACAATGATAGCGGATGCCTGGCGCTGGCATCAGAACGGCCACTACGAGAAATGAGGCTAAATTGACCTTCAGCGCGTTACAAAAGCTGCCCAAGATCGACTGGCGGCAAAAGTATCAGCTGCGCTGGAAACGTCGGCGGCTTCTGTGGCGATCCTTTCGCAGCCGGAACCAGTTGACCTGCCTGAACGATCGGACCGGCAAGATCCCCGCTGGTGACGTGCTGGCTTTTACCACTCTGCGCAACGAAATGACCCGCCTTTCCTGGTTTCTTCGCCACTACCGCCAGTTGGGTGTGCGCCACTTTCTGGTCGTCGACAATGGCAGCGATGACGGCTCGGCAGAGTATCTCTTGGATCAACCAGATGTTTCTGTCTGGCAAACCTATTCAAGCTATCGGGGATCACGATTTGGTCTGGATTGGCTGACTTGGCTCCAGATGCGGCATGGACACGCGCACTGGTGTCTTATGGTCGATGCGGATGAGCTGTTGGTTTATTCCCAGTGCGATACCAGGCCGCTACAGGATTTGACAGCCCGGTTGGACCAACAAGGCCGGGTGGGTTTTGGCGCGTTGATGCTGGACCTCTATCCCAAAGGTCCGTTGGGCCGTGACACCTATGATCCGGATACCGACCCAACAAATCTGCTGTGTTGGTTCGATGCGGGGCCATATCGCGCAGAGCGACAAAGCCCGATTGGCAATCTGTGGGTTCAAGGCGGCGCAAGGGAACGGATGTTCTTCACCCAAACGCGGCAGCGCTCTCCCACTCTGAACAAGATTCCACTGATCCGCTGGTCGCGGCGGTATGCGTATGTGAACTCATGCCACTCGGCCCTGCCGCGCCACCTGAACGCAGCTTATGATGGGCCCGGTGGAGCGGCGCCTTCGGGAGTATTGCTGCACACAAAATTCCTGCCGGAGATTGTTGAAAAGTCCAAATCGGAAAAAGAACGACGCCAGCACTTTCATGATCCAAGCCAATTTGCGGCGTATTATGACGGGATCATTAATCAGCCGGTCATGTGGACTCCACAATCAGTCCGTTATACCGGCTGGAAACAGTTGCAACAAATGGGGTTGATGCCTGGCGGGGATTGGGGCCTGCAATGAAAATACGACAGTCAACCGCACGTTTACACTTTGTCGGTTTAAAAAAGTTGCCTCAGAAGATGCATAGGTGGCATAAACCGGTAATGCCTTGTCCTGCCAACTGGAAAGACGAGGTCGGGGAAAGCTCGCGTAATAATAAAGGTTGGGCAGTCACGTGAGCCTGTTCGAATCCTACAAAATGCGATTGCGGCGCAAGCGCCGTATTCTGCGCTGCCTCAGACGAAGCCGTGAACTGAAACCCGCCAGCGTCAACACATCGGCCATCCGACACGACGACATTCTTCTAATGAGCGTTGTCCGGAACGAAAAAATCCGCCTGCCGTTTTTCCTGGAATACTACCGCAAACTGGGCATCAACCACTTTTTGTTCATCGACAACAATAGCGATGACGGAAGTTTCGAATTCCTGCAAGAACAGGCCGACGTGTCAGTTTGGCGAACGACAACCAGCTACAAACGCGCGGGCTATGGTCTGGACTGGTCGAACTACATTTTGCGGAAATACGCACATGGTCATTGGGTTCTGACCGTCGATCCGGATGAATTCTTCATCTATCCGTTTTGCGACACCCGCCCTATACGCGCATTGACGGATTGGCTGGATGGCAGCGCCGTGCGCAGTTTTGGAACCATGCTGATCGACATGTACCCCGAAGGTCCGGTAGATGCAGAACCCTACCGCGAGGGGCAGAACCCGTTCGAAATCGCGCGCTGGTTCGATCCCGGGAACTACATGATCACCAAGAACCCGGATTATAAGAACCTGTGGATTCAAGGCGGTCCTAGAGCGCGCGTGTTTTTTCGCGAAAACCCCTCCAAAGCGCCTGCGTTGAACAAGATTCCCTTGGTGAAGTGGGATCGGCGCTATGTCTATGTCAGCTCGACCCATTCGCTTTTGCCGCGGGGTTTGAACCAAGTTTATGACGAGTGGGGCGGGGAAAAAGCCAGCGGGTCACTGCTTCATGCCAAACTGATCGACACCCTTGGCGACAAAGCGCGCGAGGAACTGCAGCGCGGTCAACATTACCGCGGATCAGGTGAATACAAAGCCTATGCCGCACAGCTTGAGGAAAAACCCGTTTTCTGGTGCCAATGGTCCGAGGCTTACATCAATTGGCGACAGCTTGAGATTCTGGGCCTTATGTCCAAGGGGAATTGGGCATGAGTAGCCTGGGCATCGTCATGCTGGTCCATACTTCGCTGGACCGAGCCGAGCAGGTGGCGCGCCATTGGACGGCTGCGGGATGTCCGGTTGTGGTGCACGTGGATCGCAAAGTCCCGGATGGCACTTACGCCCGTTTTGTCGCGTCCTGCTCAAACGATCCCGATATCGTTTTTTCTGAACGTCACCGGTGCGATTGGGGCGGCTGGGGCATCGTCGCTGCCTCGCAAAGCGCATCCGAATTGATGCTTGAGCAATTTCCCGACGTTCGGCACGCGTTTCTGTCTTCAGGAGCATGCCTGCCCCTGCGTCCGGTTCAGGAGCTAATCGATTACCTGGCTGAACGGCCCCGCGTGGATTTTATCGAAAGCGCAACGACATCCGATGTCAGCTGGACCATTGGCGGTCTGGATCATGAACGGTTTACCCTGCGGTTCCCATTCTCGTGGCGCAAACAGCGCAAGCTGTTTGACACCTATGTCAGGCTACAGCGTGCCGTGGGGTACCGTAGACAAATTCCAGATGGTTTGGTGCCTCATATGGGCAGCCAGTGGTGGTGCCTGACCCGCCAGACACTCTCAGCCATCCTTCAAGATCCCAAACGTAAACAATACGACAAGTATTTCCGCCATGTTTGGATTCCGGATGAAAGCTATTTCCAGACCCTTGCACGACAATATTCGACGCATATCGAAAGCCGATCCCTGACTCTGTCCAAATTCGATTACCAGGGCCGTCCTCATATTTTCTATGACGATCACCTGCAATTGCTGCGACGCTCGGATTGCTTTGTTGCCCGTAAGATCTGGCCTCAGGCCGAACGACTGTATCAGGCATTTCTGACGGACCAGACCAGTGCCATGAAACCGGCTGAGCCCAATCCCGGCAAGATCGACCGCATCTTCTCGAAAGCGGTGGAACGGCGGACGCGAGGACGCGACGGGCTTTATATGCAAAGCCGCTTTCCACGGCACGGCAGCGAAAACGGCCTGACATCTTCGCCTTATTCTGTATTCCAGGGATTTTCCGAGCTGTTTGAGGATTTTGAATCCTGGCTTGTGACCACCACGGGAGCAAAAGTCCATGGGCACTTGTTCGGACCTGATCGCGCCGAATTTGAACAAGGGGAAACCATCACAAACGGCGCCCTTAGCGACAGCGCAACTTTACGGGATTACAACCCCACAGCATTCCTGTCGAACCTGATCTGGAACACGCGGGGGGAACGGCAGTGTTTTCAGTTCAGCCCAAGAGACACGCAAGCGATCAACTGGTTTTTGGCGCGCGACAAGAACGCCCAGATTTCGGTCATCACCGGAGCCTGGGCAATTCCATTGTTCCGTTCAAACCTCAACTTCTCGGAGATCCGGTGCGAAGCGGCACGGTTGCAGCAGATTGAAACCAAGCAGCTCGAGGTTTTGACCTCGGTCTGGACCAAAGCCCGCATGCGCAGTTGGACCTTGGCCGATTTCATTGAATCGCCGATGGATCCGTTACAGACGATTCTGGATGAGATCGGCGCACATCAGGCCAGCCACTTGACCGAAGTGCCCACCATGGTTGATCTGACCGGTTTCGGGAAGTTCCTGCAAAATCTGAAGAATCAGGGTATGCACCCATATCTGATGGGTGATTTCCCGTCTGACGATGTATTTGGTCGGCAGACAAAACCTTTCCGAAAACCCTATCTGGTGCAGTGACGGCCAATGGCAGCCAAATATGATTACTTTGTTGTACTGGCGGCCATGCGCACAGGGTCTAACCTGCTGGAGGCAAACCTGAACGCGCTTGACAGCGTGACCTGCCATGGCGAGGCGTTTAATCCCCATTTTGCCGGGAATCTGCAGTCAGATACACTGCTGGGCCTGACGCTGGAAGACCGTGACGCAGATCCGATGAAGCTGCTGAAAGCCATTCGTACAGCACCCGGTGACATCAACGGGTTCCGGTATTTCGAAGAACACGATCCGCGCATTCTGAAGCCCATTTTGAATGACCATCGCTGCGCAAAGATCATTCTGACCCGCAATCCACTGGACAGCTACCTGTCCTTGAAGATCGCGCGGACCACACAGCAATGGCTGCTGAAGAATGTTAAACGCCGCGTCGATGCCCAAGTCACCTTTGATGCACAGGAATTCTTGGATTATCTGGAACAGGTCCAGAGCCATCAGCACATGCTGCGGCGACATTTGCAAAAGACAGGTCAGAGCGCTTTTTTCATCTCCTATGAAGACCTGACTGAAATGGACGTCCTGAACGGCCTAGCCGAATGGCTGGGGGTCAAAGCGCGACTGACCCGGCTGGACGACACGCTGAAACCGCAAAACCCAGCGCCCGCAGTGTCAAAAGTCACAAATCCTGACGACATGGCGCGTGCGCTGGCGGATGTCGACCAGTTTGGGCTGCATCACACCTCTCGATTTGAGCCGCAGCGCGGTGCCGCCGTCCCGCAATACGTCGCGGCACCAAAGTCGGCCTTGATGTATTTGCCCATTCGTAACGGATTAGAGCCTGTTTTAAACCAATGGCTGGCCGATCTGGACGGCGGTAAGACTGGTGATTTAATCACCGATCGCAACCGCAAACAGATCCGCGCTTGGTTGAGGAACCACACCGGTCACCGAAAATTCACAGTCCTGCGCCATCCGTTGTCGCGGGCGCATACCGCGTTTTGCCAACACATTCTAAGTACTGGACCTGGCAGCTACAAAATGGTGCGTAACTATCTGCGGAACCGACTAAAGGTGCCGATTCCAGGGCAGGTGCGGGACACCAATTATTCTGTCGCGCAGCACCGTGATGCGTTTTCCGCTTTTCTCGGCTTCCTACGTCTTAACCTCAACAATCAAACCCCAATCCGCGTTGACGGGACATGGTGCAGCCAATCCCGGGTTCTGGACGGGATTTCCGGTTTCCTTTTGCCAGACCTGATCCTGCGGGAAGAAGACCTGACCACAGCGCTTCCAGCGCTTGCACGAGATATCGGTCATTCAAACCCGCCAAAGCCCAGCACACGCGCGCCTGATGAACCGTTTACGCTGGACCAGATCTATGATGCTGAGCTAGAGGCGCTGGCAGAGGACATCTACCAGCATGACTATGAGGTGTTCGGGTTTGGAGCCTGGGCCCCGGTGCCGCCTAGGGACGCAAAGTGATTAGCGTGCCTTTGTTGACCATCGCATAAATCTCTTCAATCTCGTCATTCTTAACAGCGATGCATCCTGCGGTCCAATCGGGTGTTTTCCGCGCGCGCTTGAGCTCTGACCGAAGATTCGGCTGGCCGTGAATAAAGATATCACCGCCCGGATTAACGCCTGCTGCCTTGGCCTGAGCGATATCCTGAGAGTTGGGGTAGGAAATACCTAACGATAGGTGATAGCGGCTTCGCGGATTTCTGCGGTCAATCAGATAGCTGCCCTCTGGCGTGCGACCATCCCCTTTTTTGGTTTTGGTGCCTCGTGGCGCAAATCCCAAATCCACATCGTATTCTCGCAAAACCTGCTCATGATGCAGCAGATAGAGTTTGCGTGCGCCTTTGTTGACCACCAAAGAGGTCACTTCGGGCCCATCATAAGTCAAAAATCTTGGGCCAGCTTTGGCACAAGCCGTAAGGCTCAGCGTTGCCATAGCCCCCAATCCGAATGCTCGACGATCCATTTTTCACTGCCTGCTCTGTTTTTTGGAGATTAATATGCCAAAAACCTTGCGAAACGGAAATCACTTTTTGCTGTTCATCTGCTCGGCCAGACGGCGTTCGATGCTTTCCAGCCGTTCCAGCACTTCGTCGCGATAGGCATCGGTTTTAACCTCGTCCTCGGCATGGTGTGCGTCCTGCATCGAGTTCACGATCAAACCCACCAACAGGTTCACCACGGCAAAGGTCGTGACCATGATAAATGGCACAAAAAACAGCCAGGCGTAGGGATATACCTCCATCACGGGGCGGACGATGCCCATGGACCAGCTTTCCAACGTCATGATTTGGAACAAGGTATAGGCCGACAGGCCCAGATCACCGAACCAGGCGGGAAATGACACCGAGAACAGTTTGGTCGAGATTACCGCGCCGATGTAGAATAGGATTGCCATCAACAAGAAGACACTGGCCATCCCGGGCAGGGCCGAAATAAAGCCTTCGACCACGCGGCGCAGGCGGGGCGCCACGGAAATCACGCGCAACACCCTCAGGATCCGCAGGGCACGCAGCACGGAAAGACCACCAGCACTGGGGACAAGTGCGACACCCACGATCAGGAAATCGAATATATTCCAACCGCTTGTAAAGAATCTGCGCCCGGTCGCGATCAGCTTTATTGTGATCTCAGCCACGAAGATGGCAAGGCACAGCTTGTCTAGCGTGACAATCAGCGGTCCTGCTGCGTTCATCAAAGTGGGTGATGTCTCCATCCCCAAAAGAATTGCGTTGAAAATTATGACTGCCGTGATGAAACGCCCGAAAGCCGGGGCTTCGATGATGGTCAGCAAACGCTGTTTGACACTCATGTGTCGCGATCTCCTGTCTGGTCAAGATGCGGCGTTCAGGACAAAGCGCGCAGCAAGTTCCGTGTGTGACGACCACCGAAATTGGTCAACGACCTGTACCCATTCAAGGGTGTAGCCTGCGTTAACAAGGATTTTTGCGTCCCGCGCAAAGCTCACCGGGTTGCAGGAAACATAGGCAATCACTGGTCGACTGGCTTGAGCCAACTCCTCCACCTGCGCCTCGGCTCCGGCGCGGGGCGGGTCTAAAACAATCGCGTCAAAGGCCTTTAGTTCATCAGGCATCAATGGACGACGAAACAGGTCGCGGGCCTCAGTTGTTACGCGTTTCAAACCCTGCGCTCTGCGCCAGCCCTGATCCAGCGCCTGAACCATTGCGGCCTCGCCTTCCACAGCATGAACTTCGGCTTTTTGGGCCAGGGGAAGCGAAAACGTACCGCTACCTGAAAACAGGTCGACGGCGCGCTTTGCACCCTCTGTTGCCTCCAAAACCGCCTGTAATAGAGCCTGTTCTCCGTCCTTGGTCGCTTGCAAGAACGCACCGGACGGCGGAGTGACGGCGGCTCTTCCAAACCGCTGAACCGGCGCCTGTCGCATAGCGATCACTTCACCGTCCCAACTCAGCCGCGCCAACCCGTGTTTCTCGGTCGCTTGAGCCAGCGCTAGTTCCAGCGGACCGTCCAAGGGTTTGCCGCCTCTAACAGCTACATCCAATCCGCCTTCGGAGAGTGTCAGTGTCACCGCCAGAACACCCTTACGGCTTCCACCCAGAACGGCCAGCGCCTCGGCCACAGGAATGGCCGCGGTCAACTCGGGGTCCAACAACCGGCAGTCGGGGATTTCCGTGATCGTGTCCGACGCGCGACCATGAAACCCGGCCAACGTACCTTTCTTTGTACGCCTTACGGCGACCGTCGCACGCCGGCGCGACTGTTCGGGTGACGTGTGTATCGGGCGCATCGGCGCATCCAGACCCTGCGCAGCCAACGCGGTGCGCACAATTTCAAGCTTCCAATCAGCTACAAAGGCGTCAGACGCGTGCTGCAACTGGCACCCGCCGCAGGCTTTGTAGTGGCGACACGGCGCCTTGACCCGATCTTCGGATGGCGTTTCCACCCGGATATCGGTCAGCACTTGACCCGTCAAAGTGCCGCTTACGACCTCACCTGGTAGAGTGCGCGGGGCATAGACGGGGCCATCGGCAATACCATCGCCCTGATGGCCGAGCCGTGTGATTGTGAATCGCTGCGTCATGAAGGGCCTGATAGCCGGGCTTTCAAGTCAACAAAACCCTTATTCAGCAGCTTCCGCCTGAATAAAGCCGCCAGATTGACGATGCCAGAACCGCGCATACAGACCGCCCTGATCCAGCAGCGTCTCATGTGTTCCGCTTTCGACAATCCGCCCCTGGTCCAGGACAACGATCCGATCCATCTCGCTGAGGGTGGACAGCCGGTGTGCAATGGCCAGAACGGTCTTACCCTCCATTACCCGATGCAGCGCGGTCTGAATCGAGGCTTCGACCTCGGAATCAAGTGCCGAGGTTGCTTCGTCCAGAACCAAAATCGGCGCGTCCTTCAGAATGGCACGGGCCAAAGCGATCCGCTGACGCTGTCCGCCGCTGAGTTTTACACCCCTTTCGCCCAGATGAGCGTCATAGCCTTGGCGACCGTTAGCATCCTCAAGGCTGAGGATGAATTCATGCGCCTCGGCCTTTTTCGCAGCGGTTATCATCTCATCCTCGGACGCATCCGGGCGACCGTACAGAATGTTTTCGCGCGCTGAACGGTTGAACATCGCCGTTTCCTGCGTAACCATACCGATCTGGCGGCGCAGGCTGTCTTGCGTCACGTGCGACACGTCCTGCCCGTCAATACGAATAGCGCCACTTTCCCTGTCATAGAGTCGAAGCAGCAAGGACACGAGCGTCGATTTACCCGCGCCCGAGGCGCCGACAATACCCAGCTTTTCGCCGGGTTTTATAGTCAGGGTCAGATCTGTAACACCGCCTATGTCCCGACCATAAGCAAAGCTGGCATTTTCGAATGAGATTGATCCGTCGTGCACAACCAGGTCTTTTGCGTCCCCCGCATCCTCGACCCGGTCACGCTTGGCCAGCGTTTTCATCCCGTTTTCGATTTCACCCACATTGGCGTAGAGGCCCATTAGAGTGAAACTGACCCAACCCGTCATTTGCGCAATCCGGATTGAGACGGCACCTGCTGCCACTATATCCCCTGCGGTCGCAATGCCGATTTGCCACAACCAAAGCGTCGCACCCAGCAGCAGAACCGGCAAAACACCAGCCAACGTCATCAGGATAAATCGAAAACTGGCCGAAAGCTTACCGAAATCCAGCGACCGTTCGCGCAGTTCCACCATCGAGTCGCGCGCAGACTGATCTTCGAAAGCGGAATGTGCAAACAACTTAACCGTCTTGATGTTGGTGATCGTGTCAACCACCTGCCCCGAAACCATCGCCCGCGCCCCGGCCCGCGCGGCAGAGCGTTGACGGATGCGCGGCAAATACCAGCGCACAAGCAGGAAGTAGACCACGAGCCAAGCGGCAAAAGGCAGCATCGCAAGCGGGTGAATAGACCCTAACAAAAGCAAAGACCCCACAAGAGACGCCAGGGCAAATACAATGGCGCTGATCGTTTCTGACACGACCGAAGCCATCGCGTTCGACGTTTGCATCTGCTTCTGTGCGATGCGTCCAGCGAAATCATCGTCGAAATACGTCACCGACTGGCCCAGCGTCCAACGGTTCAACTTGGCCAACACCAAGGGTGTGATGTTGGGCATGACGATGTAATTGTTCGAAACCGAAGACAGGCCAAACAGGATCGGACGCACCAACATAAAGAAAGTGATCGCGCCGAAGATCATCCACGTGTTATGCACGGTCAAAAAGTTTTCCGGACCGCTAGACGTTGCCACGTCGATCACGCGGCCCAAAATCCAAGCCGTGCCCGCCTCCATCGCGCCGGCTGTGGCCGAGAAGAAAGCTGCAACAAACAACATCGGCCAGGCCCCGGACAGACTCCAGCGAATGAACGCCCCCAACGTCTGTGGTGGGGGCGTTTCAGTGGTTTTGAACGGTTGGATGAGGTCAGCAACCCTCATTCCGCGGCCTCCGGATTCATGAAGCCACCAGATTGCCGCGCCCAGAACTGCGCGTAAAGGCCACCCTGCGCCAACAAGTCGGAATGGGCACCTTCTTCGACGATGCGGCCATAATCCATGACCAGAATGCGGTCCATCTGCGCGATTGTGCTGAGCCTGTGCGCAATGGCGATCACGGTCTTACCCTGCATCATGCCGTAGAGAGTTTCCTGAATTGACGCTTCAACCTCGGAATCTAGGGCGGATGTTGCCTCATCCAACAACAATATCGGCGCATCTTTAAGGATTACCCGTGCCAGCGTCACACGCTGCCGCTGCCCGCCGGACAGCTTTACACCACGCTCGCCCACATGCGCGTCGTACCCCGTGCGCCCTTGCGGGTCTTGCAGGTCAAGGATGAACTCATGCGCTTCGGCCTGCTTGGCGGCGGCGATCATCTGATCCTCGGTCGCATCAGGGCGGCCATAAAGGATATTGTCCCGCACCGACCGGTGCAGCAAAGCGCTGTCCTGCTGAACCATGCCGATATGACTGCGCAGGCTGTCCTGCGTGACATCTGCAATGTTCTGCCCGTCAATCAGGATCGCGCCCCGCTCGACATCATAAAACCGTAATAGAAGCTTAACTAGGGTCGATTTTCCAGCACCGGACCGACCGATCAAACCGATCTTTTCGCCGGGTTGGATGGTTAGGTTGATGTGGTCCAAACCACCGGCTTCGCGACCGTAGTGGTGCGACAGGTCGCGGATATGGATCTCACCCTTGTTCAGTCGCAAGGGTTTCGCAGCGGGCGCATCCAACAGATCAATGGGTTGGGCAATCGTCTCCATCCCCTCGGCCACGATACCAAGCTGGCGGAAAAAGCTGGTCAGCGCCCACATGATCCATCCGGTCATGGCGTTCAGACGAAGAGTCAGTGCGGTGGCAGCCGCAACGACACCAACCGAGGCGGTGCCTTGCATCCACAACGCAATTGCCCAACCAACAACGCCCACAATCAGCATGCCGTTCAAGGTGACCAGAACCGCATCCATGATCGTAAAAATCCGCATCTCAATCTGGAAAGTTCGGCGGGTTTCTTCGATCGCCTCGCGGGCATAGTCCAACTCTTGCGGACCATGGGCGAACATCTTGACGGAATGGATGTTGGTATAGCTGTCCACAACCCGGCCGGTGACAGTCGAGCGCGCATCTGAGGCCGCTTTTGACGCCGGACCGACACGCTGCACCGTCCAGCGCACCAGCATCGCATAAAACGCAAACCAGATTAGCAAGGGGATCAACAAACGCGGATCCGCTGCGTACAGCAAGATCGCCGCACCGATCAGATAGGCTAGCGAGAAGGAAATCGCATCAAAGACCTGAAAGACCACCTCGCCTGCGGCAGGTGGCGTTTGCATGATCCGGTTCGCAATCCGCCCGGCAAAATCGTTTTCGAACCAGCCAACCGATTGGCGCAGCACATGTTTGTGCGCGCGCCAGCGGATCAGCGTGCCAAAGTTAGGCAGGATCGTGTTGTTCAACAGAAGTACGTCGATCAGATGCAGTAACGGACGAAGCAGCAGAACAAACGCCGCCATCAATAACAGCTCTGTCCCGTGGTTCTGCCAGACTTCTGCAGGAGATCCGCCCAGCAGGTCGACAACGCGGCCCATATAATAGATCAACCCGATTTCGACCCCTGCGACGACGATAGAAATCAGTGCGGCCCAGACAAACACCCGGACGAAAGGCCGCGAATAATCCAACATGAACGGCCACAACTTGGTTGGTGGCGCGTCGGTCTCTTTGTAGGCGACAAAAGGGTTAACGAGATTTTCGAAATAGCGAAACATGGAGAGTGCTCCGATTGAGCAAAAATGTAGACGTGCGAAGAAGAATGGCGCCTGAACACCACCCTTTACGGGGCAAGTGTTCTGGCTTTAGCCGAACCAGATCCCGTAATACATTCGCAGTCCTCCATCCATGTGACAGTCGCACGTAACCACAAACGTGTTGGTTTGTCATCCCCTTTTGAGACTTAGCGCTAACTTGCCAGCAACTCCTCGCGCGACAACGCAAAGCCGGACGCGATCCAGCGGCTTTCAAGCTCGGCCAGTTTCTGGCCCAGCGCTGGTCCTGTGAAAGTGGGGATCAGATCCTTGGCTTGAATTGGAAAACGGGCAGCCGCCCCTTTATGCAAGTCATGCCTCAAGGCTTCGGACCAGGGTTGTTCCAGAAAAGCGCAACGCAGAAGAGTCTCGTGCAAACCGCCTTCGTCACCGTAGCGGTAACCCAGCTCGGCCACGCTGGTGGTGGCTTGTGCCTCGTTACGCATACGGGTCAGACGTTGCAATTGCGAACGGCTCAATCGCAATGTCGCTGCGTCTTCAGGCGTGGCGATGGCTGCCAGCCGTCGCACCGGATCGGGATCAGCACCCGCCGCCTGTTCGAGCGCAACAAGAGGCGCAAGGGATCGGTCGTTTGCGCCCGGCAACAGCTGCGCCAAGACACCCGTGCTGCGCATTGTTGCAATTGCAGGGGCCGGATCGGGCGCTGCCAGTAGTTTCAGCAGTTCCGCCCCGACCCGTTCGCGCGACAGTGATTTCAACCCGTCAAGATTGGCACCAATTGCGGAAAGTGCATCTGGGTCGAACCCAGCCTGTGGATCTCCATACCAAGCGTGAAACCGGAAATATCGAAGCGAGCGCAAATAATCTTCGCGTATACGATTCTCGGCCGTTCCAATGAACCGCACCCGTCGCGCCTCAAGATCGGGCAACCCTTCAAGCGGATCCAACACAGTGCCATCTGGCTGCGCATAGATTGCGTTCATGGTGAAATCGCGCCGGGCCGCGTCTTCCTCGACATGATCGGAAAACGCAACAACAGCGCGCCGCCCGTCGGTTTCAACATCTCGACGGAAGGTCGTGATCTCGTGCGGGATACCGGCGCTGACGACCGTGATCGTACCGTGGTCAATACCCGTTGGAATAGCCTTGAGCCCCGCGGCCTGCGCCATCTCAACCACCTGCTGTGGTCGCGCGTCGGTAGCGATATCGATATCCGAGACAGGTGCGCCCAAAAGCGCGTTGCGCACACAGCCACCCACAAAAAGTGCCTGCGCACCAGATGCAGTCAGGGCGGCGCATACCTGTTGGGTCGCTGGTTCACTGACCCAAGGCTCGTTTATCTGCATCATTCATTCACCCGTGCTGCAAGCCCGCGCAATATGCGGGCCGTCGCGCCCCAGATATAATAGGGGCCGAACGGAACTGTGTAATATCTGCGTTTCTGGCCGCGCCAGCGACGCGACTCAACCAGATAATTCTCGGGATCTAGAAGATGGGCAAGAGGCGTCGAGAAAACCTCATCCACCTCGCCGGGTTCGGGCACAGGTTTGAATGTGTCACGTACGACTGCAACCACGGGTGTAACGTTGAAAGAGGTGACGGTTTCATGCATGGGAAGAAACCCCAGAACCTCTGGCATATCGGGTGGCAGTCCGATCTCTTCTTGTGCTTCCCTTAAAGCCGCCGCCGTGACATCGGCATCCGTTTCATCCTGTTTGCCGCCAGGAAAAGCGATCTGACCGGGGTGATGCTTCAGCGCCGAAGATCGTTTGGTCAGGATCACCCGAGGCGCGTCATAAGCCAAAGATATGGCCACGAGAACACCGGCAGGACGCAGCCGCCGCCCGGGCGGCAGAACGGTATCGGGGTTCAGGTCAAAATCACTGGACCCGTGACCGGGGCGGCGCAAGGCCGCCCGGATCTGTTCAACCGGATCATGCACCTTTGCTGTCTTCAGCTTCAAAGCCCACAGTTGCCGGATCCAGCACATAATGCGCGCCACAGAACTGGCAATCAGCCGTAACCAGACCTTCAGGCGTTGTCATCTTTTCGATGTCCTTCGCCGAATAGATCGACAAGCTCTGACGCACCCGGTCCTCGGAACAGGTGCACCCGAATTGTACCGATTGCGCGTCATAGACACGCGGCTGTTCCTCATGGAACAGGCGAACCAAAAGGTCGGTCGGCGCAACCGAAGGGCCGATCATTTCCAGATCCTCGACGGTATCCAGCAGGATATTGACGCGGCCCCAGTTCTCACCCTCTTCGCCGTCTACCAGATCGCTGGCGGTCAGGATCTCACCGGTACCTTCGCCAGATGCTGCAAAGGGCGACGCTTTGGGCATATGCTGCAACATGATGCCGCCGGCACGCCAATGCTCGCCCACGCCAGGCTCGGTCGATTTACCAAAGCTCAACGAGAACCGCGTCGGCAACTGTTCGGATTGCGCGAAATACGCCTCGGCACATGCGCTCAGCGATCCGCCCGCCAGGGGCGTGATGCCCTGGTACGGCTGCGTGCCTTCGCCCTGGTCGATCATGATAGCGAAATACCCTTCGCCCACCTGATCAAAAGGTGCGGCGTCGGTCAGCCGGTCGTGGTCAAAGCTGGCATAGGCTCGAATTTGGGCAGGCTGGCCTTCTTCTTGCGGCGCGTAATAGTCGGTCGCGATCATGCGGACCGCGCCTTTGGACTGCACCTGCAACGACAACTTCCAGCGCAGCGCAACGGTCTGGCCGATCAACGCGGTCAGCAAGGCCATTTCAGCCACCAGCGCTTCGACTTGCTGAGGATAATCGTGCTGCTTCAGGATGCCATCCAGCACGCCATCCAGACGGGCCACGCGGCCACGCATGTCGGATGCATCAAGTTGAAAGGGCAGGACGGTGTCGTCCCACGCGATTTTTGTTCCAAGAGACATGGGGTTTCCTTACACGCCACAGGTTGGCATACCGGCACCATATAGGTCGTACAGATTGGGTTTTAAGGGGCCATACATGATCAGACGGTTTGGTGAAACCCCTCAGGCAGGGCAGAAATACACACTGCGACCGGGAGTGTACGTGCTTTTGCCTCGTGGACGATCATTGTTGCTGACATGGTATGACGACGGCCTCAACCCAGAGCTGCAACTGCCGGGCGGAGGCATTGATCCAGGCGAATCGCCAATCACGGCCCTGCATCGCGAGGTTTACGAAGAAACCGGTTGGCTGGTTGCCAACCCACGTCGCGTCGGCGCCTTTCGCCGCTACGCGTATATGCCCGAATACGATCTGTGGGCGGAAAAAATCTGTATGATCTATCGCGCGCGTCCTGTCCGCCGCATCGGACCGCCAGCCGAGGCGTTTCATGAAGCACGATGGATAGATGCATCAGATGCGATTGAAAAGCTTGGCAATGACGGCGATCGGCATTTTGCCAAGCTGCACCTTTGGTCGCTTTAAGGGCCGTTATATTCGAAGAACACGGCCGAGACGTCATCCCCTATCCCCTCTTTGGGCGACATCACCTGCGTCAGTCGCCAGAACATGTCATCCAGAAACTCGGACCCGCCATGTTCCGTAACGCAATGTTGTGCCATCTCCTGCAAACCGTTTTCGTCCAACAGACCGCCATCTGCCAGGGGACATTCGGTAAACCCGTCGGAATACAGCAACAGCTTGTCCCCGGGCTGCAATTTTGTCTCGATCTGATGAAAGCCTGCGTCCCCGATCAGTCCGACAGGTAAACCGCCGTCGCCCAAAAACTCACTACTGCCATCCTTCCGCAACAAAAGAGGGTGCGGGTGCCCGGCCTGCACCATCTTCATTAGACCGTTGCGCAGGTCGACGATGGCATAAACCATCGTGAAATATTCTTCGATCCCCGTATCCGCCATCAGCCTTGAATTGAGCGTTTTGGCGACATCCTCGGGCGGTAAAAGTGCGTAGAACTTGTTAAACCGTTGTTCCATAGCGACGTTCTGATCAAAGTGCTTACTGGACAGATAGCTGCCCAACCGGGCCGTCATCATGGCCGATGTGATCCCGTGGCCGGACACATCAATGCTGTAGAACCCCAACCGATTCACGCCGGGCGAGAACATGCCAACAAGATCGCCGCCAATATGTCCGCACGGTTTCAGCAACAGGCTGACCCGCGAGTTGCCAAAGTCGCGCATTAGTTCAGGCACCAGCGATTCCTGAATCTTACGCGCCTGCATCAAATCCTTGTCGATAGCGTCATGCGCCAGCTTCAGCTCTTCCAGCGCGGATTCAATCAGCCTGTTTTTCTGCGAAAGTTCGCGCTGCATATCTAAAATACGCGCTCCGGCAGAGATACGCGCGCGCAGTTCATCCGCCTCCAAAGGTTTGATGAGGAAATCATCAGCCCCGGCATCCAGACCTCGGGCGACTTCTTGCTTTTCGCTCTTGGACGTCAGCAGAATGAAATAGCTGTATTGGTCCGAATTCAGCGCGCGGAACGCGCAGCAGAACTCCAGACCACTCATCCCCGGCATAACCCAGTCGCTAAGAACAAGATCGGGCGGGTCTGTCTGGCAAAGCTCCAACGCGGCCTCACCGGTATCGGCTTCGATTACGTCAAACCCCCATTTCCTGAGAGAGGCCACCAGGATGCGCCGCTGCAAACGGCTGTCATCCACAACCAGCACCTTGCGGATCGCGCCGAAGTCCAGATCTGACCTGGTGTCCTCAAGACTCGCCCTTGGTACCATTTACACTCAGCTCTTACAAAATTGACCGGTCGCAGAGACCCTAGCGTCTGCGGGCTTAACATCCGGTGAAGACCCGACTCACGTTCAAATGGTGCCCTTAACCTGGTTTTTACCAGCCGTGGTTTAACCAGAACCTTGAAGGTTAAATGGCAGGTATCTCACAATGATCCACTGGGACAGAGTCAGGCAATTGCGGGACGAATTTGGCCCAGATGAATTTGACGAGGTGGTCGAGATTTTTCTGGAAGAGGTGCAAGAGGTTATCGCGCGTCTGCATCACGATACCAACCGAATCGAATTGGAACAGAACCTTCATTTCCTGAAAGGCAGCGCTCTCAGCCTTGGGTTCGATCAATTCTCGAAACTCTGCCAGGATGGCGAACGGCAGGCCGCGGCAGGTCAAGGCGTAGAAGTTGATCTGCCGGCCCTGCTGGCGCTTTTTAACAGCTCGAAACTCAAGTTCGAAGCAGAGTTGCAACAGAATCTCTGCTAGATCACAAACTGCGCCAGGGTCTCGTCCTCGGTGATGTCGGTATAGGTGAACCCGGCCTCATCCAGATGCGCAAACAGGCGCATGAAGTTTTCAGGTTTGCGGGTTTCAATCCCGATCAGGACCGAGCCGAAATTGCGCGCTGATTTTTTCATGTATTCAAAGCGGGCGATGTCGTCTTCGGGGCCAAGAATACCAAGGAACTCTTTCAACGCACCCGGGCGCTGCGGCAGGCGCAGGATAAAGTACTTTTTCACCCCCGAGTAACGCTGCGCGCGTTCTTTGACCTCGGGCAAACGTTCGAAATCGAAATTCCCTCCAGACGTCACACAGACAACCGTCTTGCCGCGCACAAAGCTTTGAACATCGCCCACTGCTTCAATCGCCAAAGCCCCAGCCGGTTCAAGCACGATGCCTTCGACATTCAGCATCTCAATCATGGTGGCGCAGATACGGTCTTCGGACAGGACCAGCACATCCGACAGGTGGCGCGATTTCAGCAAATCGAACGGCTTCTCTCCAATTCGTCCGACCGCCGCGCCATCGACGAAGGTATCCACATGATCCAGCGCAACGGGATGCCCTGCCGCCAATGCAGCACGCAGACATGCGCCCCCAGCGGGCTCGACAAACAAGCAATGACTGCGATCCCCGAACCACGTCGCCACGCCCGAGGACATGCCGCCACCGCCCACCGGCAACACGACATGATCTGGCACCCCGCCCAGTTGCTCTTCGATCTCAACCGCCAATGAGGCCTGACCTTCGATCACATCCGCGTCGTCGAACGGTGACAGGAAATGCCCGCCCTGCTGCGTGCACCACGCTTGGGCAGCGGCCAGCGTGTCATCGAAATAGTCTCCGGTCAGGTGAATCTCGATATTTTCGCCGCCAAAGATACGAGTCTTTTGGATTTTCTGCTGTGGCGTCGTGACCGGCATGAAGATCACGCCCTTGACCCCCAGATGCTTGCACATGAAGGCCACACCCTGTGCGTGATTGCCCGCGCTGGCACAGACAAATAGGTCCTGCCCCTGCTGCTTGCGCATCGCGTTGAACGCGCCGCGAATCTTATACGACCGCACCGGGCTCAGGTCTTCACGTTTGAGCCAAATGTCCGCGCCATAACGGTCGGACAGATGGGCATTCCGCTGCAAAGGCGTTGCAGGAAACACAGAGCGCATCGCTTGTTCTGCGGCGCGGGCGCGGGTCATGAAATCAGTCATGTCCGCCTCACTGCCGTATCACCGCGATAAGGGCAAGGAATACATATGTGTACGGGCTCAGGACAGCTGGCGCTTTTCGAAAAAGACACCGTACATGGTGGTAAAGATGCTGACATTGATCATCGGAAGGATGAGCGTGCCGAAAAACACGGTCAGCAACACTCCCACAACCGGAATAATCGCCAGAGCGGTGAAAACCAATTGCACTAGAACCTGGAACAGGAACGCAACAACCAGCAACACCAAAATAGAAGGGCCGACGCCAGTTGTGTTGCTCCAAGCGTCTTTTAGTGAGATCGGGCTTCCAATTGCAGCCGCCGGAAGAATTATGGAAAGGCGGAAGAAGCAAATGACCAGAAAAACCGTGTAGGAAATCAAAATAATAAGGGAAAGCCACGCAAGGCTTTCGCCCAGAACCGCAACAACCAAGCTCATGGGGATAAATGCGATTGCCATTAGAATTCCCAGCATGAGAAAACGACCGAAGTAGGCTAGAATCCTGTCGAAACGGAATGTTGGAAGCACTCCCGTAGGATACTCTTCTAAAAGGATGAAGCGGTGCCATGACACGGCAATCCAGAACATGGTGCCCAACAACACTACCAGCAGGACGAACATAAAGATCAAGATTGACCCGGCAGTCGTGCCCGGAGGTAATTCGCCAGCATTTTCGTCAAGCGCCTCAAGCGGAATACCAAGGGCCAGAAACAAAGCCACAATTGCGATAGTCGCAATCACCGCAGGCCCAACCGTGATTTGCAGGACCTGTTTCAGGTTACCAAACACCATCCGCACTGAATGAACGAAAATTTGCCATCCCAACATCCGAAAACTGCCCCTTCAACCAATCATTGTTTTAATTGCGTATGTTTCACCCCAATTCCCGCTCTGCGTCAATCCACACAGCTTGCCCCCGAGTTCAAAACCCGTTAGGGGCCAATCGTTCTACGCATAAAGGGAAGTCAGATGTCCGCGCCCAAGAAAGTTGTTCTGGCCTATTCCGGTGGCCTTGATACCTCGATCATTCTGAAATGGCTGCAGACCGAGTATGGTTGTGAGGTCGTGACCTTCACCGCCGATCTGGGTCAGGGTGAGGAGTTGGAGCCCGCCCGCCAAAAGGCTGAACTGCTGGGGATCAAGCCCGAGAACATCTATATCGAGGACATCCGCGAAGAGTTCGTGCGCGACTTTGTCTTCCCGATGTTCCGCGCCAATGCGGTCTATGAAGGGCTGTATCTATTGGGCACGTCGATCGCGCGCCCTCTGATCTCGAAACGCCTGGTTGAGATCGCCGAGGCCACCGGTGCCGATGCTGTTGCGCACGGCGCGACCGGCAAGGGCAACGATCAGGTTCGCTTTGAACTGGCAGCTTACGCCCTGAATCCCGAGATCAAGGTGATTGCGCCCTGGCGTGAATGGGACCTGACCAGCCGCACCAAACTGCTGGAGTTTGCGGAACAGAACCAGATCCCGATTGCCAAGGACAAGCGCGGCGAGGCTCCGTTCTCGGTCGATGCGAACCTGCTGCACACCTCGTCCGAGGGCAAGGTTCTGGAAGACCCTGCCGACATGGCGCCTGACTACGTCTATCAGCGCACCGTCCATCCCGAGGATGCGCCAAACGAGCCCGAGTTCATCGAGATCGGCTTTGAAAAAGGTGACGCGGTCAGCATCAATGGCGAAGCGATGAGCCCGGCCACCATCCTCACCAAGCTGAACGAATATGGCGGAAAGCACGGCATTGGCCGTCTGGATCTGGTCGAAGGCCGCTTCGTGGGCATGAAGTCGCGCGGCATCTATGAAACACCCGGCGGCACCATCCTGCTGGAAGCGCATCGCGGGATCGAATCCATCACCATGGACCGCGGCGCGATGCACCTGAAAGACCAGCTGATGCCGCAATACGCCGAGCTGATCTATAATGGCTTCTGGTATTCGCCCGAGCGTGAGATGCTGCAAGCCGCCATCGACAAATCGCAAGAGCATGTCACCGGCACCGTTCGTGTGAAACTGTACAAGGGTCTGGCCTCGACCGTAGGCCGCTGGTCGGATCACTCGCTGTACTCCGAGGCGCACGTGACCTTTGAGGAAGACGCTGGTGCATACGATCAGACAGACGCAGCCGGTTTCATCCAGCTGAACGCACTACGCCTGAAACTTCTGGCCGCACGCGACAAGCGTTTGTCCAAGTGATCGACGAAGACGATAACGACGACGAACTCGATATGTTCATCGAGGCGCAGGACACGGTTTGGGCCGATGTCCTGCGTGAATTGGAACAGGGGCAGAAAACCAGCCACTGGATGTGGTTTGTGTTTCCGCAACTGGCCGAGTTGGGCCAATCTCATATGGCGCAGCTTTACGGCATAGAAGATCTGGACGAGGCAACGAGCTATCTGAACCACCCTGAACTGCGCCGTCGGCTGACGGAAGCAGCGTCGCTGATGCTGTCGCACAAAGGGCGAGATGCGGCTGACATTCTGGGTGGGGTTGATGCAAAGAAGCTTCGATCTTCGATGACGCTGTTTTCTTCTGTCGCGGATGCTCCGGTCGAATTTCAGGCTGTTCTCGACGCCTTTTACGATGGTCAGGCCTGCGATCGCACAACGCAGATGCTTGGTGCGTCATAAAGCCAAGCTCCCGTTGGGTCAGCCTTGCCTGCGCGCCGTCTGACCCTTTACGCATTCGGAAACTGCGAAAGGAACCCGGATGCTTCAAGACATCGCTGATGGAATTCAAAAGGGCCTGAACGGCAAAACCTTTGATGGCTCGTTGAAATTCGATTGTGGCGCAGACGGGGTGATTGTTCTGGCCGACAATCAGGCCACGACGCAGGATCAGGACACGGATTGCACCATCCGTATCTCACAAGACAACCTGACCAAGCTGCTGACCGGGAAACTAAACCCGATGACGGGTGTCGCTATGGGCAAGCTCAAGATCTCGGGCAATATGGGCGTCGCGATGAAGCTGGGTCAGCTGTTGGGCTAAGTTCAGCGCAAATCTGCAATGGATTTCTGCATCGCCAGGATCAAAGCGTCCCGTTGCCCGGACAGCTCGGCTTGGGTTTTCCCTGCGGCCTCATCTTTCACGCCATCAGCAAGTTGCTGAGCGACTTCATCTGTTAAATAGACCTGACCCAGATCGTCCCACCAGCCGTTGAACGTATCGGTAAAGTGGTCGCAGAACGCCTTCAACCCACCTTCCCCCGCGCCGAGATTGAACAACATGGTCGGCCCCATCGCCGCCCACCTGACACCCGGTCCTGCCCAGACGGCTTTGTCCACATCTTCGACCGACGCAACACCCGACACCACAAGATGAATGGCTTCACGCCACAAAGCAGCTTGCAACCGGTTTGCTACATGGCCGGGCACCTCTTTGTTGACCCGGATCGTGGTCTTACCCACGCTTTCATAAAACGCCTGTGCCGCATCAACCACACCATCGGAAGTTTTCTCATTCCCCATCACCTCAACCAGCGGGATTAGGTGCGGTGGGTTGAAGGGATGTCCCAAAACAAAATGCGACGGGTCAGACCATCCAGGCTGCATTTGGCCAAGTGTTAGACCCGATGCAGAGCTGGCGACGATTGCGCCCTTGGACAAAGCAGGCTCAATCTCGGCAAAGGTTGCATGTTTTATCTGCAAACGCTCAGGCACATTTTCCTGAACAAATCCCGCATCAGCCACTGCGGCAGCAGCGCTGGAATGAAACGTGATGGCGTCCGGGTTTCCATTCTCCGTCAAGCCCAGCGCACCAAGGGTCGACCATGCATTCTCTACATACTGGCATACTTTCCTTTCGACGTTCGGGTCAGGATCAAAGAGGGCAACAGAACGCCCGGATGCCAGAAAAAGAGCTGCCCAACTAGCGCCAATGACGCCTCCGCCCAAGCAGGCCGTGTGTTGTATTTCCATCAGAACAATCCCGGGTTCAAAGGTGAAGCTGCTGTCATACCACCATCCACGGTGAAAAGCTGACCTGTGGCAAAGCTTGCCTCATCCGAAGCCAGCCAGACCGCCATGCTCGCAATATCCTCGGGTTTCCCAAAACGACCTGCAGCATGGCGGGCAATCGCATCCTTGTGCGCGGCATCAGGGTCATTGGCCAACTCGAACGCGGCGTCCAGCATTCCTGTTTCAATCCATCCGGGGCAAATCGCGTTGCAGCGGATCTTTGGCCCGTGATCGACCGCAATAGAACGGGTCAAACCATGCACAAATGCCTTGGACGCGTTGTAAAGCGCCATGGACGGATCAGCGGTATTCCCTGAAATAGAGCCTATATTAATGATCGCAGCGCCCTCATCCATCCGAGGTATGTAAGCCCGGCACATATTGAAGACGCCCTTGCAATTGGTGCCAATCACAGCTTCCCAATCCGCGTCCGAACTGTCTGGAACAGTCTTTTCGACCTGCACACCAGCATTATTCACCAGAATGTCGATGCCGCCTGCGGCCTCGGCCAACGCTTCGACAGCGTCCGTGTCCGTGACATCCAGCGGACACCAGATGATGTCGTCAGCCAAGCCATCAGGCCGCGCCCCGCGTCCACATGTCGTCACTGTCGCGCCTTCACGGCGAAAGGCTTCGACTATTCCTCGGCCAATGCCTTGCCGCCCACCTGTCACAAGCGCTCTTTTCCCAGCCAACCGCATCAGTGTGCCACCATCACATGGCGCACGGACGTGTAGGCATCCAGCGCATAAACCGACATGTCACAACCCGTGCCTGATCCTTTCATCGCAGCCCAGGGCATTTCCGCCGCTGGCATTCCGTGCGTATTCACCCAGGTCATGCCGTACCGCAGCTGCGCCGCCATTTTCATCGCGGTCGAGACATCCTTGGTCCAGACAGACGACGCCAACCCGTACCGCCCCACGTTTGCAATCCGAAGGGCTTCGTCCGCCTCGGTAAATCGCGACAGAGTCACGACCGGGCCGAACACCTCGCTGCATGCGATCTCAGCGTTATTATCCACATTTGCGACGACGGTCGGCTGATAGAAGAACCCTTCCCCCTCACCAACCTTGCCACCTACGGCGATCTCAGCGCTGCTGCGGGCGCGATCGACAAATCCGGCGACCCGGTCGCGTTGGGCGGCTGATACGATAGGCCCCATTTCTGTACCATCGGACTTTGGCGCACCGATCCTGATCTGAGCAACCTGATCAGCGACGGCAGCAACCACTTTGTCGTATACATCATCCTGCACCATCACCCGACAGGGCTGAGCACAATCCTGACCTGCGTTGAAGAACGAACCGTATCGGATCGTCTCGGCCACGGCGTCGATATCAGCATCATTGAACACGATGACCGGTGCCTTGCCCCCCAGTTCCAGATGCACATGGCGGATCTGGTTGGATGCAGCGCGCATCGCGGCCATTCCGGTCGCAGGTGAGCCGGTGATGGAAATCCCCTCAATCCGTGGGTCATTGATCAGGCTGTCACCAACCGACATGCCCCGACCATGGACCACGTTCAACACACCTTTGGGCAATACATCTGCCAGCAACTCTGCCAGCCGCAGAGTGGCCAGCGGCGTGATTTCGGACGGTTTCATTACAATGGTGCAGCCCGCCGCCAGAGGCGCAGCGATCTTCCATGCTGCCATCATAAGCGGATAGTTCCACGGTGCGATGGACGCCACAGGGCCAATAGGATCCTTGCGGATCATCGATGTGTGGCCCGCCGCGTATTCTCCGGCCACTGACCCGCTCATCGTGCGCGCGGCACCGGCCATGAAACGGAAAGTATCGATGGTCAGAGGCATCTCTTCATCGCGGGCCATCGGCCATGGCTTGCCAACATCAAGCGTCTCTAACTCGGCCAATTCATCGATGTTTTCTTCCATAACATCCGCAATCGCGTGCAGATATCCCGACCGTTCGGAAGGCGTGACAAGCCGATAGGTGTCAAAGGCTTCATGGGCAGCACACGTTGCAGCTTCGATCTGCTCAGGCGTCGCCTCGGGCACGTGGGCCACGGTTTCTCCGGTGGATGGATCCAGAACGGGCAGAGCATCGCCCTGACCCTCAACCATCTCTCCGTTAATAAGCATCTTCGTCTGCATATCTTTCCCCCGTCAAAAAGCGGTCTGGTCGTTGCCTTTCAGGCCCAAACGTTGGCGGGCCTCGTCCGGTGTAGCGACCGTCAGGCCAAGATTTTCGATGATTGAGCGAATCTTGCGGACCTGATCAGCGTTGGACTTCGCCTTTTCGCCGGGCCCGATGTAAAGGCTGTCTTCCAGCCCAACCCGCACATTGCCACCAAGAATCGCGGCCTGTGTCGTGAGGGCCATCTGGTGGCGACCTGCGGCCAGCACCGACCATTCATAGCTATTTCCAAACAACTTTTCGGCAATTGTGTGCATGTGCATCAAGTTATCGGGGTCGGCACCAACACCGCCCAGAATCCCAAAAACCATCTGGATGAAAAATGGCGGCTTTACCCAACCCTGATCCACCACCCAAGCCAAGTTGTAGAGATGCCCCAAATCGTAGCATTCGAATTCGAATTTCGTGCCGTGACCTTCGCCCAATTCCTTCATCGCATATTCGATATCAGCAAACGTGTTGCGGAAAATGAAGTCGCGGGTCATGTCCAGAAACTCGGGTTCCCAGTCATGTTTCCAGCCTGAATATTTCTGCATCATCGGGAAGATGCCGAAGTTCATCGAGCCCATGTTCATGCTGGCCATTTCGGGGCTGGCCCGTAATGCCGCACGCAGGCGTTCTTCGCGGGTCATGCCCAGCCCGCCACCGGTTGAGACATTCATCACAGCACCGGTTGCTTGTTTGATGCGGGGCAGGAACTGCATGAAAAGGTCAGGGTCCGGATCTGGTCGACCGTTTTCCGGATTGCGGGCATGAAGATGGATGATCGCAGCCCCGGCCTCGACGGCACCAATACTGGCCTCGGTGATTTCGTTTGGCGTGATGGGCAAGTGTTCTGACATGGTCGGCGTATGAATCCCGCCAGTCGGAGCACATGTAATGATGACCGGTTTGCTCATAGCTTCATCTGCTGGACTTGTGCGCTCAGCCCTCCGTCCAGAACCCAAAGTTGACCGCTGGCATATCGAGCCTCGTCCGAAGCCAGCCAATTCACCAGATTCGCGATGTCGTCGGGCGTGCCATATGTGCGCATCGGGTGCACATCGCGCACGGCCTGCTGCAACTGGTCGATGGTCTTGCCGCCACCGCCCGAGCCATCGCCGGTGAAAAAGCTCTGCAACATGGGTGTGTCGACATAGCCGGGGCATATGGCATTCACACGAATACCTTCCGGTCCATGATCACACGCCATTGCACGCGTCAGTGCATGAACAGCACCTTTGGTCGCGCAATAGGCGGCAAGGCCGGGGTCCGCAATGAACCCATCGTAACTCCCGAAATTGATGATCGAGGCTGACGTTCCCGACGTGGCCCCTTTGCGCAACAGTGGCAACGCGTGTTTTGAGGTCAAAAACGTGCCGGTGACATTCACAGCGAATGACTGGTTCCATTCCTCCAACGTGGTCTGTTCGATAGTTTTCTCGATCTCAATACCAGCGGCGTTGACCAGAATGTCCAATTGGCCAGCTTCCGCACCAACCTGTTCCATCGCGGCAATCGCATCAGCTTCTTGCGTGACGTCCAGTTTCACAAAGATGCTGCCGTCGTCATCATGGGCTGACAAGGATCCTTCGGGCGTCAGATCAGCCGCATAAACCAGTGCGCCTTCGCGCAGAAAACGCGCCACGATCGCGCGCCCGATCCCGCCGCGCCCACCGGTTACAAGCGCTGTTTTGCCGTCCAGCATCATTCTTTGGTCTCCTTCAATGGCGGATAGCGATAGCGAGTCGCTGCAACCGTCCAATCCATGTGATTGCGTACATATTCCTGCGTGGCGTCTCGTGGCGGGGTGTAGTCCCAGGCCTCTCCGGCACCCGCCTCCATCGCGGCGTGCAGGGCGCGCCGGGACTTTTGCGTTGCAATGACGTCCGCACGCAGGCTTTCGCTGTTCCAACGTCGCGCCACGTCTTCAGCAAACTTTGCGGAATGTTCAGCGTAAGCCGGGTCATCGACCACATTCACCTTTTCCAACGGATCCTTGGACAGGTCGTAAAGCTGAGGTGGGTCCGGGTCGCAGTGAATATACTTCAACGGCCCGCGTCGGATCATGAATACCGGATAAGGCGTCATCTCGGCGCAATATTCGCCGATGGCTTCATCCACAGGGTCAGCTTCTCCGCGCGCAAGCGGCATCAAGGATCGGCCATCAATCGGCTCCCCGAAGATCGCGTCAGAACCGCTGGCGATGTCCACAAATGTCGGCAACAGGTCGAGCAGGGAACAGGCGTTGGCAGCACAGCCTTTGGCAACACCGGGACCCGCCATGATCAGCGGCACACGGGCCGAGTGTTCAAAGAAATTCATCTTGTACCACAACCCACGCTCACCCAGCATATCGCCGTGGTCTGCGGTGACGATGACGATGGTATTGTCTAACGCGCCGATGTCTTTCAAAGCTTTGACCATCGCGCCGACCTTGCTGTCAAAGTAACTGACATTGGCCAGATAAGCGCGACGCGCGCGGCGGATTTCTTCCTCGTTCAGAGGGACATAGCTTGCCTCGATCCCATCCATCACGCGACGTGAGAACGGGTCTTGCTCTTCGGGCGTCAGTGTAAATTCCGGCATCGGGACGTCTGCGTCGGAATACAGGTTCCACCACTCGGGCTTGGCGACATAGGGGTCATGCGGATGGATAAAGCTGGCCACCATACAGAACGGAGCATTGTCCCCAGCCGCCCGATCGCGGCCCCTGTCGATCAACCAGCGACGCGCGGCAAATTCGACCTCGTCGTCATAATCCGTCTGGAAGGTGGCGACCGCCTCACCGCTTTCCTTGACGGTTTGCATGTTGTGATACCACTTGTCGATCCGCTCGTCCGGGGCTTCCCAGTCCGGGGTCCAGGCAAAATCGGCGGGGTAAATGTCGGTTGTCACACGGTCCTGAAACCCGTGTTTCTGGTCTGGCCCAACGAAATGCATCTTGCCCGACAGGCAGGTCCGGTAGCCCAGCGCCTTGAGGTAATGCGCAAAGGTCGGGACCGAGGCACGAAACTCGCTGGCGTTGTCATATGCCGCGATGCGACTGATCAGCTGCCCGGACATGAACGCAAATCGCGACGGCGCGCAAAGGGGTGAGTTGCAATAGGCTGCGTCAAATCGCATCCCGCGTGCGGCAAGCGCGTCGATGTTTGGGGTCTTGACCGTTGGATGGCCGTAAGCGCCGCAAAAATGCGGCGCCAGTTGATCGGCCATGATCACAACGATGTTCGGCCGTGTCACGGTGCAGCCTTTGCATATGCGTCCAGAACTAGCCCATGGAAATGATGCACCGCATGTTCCGATTTGCCCGAGCCATTGGGATCATGCACGATCCGGCCTTGCGTAAAGGCCGGGGTGCTCATACCGCGCTGTACGCTTTCGACAATGTCGATGTCTTCGCGTTGCAGAACCTCATCAAGATAGCGGATGGCTTCCAGTTCGGCTTCGTCTGGTTCCGGGGTTTCAAGGAAGAAATCATAGGTTTCGAGCGTGCGGTCAGGACCAATCGGGATAATATTCAGCACGATCATCGAAGACCGCCCCGGATAGCGCATCAGACATGTCGTGGGCCACAACCACCAAACTGCATGGGTTCGTACTGTGGCATTGGACACGTCATAAGCGGTGTTAGCACCCTTACCCGCCTCGGCCATATGGCTGGAGTAGATGCCGTATGTGGTCACCTTGTAGGTGTCCATATCGACCAGATCACAGAAATCCTTGTGCGCTGTCGGGCAGTGGTAGCATTCAAGGAAGTTATCGACGACGTTCTTCCAGTTCGACTTGATGTCATAGGTCAGGCGATGACCAAATGTCAGCTGCTCGATATCCGGTGCCCAATGGCGGATTTCGGTTTCGAGATTCCCGGATACTTCGCGTAAAGGTGCCGCGTTAGGATCTAAGTTGACGTATATAAACCCGGCAAACTCTTCGACCTGTACTTGGTCCAGGCAGATATCCGATGTTTTGAAATTAGCCAGGTTCTCGGTCTCGGGCGCGCGCACCAACTGGCCGTCCAGTTTGTAGACCCACGCATGATAAGGGCACATGATACGCGTGGTTTCGCCCTCGCCCGACAGCAAATGATGGGCCCGATGTTTGCAGACATTATAGAACGCACGCAATGTGCCCTCGCGGTCGCGCACGACAGCAATCGGACGTCCGGCGATTTCGACGGTTGTGTATGACCCTGGAACGCGCAGCTTTTCAACGTGGCACACCCATTGCCAGGTCTTGGCTAGCACTTCGTTTTGATCGACCTGATACCAGGACGGATCGACATAGGCTTCGGCCTTCAGGGAACTGGTATTGAAGGGATCGGTGCTAAAACCATCGGAAATCCGCTCGAACTTGGTTTTGGACGGCAGCTGGCTCATGGGTGGCTCCACAGCTGAGGGGCAGGCTTTGCCCCAATGATTGACGTGTGGCGGGTATGATCTTCTGAGTCTTGGTTCGCCTCTTAACTTTTTTCGCCTTATTGTTTTCAGTTTTGGCCAACTTGATGATCCCGATGGCGTCAATCTTTGGGCTTGCGATGCATCGGCCAGGCGCGGAACTCGAATGGAACCCTGCCCTCGACCCGGTCGCGCGTCGGGGGCAGGCCAAATCTTTCTTTATAAGCCCGGCTGAAATGCACCGGGCTGGAAAAGCCCGACGCCAGAGCGACCTCTGCAATGGGAAGCTCAGTCTGCGTGACCAGGCCACGTGCCCGATCCAAGCGAATGTCACGATAGTAAAGCGCGGGCGTTTTTTTGATGTAGGTCGCGAACAGCCGATCCAGTTGGCGATGAGAGATTCCCGCGCGTTTGCAAATCTGGGGAACGGGAATGGGCTCCTCAAGATTGGCCTCCATCACCTGAATCGCCGTTTTAAGCTTGGCGGGCACTGTCGTTCCCAAAGGCTCGGTTCCTTGGGGTTGCTGTTGTTCCGTGGGGCCGCGCAAACGATCGTGAAAAACGTATCTGGCCGCTGCATTGGCAAGGGCGCTGCCATGTATCCCCTGAAGAATCTGCAGGCCAAAGTCAGTTGCTGCAGACCCACCGCAACAGGTAAGCCGATTGCCGTCCATAACATAAAGATTCTCAACGACCTCGACTTCCGGATAAAGCTCCTGCAAGGCATCGATATGCTCGTAATGAACGGTGGCGCGCCGTCCGTTCAATAACCCGGCCTGCGCCAATATAAAGGCGCCGGTATCCAATGCGCCCAAAGTCGCGCCGCTGCGCGCAAGTTGACGCAAAGCTGTTCCCAGTTTGGATGTCAGGTGCCGTTCTGGTGTCCAACTGGAAGAGACAATGGCAATATCAGACTCGGTGAACGAAAGCGCGTCAAGCGGTTGAGTTTCAATGCCAGCACCGTTGCTGGACACACAGAAACCGCCTGCTTCTGATACGAAGTCCCATTTGAAATAAGGTTTTCCATCCAGATAGTTGGCAGCACGAAACGGATCTATGAATGCCATGGTTGCCGCCATATTGAAGCTGGGCGCAACTATGACCAGCACGCGCGTCGAAACCTGCATCTCCTGTGTCATCGATCCTGAATCCAAGCTTGCATCACCACATCTCAGAAAAGGTCTTTTGACTGCGATACACAAGGTTTCTTCGGACTTGGCTGAAGTTGATAAACTCGCCTCACCAGCGCGTGACATGGGATGTCAGGCAATTGCATGTTGATCCAAGTCGGGTCACCTTGGTCGTGAAAGGAGACCTGACATGACACGGACTGCTTACCTCGACACGCTTAAACCAGCCCTTCTGTTCACGCTGATCGCACTGGCGGCGATGCTGCGCGCTTTGCCTGCGCCCGCGGCGGGAACAGAAACTCTGACAGTAGCCGGAGGATGTTTCTGGTGCGTTGAATCTGATTTTGAGTCTGTCCCCGGCGTCATCGAGGCTGTTTCAGGCTATACCGGCGGCAAATCAGCAAATCCCACTTATGATCAGGTCACAAAAGGAGGAACCGGCCATTATGAAGCGGTTCAGATCACGTTCAATCCAGCTCAAATCTCACGTGAAACGCTTCTGAACATGTTCTTCCGCTCGGTCGACCCCACAGATGCCGGAGGTCAGTTCTGCGATCGCGGTGATAGCTATCGCACTGCGATTTTCGTCTCTAACACAGGGGAAAAAGCTTTGGCCGAGAAAGCAAAAGCAGATGCGCAGCGGGCCCTGGGCCAGACAGTGGTAACGCCGATCCTGAGCGAAGGAACTTTTTACCCAGCCGAGGCGTATCATCAGGATTACTACAAGGGGAACAAACTGATTTTGACCCGCTTCGGGCCAAAGCGACAGCACAGCGCATACAAAGCTTACCGCAAAGCCTGCGGCCGTGACGCGCGCGTCAAACAGCTTTGGGGTACTGACGCGCCGTTTGTTGGATCTTAGTCAAAGGACGCGTCGCGCACCTCTTTCAAATCGGGGATAACATCAGCCGTTCCGTGCCGCGTGACCATCAGGGCCGCGGCGCGGTTTGCTTGCAGAATAGCCTGTTCCATCGGCATTCCACGATCCATTCCTGCCAGTACATAGCCGGTGAAGGTATCGCCTGCCCCTGTTGTATCCACCGCTTGCACCTTATGTGCCGCAAACTCGACCGGTTCGCTGCCCTGCTGTAAATACCGCGCGCCCTTTGAGCCCAGCGTGACGATGACGTGCCGCACTGGCAAATCAGCGGCGCTTAAGCCGGTTTCTTGGCGCAATTGTTCAGCTTCGACCTCGTTGAGGATCAGGAAATCCAGATAGGGAAGAACCGCCTTCACAGCCTCTGCCTGAAACGGCGCTGCGGCGTAACACACGGTTAGCCCCAGCCGGTGCCCCAGTTGCGCAGCTTCCACTTGTGCGTTGGTTTCATTCTGAAGGATCAGCAGATCGCCCGTGTTTGCTGAGGATAGCGCTTGTCCCAGATCGCTGACCTCTAACGCATGATTGGCACCGGGATACAGGATGATCAGATTCTCGCCCTCAGCATCCACCGCAATGATCGCGTGTCCGGTTGGCAAATCGACCTCTGAGATAAAGTGTGTATCCACGCCATATTCCGTCAATCGATCCTTCGCCCAGCGCCCATCCTGGCCAACAGCACCGATATGGCTGACGCGCGATCCGGCCCGAGCCGCAGCCACCGACATGTTGGCCCCCTTGCCGCCCAGAAACCGATCCAGTCCAAGGGCGGCCAGAGTTTCCCCCGGCGCAGGCAGATGCGGCAGGTCATAGACCATATCCGCGTTGATCGAGCCGAGGTTCCAGATTGTCATGTCTTATCCGATGTCGCACGAGGCCAGAATGGCCATGTTTAGAATGTCATTGGCGGTCGCAACGGTCGAACAGATTTGAATCGGTTTGTCGATGCCTGACAGAATCGGACCAATTACAGTTGCACCACCCATTTCTTGCATCAATTTGGTCGAGATGGAGGCCGAGTGCCGCGCCGGAACAATCAGAATGTTCGCCGGACCGGTCAGACGCTGGAAGGGATAGGTAGCCTGCTGATCAACGTTCAACGCCACATCCACGGTCATCTCGCCTTCGTATTCAAAGTCAACACCGCGCTGGTCCAGCACCGTCGGAGCCACGTGCATCTTTTCGGCTCGTTCGGACACCGGGTAACCAAAAGTCGAGAAGCTGACGAAGGCCACCCGGGGCTCCAGGCCCATGTGACGCGCAACCGCAGCCGATCGTTCAGCAATGTTTGCCAGGTCATTCTCATCCGGCCATTCATGAACCAGCGTATCGCCAATCAGAACAATCCGGCCCTTGTGCAAAAGGGCGGTCACACCAGCGGCCCCACGCGCTGCATCGGCATCAAACACGTGGTTGATCCGATCCATCACATGCGCCGATTTGCGCGTCGCACCCGTAACCAGCCCATCCCCATGGCCATGGGCCAGCATCAATGATGAAAACACGTGCCGATCCCGCGCGGCGAGGCGGTGAATGTCCTTTCGGTCGAAACCCTTGCGCTGCAAACGGTCGTAGAGGAAATTCGAATAGCTCTCGAGATGCGTTGTGTTGGCGGCATTCACAACCTCCAGCTCACGCACAGCGTCACCCAAGCCCGCTTCTTCCAGCTTGGCCCTGACCTCATCGGCGCGACCGACCACCAGCGCCTTTCCGAAGCCGGATCGTTGGTACATGACCGCAGCGCGCAGCACCCTTGGATCATCACCTTCGGCAAAGATCATCCGGCTTTGTGCCTGACGCGCACGGGCGTTCAAACCGCGCAGGATGCTTGCGGTCGGATCCATGCGGGATTTCAGGCTCAGCTCATAGGCGTCCATGTCGATGATCGGGCGCCGCGCCGCACCGGTGTCCATCCCGGCCTTGGCAACGGCTGGCGGGATACGGTGGATCAGACGTGGGTCGAACGGTGTCGGGATGATATAATCGCGCCCAAAGGTCAGCGATTTGCCATAGGCCATAGCAACCTCGTCCGGCACATCCTCGCGCGCCAGATTAGCCAACGCATGGGCGCAGGCAATTTTCATTTCGTCATTGATAGCGCGCGCATGGATGTCCAATGCGCCCCGGAACAGATAGGGGAAGCCAAGTACGTTATTGACCTGATTGGGATAATCGCTGCGCCCGGTGGCGACGATGGCATCAACGCGGACTTCGTGTGCTTCTTCCGGAGTGATCTCGGGGTCAGGGTTCGCCATCGCAAAGATCACTGGGTTGTCCGCCATGCTGGCGACCATCTCTTGCGTGACCGCACCCTTGACCGACACGCCCAGGAACACATCCGCGCCCTTCATCGCATCTTCCAGCGTACGCAAATCTGTAGAGATGGCATGCGCGGACTTCCATTGGTTCATACCCTCTGTACGGCCCTGATAGATCACGCCTTTGGTGTCGCACACGATGCAGTTCTCGTGCCGCGCGCCCATCGCCTTGAGCAACTCGATACAGGCGATCCCTGCCGCACCCGCACCGTTCAGGACAATCTTTACATCCTCGATCTTCTTACCCGAGATTCGCAGTGCGTTCAGCAAACCCGCCGCGCAGATCACCGCCGTTCCATGTTGGTCATCGTGGAAGACGGGGATATCCATCTCTTCCTTCAGGCGCTGTTCGATGATGAAGCATTCAGGTGCTTTGATGTCTTCCAGATTGATCCCACCAAAGGTTGGTCCCATCAGGCGTACGGCGCGACAAAACTCATCCGGGTCTTCGGTGTCCAGTTCGATATCGATCGAGTTCACATCAGCGAACCGCTTGAACAGGACGGATTTCCCTTCCATTACCGGCTTCGAGCCCAGAGCTCCAAGGTTTCCCAGACCAAGTACCGCCGTCCCATTCGAGATCACAGCCACCAGATTACCTTTGTTGGTATAGTCATAGGCGGTCTCAGGCGCTTCGGCGATAGCTTCACACGGAACAGCAACACCGGGGCTGTAAGCCAGTGACAGGTCACGCTGTGTGGTCATGGGAACAGTGGCTTGCACTTCCCATTTGCCGGGGGTGGGGTCCAGGTGAAAGGCCAGCGCCTCTTCTTTGGTGATCTTCGCTTTGGGCATCGGAAATGTCGTTTCTTTGCATCTGTTGGGCTGTTGCCTCATAGCGCAGGCAAGGGCGCGCCTCAACGACAATACGTTTTCGCCTTTCTTCGCAGGGGCCGGGTTTGTAAGGTCGCGCCCGGAATACGCCAAAAGGGGGCCGCCTTTGTCCACAGTCACGCCGATGATGGCGCAATATCTCGAGATCAAAGAGGCGCACGCCGATGCCCTGCTGTTTTATCGCATGGGCGATTTCTACGAGATGTTCTTTGAAGATGCCGTCAATGCCGCCGAAGCGCTGGACATCGCCCTGACAAAACGCGGCAAACACAATGGCGAAGACATTCCAATGTGCGGTGTGCCAGTGCACGCAGCCGAAGGGTATTTGCTTACACTGATCCGCAAAGGCTTTCGTGTCGCTGTCTGCGAACAGATGGAAAGCCCTGCGGAAGCGAAGAAAAGAGGCTCTAAATCAGTCGTAAAGCGGGACGTCGTGCGTCTAGTGACGCCCGGCACACTGACCGAGGACGCCCTGCTGGAAGCCCGCCGCCACAACTTTCTGGCTGCCTATGCCGAGGTTCGGGATGAGGCCGCCTTGGCCTGGGCCGATATCTCGACCGGCGCGTTTCACGTGATGCCTCTGACCTCGATTCGGCTCAGCCCGGAACTGGCGCGGCTGGCCCCGTCCGAGTTGATCGTGGCCGACGGTGTTCAAGACAAGCTTATTGAGCCGGTTCGGGATCTGGGGATTTCTCTGACGCCTGTGGGACGTGCCAGTTTTGACAGCACAGCAGCGGAAAAGCGCATATGCGGCTTGTTTCACGTCGGTGCGCTGGATGCGTTCGGGACTTTCGGTCGTGCCGAAGTCTCGGCGATGGGCGCGCTGATCGATTACCTTGAGATCACGCAAAAGGGCAAATTACCCCTGCTGCAAACCCCTCTCAAAGAATCAGAAGACCGCGTCGTCCAAATTGACGCCGCAACACGCCGCAATCTGGAACTGACACGGTCGCTCTCTGGTGGGCGCGCCGGGTCTTTGTTGTCCGTGGTCGATCGCACCGTAACACCCGGCGGCGCGCGGTTGCTGGAACAGCGCCTGTCCAGCCCGTCCCGAAATCTGGACGTGATCCATGCGCGCCTGGATGCGGTAAGCTTCGCAACTGAGGACAGCCTGATTGCGTCAGACCTGCGTGAAGCGCTGCGCAAAACACCGGATCTGGACCGCGCCTTGTCACGCTTGTCGTTGGACCGAGGTGGTCCGCGCGATCTGGCTGCCATCCGCAACGGGTTGGCGCAAGCGGCCACGATTGCCAGTTTGTGCAGTGCCCAAGAGTTGCCAGTACTGTTGTCGACCGCCGTCCAAAACCTGACTGGGTTTGACGATCTCTTGACCCTTCTGGACGAAGCGCTTGTTGCGGAACCACCTCTGCTGGCGCGTGACGGCGGCTTCATCGCCCCCGGTTTCGAAGTTGAACTAGACGAAGCCCGTACCCTGCGCGACGAAGGCCGCTCGGTTATCGCCGGGTTTCAACAGAAATACGCGGAACACACGGGTATCGCCTCGCTTAAGATAAAGCACAATAATGTGCTGGGGTACTTCATCGAAACCACAGCGACCCATGCCGAGAAAATGCTGAACCCGCCGTTCAGCGAAACCTATATCCACCGTCAGACCACCGCCAATCAGGTGCGTTTCACCACCGTCGAACTGTCAGAGATCGAAACCCGTATCCTGAACGCAGGGAATCTGGCGCTTGAGATTGAAAAGCGGCTCTATCAAAGGCTTTCTGATGAGGTTTTGGCCCTTGCAGCACAGCTTAATCAAGCTGCCCGCGGGCTGGCAGAGCTGGATTTAACCACTGCCCTCGCCGATCTGGCACGCGGGGAAAACTGGTGTCGCCCACATGTGGACACATCACGCGCGTTCAACGTGCACGGCGGTCGACATCCGGTCGTTGAGCACGCCTTACGGCAGCAAAGCGGCGATGCCTTTGTCGCCAACGACTGCGATCTAAGCGCGGATGACGGTGCGGCCATATGGTTACTGACCGGCCCCAACATGGCTGGTAAATCAACCTTCCTGCGCCAAAACGCCCTGATCGCCCTGCTTGCCCAAATCGGCAGCTACGTGCCTGCTGAACAGGCCCATATCGGCGTTGTCAGTCAATTGTTCAGCCGGGTCGGTGCATCCGATGACCTGGCCCGGGGTCGCTCGACCTTTATGGTGGAAATGGTCGAAACCGCTGCAATTCTGAACCAGGCCGATGATCGCGCACTGGTCATTCTCGATGAAATTGGCCGCGGCACCGCCACTTATGACGGCCTCTCGATCGCGTGGGCCACACTTGAACATCTACATGCATCCAACAAATGCCGCGCTTTGTTTGCCACACACTATCACGAACTCACCGCTTTGGCCGGTAAACTGGAAGGCGTGGATAACGCAACCGTTGCGGTCAAAGAATGGGAAGGCGAAGTGATCTTCCTGCACGAGGTCCACAAGGGCGCCGCCGACCGCTCCTATGGTGTGCAAGTTGCCCAGCTTGCCGGATTGCCTGCATCAGTCGTCGAACGCGCTCGCGTGGTACTGGATCAATTGGAAAAAACCGAACGGGAAGGCGGTAAACAAAAGGCTCTGATCGACGATCTGCCTTTGTTTTCTGCAGCATCACCGCCACCGCCGCCCTCAACCAAAGCATCGCCTGTCACAGATATGTTGAGCGACGTCCTGCCCGACGAACTCACCCCACGCGAAGCGCTCGACCTGATTTACAAACTGAAAGAGGCGGCCAATTCCTGACCGCCCCTTCTTGTTGTTGATAAATACGGCCGCCAGAGGCTTGGCCTCTTCGAGGCCAACTAGTTCGAAGGTGTTGACGACACCCCAACCTGCGCCGGACGCAGCAAACGGTCGTGCAACATGAAGCCTTCGGCAGACACCTGAATGATATCGCCGGCTTTTGTACCGGGCACCGGTGCTTCAAACATCGCCTCATGCACATTAGGATCAAAGCGGTCGCCAACCTCAGGTGTGATCACCTCAATCCCGTGCTTCTGGAACACGTCCTTCAACGCACGCATGGTCAGCTCAACACCTTCCAGCAGGCCAGCAGCAACTTCTTTCTGCTCATCTGTCGCGGCTTCAAGCGCGCGCTTCATGTTGTCGTAAACCGGCAGCATGTCTCGGGCCAGCTTGGAACCGCCATATTGTTCCGCATCGCGACGCGCCTTGTCGCCACGCTTGCGTGCATTCTCGGCATCTGCCAGCGCGCGCATGAACTTATCTTTATAATCGTCCCGCTCAGCGCGTAACTCATCCAATTCCAGTGCTTCGTCGCTGATCTCTGCAAACTCCTCGGCCAGCTCTTCCGCTTCCGCAGACATGATATCGTCCAGAAAATCTTCGTTCTTCGGCTCTGCCATCTCTTACCCTCTAGCTCCGGTCGGATATCAGCTTGCCGACCAGTTGCGCCGTATAATCCACGATCGGTACGATCCGTCCATAATTCAGACGCGTTGGCCCGATGATCCCGACCGCACCGATTATCTTTCGATCAGCGTTCATATATGGAGACACCACCAAAGAGGAACCCGAAAGTGAGAAAAGTTTGTTCTCAGACCCAATAAAAATGCGCACACCTTCGCCATCTTCGGTCAATTCAAGGAATTCAGCGATGTCCCGCTTACGCTCCAGATCATCAAACAGGGTCCGAATCCGATCAAGTTCTTCGGCGCGACCCGGTTCGTTCAAAAGATTCGCCCGTCCACGCACGATCAAACGGGCCGAGTCGCTGCCATCTCCGTCCCAGACGGCCATTCCACTTTCCACCATCTCACGCGCCAGAACGTCGATCTCTTGCTTGCGTGCGTCAATCTGCGTCTGCATCTGCCGACGCACTTCGCTGAGTGTCCGCCCCTCGATGAGCGCGTTTAGAAAGTTCGCCGCCTCGCGCATTGAACTGGGGGTTTGCCCGGGCGGCGGGGTGAACAGGCGGTTTTCCACATGACCATCCGAGAAAACCAGCACTACCAAAGCCCGATCATGACCCAGCGATACGAATTCAATATGTTTGATTTCCGATTCACGCTTGGGCGTTAAAACCAACGAGGCGCCCTGTGTCACGTGTGACAAAGCAGAGCCGACACGGTCGAGCATTCCGCCGACATCGCCTGTGTTAGAGCCTAAAGTTTGTTCCAATTTCTCGCGATCATCCGCGCCCAAGTCTCCGACTTCAAGCAATCCGTCCACAAACATCCGCAGACCTTGCTGCGTTGGAATTCGACCAGCGCTGATGTGGGGGCTGTCCAAAAGACCCAGAAACTCCAGATCTTGCATCACATTGCGAACGGTCGCTGCGCTCACCTTTTCGGACAAGGTGCGCGTTAAAGTGCGACTGCCGACGGGCTCACCGCTTTCCAGATAGCTCTCGACAATCAAACGGAACACTTCGCGAGACCGGTCGTTCATCTCATCCAGAATTTTGCTTGCTTCGCTCATGCGTCTTCCCCTGCTCGTTCGTCATTAAATCGCAGGCAAATGAAAGGTCAATCGGGGTTGCATCGTAATGCTGCGGGGCGTTATCCCCAACCCAGCAAACAAAGGAATTCCGATGCGACCCTCTGGAAGAGATTTAAGCGAAATGCGCGCCGTTTCAATCGAAACGGGGTTCACCAAACATGCCGAAGGTTCCTGCCTGATCAAAATGGGCGACACTCATGTGCTGTGCACCGCAACGATCGAAGATCGCGTGCCGCCCTTTATCAAAGGCTCCGGCTTGGGCTGGGTCACGGCTGAGTACGGCATGCTGCCTCGCGCAACCAACACTCGGATGCGGCGCGAAGCTGCCAGCGGCAAGCAAGGCGGTCGCACCGTGGAAATCCAACGCCTGATCGGCCGCGCCCTACGCGCTGGTGTGGATCGGGTCGCGCTGGGTGAGCGTCAGATCACCGTGGACTGCGACGTGATCCAAGCCGACGGCGGCACCCGCTGCGCCTCGATCACCGGCGGTTGGGTGGCCCTGCGTCTGGCTGTGAACAAGCTGATGAAAGCCGGCGATGTTATCTCTGACCCCCTAGTGGACCCGGTAGCAGCTGTGTCTTGCGGAATTTACGCCGGTCAACCGGTTCTGGATCTGGATTACCCGGAAGACAGCGAAGCTGGCGTCGACGGCAACTTCATCATGACCGGATCCGGCAAACTAATCGAAGTGCAGATGAGCGCCGAAGGCTCGGTCTTCAGCCGCGCTCAGATGGATCAGCTGATGGATCTGGCCGAAAAGGGCGTCGGCGAACTGGTAGCTGCGCAAAAGGCCGCTACAGCATGACCCGCAAGTTCGACGGGGACAGGCTGCTGGTCGCCACCCATAACAAAGGCAAGCTCGAGGAGATGGCGCATCTCCTTGAGCCTTTTGGCGTCACTGTTGTGGGTGCTGGGGACATGAACCTGCCCGAGCCGGAAGAGACTGAGGACACATTTGTCGGTAACGCCCGGATCAAGGCCCATGCCGCCGCCAAAGCCACCGGCCTGCCTGCCCTGTCGGACGATTCCGGGATCACCATCGACGCGCTGGATGGCGCGCCGGGAGTTTACACCGCCGACTGGTCGGAAACGGCAAATGGTCGTGATTTCCTAATGGCCATGACCCGCGCACATAACGAGCTGGAGGCTAAAAACGCACCTCACCCACGCACTGCGCAATTCCGTTGTACATTGGTTCTGGCCTGGCCCGACGGACATGACGAGGTGTTCGAAGGTATCGCCCCCGGCCATCTGGTCTGGCCGATCCGCGGCAAGGACGGATTCGGCTATGACCCGATGTTTGTTCCGGACGGGCACGACATTACCTTTGCCGAAATGGATCGCTGGGAAAAGAACAAGATCAGCCACCGCGGCCGCGCGGTTGAGAAGTTCGTGAAAGGCTGCTTTGGCGGATGATTGGCGCAACGGGGGCTTTGGCCTGTACGTGCATTGGCCTTTTTGCGAGGCCAAATGCCCCTATTGCGACTTCAACAGCCATGTCTCGAAGAAAATTGACCAAGAAAGATGGCTTGCAGCTTATCTGAGCGAGCTGCGCCGCTCTGCCTCTGAAACGCCGGGTCGGGTACTGAACACGATTTTCTTTGGGGGCGGCACCCCGTCTCTGATGGACCCGGAAACCGTTTCTTCCGTGATTGATGAGGCGCGCGCGCTTTGGCACCCGTCCAACAACATGGAAATCACCCTCGAGGCCAACCCCGGCTCGGTTGAGGCAGGTCGGTTTGCGGCTTATCGGGATGCCGGCGTAAACCGAATTTCGATGGGCGTTCAGGCGCTGAGTGACGAAGATTTGCGTCGGCTGGGCCGGATCCACACAGTCGCAGAGGCCCAAGCGGCCTTTGACATTGCACGTGCCTGCTTTGACCGTGTGAGTTTTGACCTGATCTATGCCAGACAGCACCAAACACCTGAAGCCTGGCGCGCGGAACTGAGCGAAGCCCTGTCGATGGCCGTGGACCACCTGTCTCTGTACCAATTGACGATTGAAGACGGAACTGCCTTTGGTGATCGATATGCCGTTGGAAAAATGCGTGGCTTGCCCGAAGATGACAGCGCCGCCGACATGTATCTGATCACGCAGGACATTTGCGAAGCGCACGGTTTGCCCGCTTATGAAGTGTCCAATCACGCGCGCACGGGGGCCGAGTCGCAACACAATCTGATCTACTGGCGATACGGTGACTATATTGGCATTGGGCCCGGCGCCCATGGGAGGCTTACGCTTAACCAACAGAAATGCGCAACCGAAACCTATCTGAATCCACAGCGCTGGCTTGACGCTGCAGAGCGTGGGGGTGGAGAGAAAGGACGAACAACACTGTCCCTTGAAGACCAGGCGAGCGAATACCTTATGATGGGGATGCGAGTTTCGGAAGGACTAGATATTGATCGGTGGGAGCGCTTAGCAGGCCGAAAACTCTCGGAAGACACGGTTGATCATCTGATCGGGATCAAAATGATTGAACATGAAAACGGCAGACTTCGGGCAACATCAGATGGTCGCGCTGTACTGAACGCCGTCATTCGGGAGCTTTTGAGCTAGCCATGCATTACCTTTGGGCCGGACTGGGATTGTTATGTGTTGCGCTGGCAATGGTTGGGGTTGTCCTACCCCTTTTGCCAACCGTCCCATTTCTGCTATTGGCTGCGTTTTTCTTTGCCCGATCTTCTTCGCGTTTGCACACTTGGTTGTTGACCCATCAACTGTTCGGACCGCTGATACAAGATTGGCAAAGCTCAGGCGCAATCCGCCCTAGTGCAAAAAGGGCGGCAACTGTTTCAGTCGCCGCCGTTTTTGGAATCTCAATTTGGATGTCCGCCCCGGTTTTCGTTTTGGCCATTCAAGCTGTCGTTCTGGGGGGTGTTTTGATCTTTATCTGGACGCGACCTAACGGCTGAGCTTAGCGCACAGATCATCAAGCTGATCCAAGTTCTCATATGTTAGGACAACCTGACCCGTCTCTGTTCCAGCCTTGTGATTGATCGAGACTTTCATCGCCAGAATTGCAGATAGATCGTTTTCCAAAGCGCGCGTATCGGCATCCTTGCCCGCATCCAGATTTCTGGACCGCGGTGCAGCGCGTTCGGCGTCACCTTGTTGCTGCTTCTTGACCAAAGCTTCGGTTGCGCGCACCGAAAGCCCCTCTTTGACGATCTGCTTCGCCAATTCCGATGGGTTTTCGGCCGTAATCAGGGCTCTTGCATGTCCTGCAGATATTTTTCCTTCAATAACAAGAGCTTGAACATCCATTGGCAAGGACAAAAGACGCAGAAGGTTTGCAATGTGGCTGCGGCTTTTACCCAAAGCTTCAGCCAGCTTTTCCTGCGTATGGCCGAAACGATCCATCAGTTGCTTGTACCCAGCGGCCTCTTCCACCGCGTTCAGGTCCGCGCGCTGGATGTTTTCGATTATCGCAACTTCCAGAACTTCGGTGTCGTCAAAATCCCGCACGATGACAGGGATATCATGCAGCTGCGCCATTTGCGCTGCCCGCCAACGACGCTCCCCTGCAACGATTTCGTATTCATCAGCTCCGGTCGACCGGACAATCAGAGGCTGGATAATACCCTTTTCCTTGACCGAGGCGGCCAATTCGTCCAGCTGTTCGGGCAGGAATGTGCGGCGCGGCTGATTGGGATTGGCCTTTAGCTTCTCAATTGGAACCTTAAGATCGGGCCGACGCACTTCGGACTGTGCCCGCCCTTCCGTTTCGGTATTTACGTCCGCCATAAGAGCGGACAGCCCGCGCCCCAACCCTCTGGATTTTGTTTTTTTGGCGCTCATGTCGCCCTCCTCATTTCCGCCTACGCAGCGGTTTTATTGTTCTTGTGCATGATCTCGCGGGCCAGATGCCGATAAGCCATCGCGCCAAGCGAACCCGAATCATATTGCAACACTGGCAGCGCATATGACGGAGCCTCGCTGACTCGCACATTTCTGGGTATCTTTGTCTTAAAGACCATCTCACCCAAATTGTCACGCGCATCCTTTTCAACCTGACGGGACAAGTTGTTGCGGTTGTCATACATGGTCAACACAACACCTTCGATTCTCAGATCAGGATTTGCTGTTTGCCGAACCTCTCGGATCGTCAGCATCAGTTGAGAAAGACCTTCTAAAGCAAAGAATTCACTTTGCAGCGGCACAAGGACTGAATGCGCCGCCACCATTGCATTGACGGTCAACAGGTTCAAAGACGGCGGGCAATCGATAAGGATGAAATCAAGGTTGAAAGCATCAACCGCAGTCTGCCTCAATGCATCGTGCAACAAATAACTGCGCTTTTCATTGGATATCAATTCAATGTCGGCAGAACTCAGATCAACGGTTGCCGGAACAACCATAAGGTTTTCTATTTCCGTCTCTTGAACAACGGCCTCTAACGGAGCGTCGTCAAGGATGAGGTCATAGGTTGTCCAATCCCGATCCTCTACACCCAATCCGGTGGACGCATTCCCTTGAGGATCAAGATCAACCACCAAAACCCGGCAACCGGATTCCGCAAGCCCTGCTGCAAGATTGATTGCCGTCGTTGTTTTCCCCACTCCGCCCTTCTGATTGGCGACCGCAATAATCCGAGGTCCTGAAGGTCGGGACAGATCAACCACGTGATACTCCTTTGATTTTAAGGATAACGGCCTGAGGTTCAGTTAAACTTGTAATCGGCTCGACGTTAAAATTCCATTCTTCTTGCGCCTCTGACAGTTCTTTTTTCCAGGTTGCGCCTTTGGGCAACAAAGCTGTTCCCGTTTTACTTAAATGCCTGTCGCAAAAGGACAATAATACCCGCAACTCTGCCAGGGCACGAGCCGAAAGGACATCTGCATCCAAAGGATCAACACTTTCGATTCGCTTCGAAATCACCTTGCATTTGATTTCACATTCCCGCGCTACATTGCGTAAGAAGGCAGACTTCCTTTGATCACTTTCAACGAAAGTAAATCGTGAGTCTGGTGAATGATCAGCCGCGATCAAGGCGCATACCATTCCCGGAAATCCGCCTCCACTGCCTATATCCACCCAGCTTTTGTATTGACCAGCACATCTATAAACTTGCACGGAGTCGAGGATATGGCGATCCCAGATGTGTTCCAGACTACTTCGGGACACTAGATTGATTTTAGGATTCCAGCGATTTACGAGATCAACGTAGGTTTCCAAACGCTTGAATGTTTCACGTGAAACATTTAGCCGCTCAAATGCCGAATAACCAGCGCTCATGCCCGTCGCGCCCTGTCTTCGCGGCGTAGCTTCGCAAGTACAAGTGTCAGCGCGGCAGGTGTTACCCCCTCGACTCGACTTGCTTGGGCTATATTCGAAGGCTTCGCCTGCGATAGCTTATGCTTCATCTCGGAAGATAAGCCATCTAAAGAGGAATAGTCGAAGTCGCGAGGGATAACATAAGATTCATCCCGCTTCATCGCCTCCACATCTCGCTTCTGGCGCGCAATGTAGTTTGCATAAAGCGCGTCACGCTCAATCTGAAGTCGGATTTTTTGATCCACATCTTGTAGATCCGGGATCAATGGTAACAGATTGTCGAAAGATACGTCCGGAAATGCCAAGATCGCCATCCCGTCGCGGCGATTGCCATCTTGGTTGACGTTAATTCCGGCCGACAGCACCTGTTTCGGTGTGTATGTACGCTCTGCCAGCTTAGCCTTTACCGCATCGAGCTGGTCCATTTTGTCTTTGAAGTGCGCCTCACGATCGGACCCAACGCATCCAATATCCATGCCAATCGGCGTCAAGCGCTGATCTGCATTATCAGCACGTAAGGAAAGCCGGAACTCCGCACGTGATGTAAACATCCGATAAGGTTCAGCCACACCGCGTGTTGTAAGGTCATCTACCATGACCCCGATATAGCTGTCAGATCTTGTGAAGTGCACAGGATCACGGCCTTGCACTTCAAGCGCTGCATTGAGCCCGGCAACCATACCCTGCGCGGCGGCCTCTTCGTATCCTGTGGTTCCATTGATCTGACCAGCCAAGTACAACCCCGGAATTTCTGGCAGCGACAGTGTCGCGGTTAGAACACGAGGATCTACGTAGTCATACTCAATGGCATATCCTGGTTGCAGAATCTCTGCTTTTTCAAGGCCTTTGATGGATCGTACATACTGCAGTTGGACGTCCTGAGGAAGTGAGGTTGAAATACCGTTAGGATAGATCGTGTGATCATTCACTCCTTCGGGTTCCAGGAAGATCTGATGGGATTCCTTGTCTGCAAATCTTACAATCTTATCCTCAATAGACGGGCAATACCGAGGGCCTATACCATCAATATGGCCACCGTACATCGCTGACTTTGAAAGATTGGCCTCGATGATCTCATGTGTTTGTGCGTTGGTATGCGTTATTCCACAGGAGATCTGCGGTGCGACCACGTCTGTCGACAGAAATGAGAATAGTGTTGGCTCTTCGTCCCCGTCTTGACGCTCTAGATCGGACCAGTCAATTGTCCGCCCATCCAAACGAGGCGGCGTACCTGTCTTCAAGCGTCCCAGCGGCAAATCATAACTATCCAAACGTTCGGCAAGCTTGATAGAAGGGCGATCTCCCATCCGCCCACCAGGTCGTGAGACGTCACCGATATGAATGACTCCGCGCAGAAATGTCCCAGATGTCAGTATGACTGCCTGCCCGGAAATCTCTGATCCATCCGCAAGCAAAACGCCGGAAACACGCGGCCCGTTCATAAGAAAGTCGACAACTTCACCGACGATAACGGACAGATTGTTCTGGTTTTTCGTTTCTTTTTGCATCGCCGCCCGGTAAAGCGCTCGATCCGCTTGTGTTCTGGGGCCCTGTACTGCAGGTCCTTTACGACGATTCAACAAACGAAACTGAATGCCGGCTTGATCCGCAACACGCCCCATAACGCCGTCAAGAGCATCAATCTCACGAACCAAATGGCCTTTCCCCAAGCCACCAATTGCCGGATTACAGGACATTACACCAATGTCCGATGCGGACAGGGTTACCAAAGCAGTATTGGCACCCATCCTTGCAGAGGCATGAGCAGCCTCTGTCCCGGCGTGCCCAGCACCAATAACGATGACATCAAACTTCGAATGTTTCACGTGAAACACTCCTTACTTTCCCAAACAGAAGCTAGAGAAGATTTCATCCAGCAGTGTTTCGACATCTATTCTGCCCACCAGCGATTCAAGTGCCCTTATGGCGGTTCGTAATTCTTCCGCGGCGATATCATACATGTCTGGACCTGATTCCAGAACCGGGATTGCCGATTGGAGAGAAGTCAGTGCCCCATTGATTGCAACCCGATGTCGTTCCCGCGTTGCAATACCATGGGTGGTAGTTCTTTCACCAAGGACATACGAAATCTGGTTTACAAGCGCGTCAATCCCCTGCCCTGTTTTACCAGAAACGCCGAGACTATTTTCACTTCGAAGATCAGCTTTCGGCAAAACATGAATATCACCTGCCTGCATCCCAACCCCTAGGTCTTGGGGTGTATCTGACAGGAAAACACGCAGGTCGGCGGCCTCCGCTCTGCTGCGCGCCAGCTCAATACCCAGGTTTTCAACATGATCCTCAGTTTCACGCAACCCGGCCGTATCCAGCAAAGTCACAGGCAAACCAGCCAGATCCATCCGAACTTCGATCACGTCCCGCGTGGTTCCAGCGTATTCCGAAGTGATGGCGGCGTCTCGACCTGCCAGTGCGTTCAGAAGAGTGGACTTACCCGCATTCGGAAGCCCCACAATTGCAACTTCAAACCCCGTGCGTATACGTTCAGCGATTTTTACTCCTTCTGCCTCACGGCGAAGGTCTGACATGACACCAGTGATCAATTCGCGAACTTCAGGCGTTACATCCGTTGGAACCTCTTCATCGGCAAAGTCGATAACAGCTTCCAGCAAAGACGCAGCGCGGATCAAATCCCGGCGCCACCGTTCTGCCAGTATGCCCAGCTCACCAGCCAGAATTGTTTGCGCTTGTTTGCGTTGCGCCTCGGTTTCGGCATCAATCAAATCGGCCAGGCCTTCGACCTGCGTCAGATCCATCTTGCCATTCTCAAGCGCCCGGCGTGTGAACTCGCCCGGCTCCGCGATGCGCAGCCCTTCAGTATCCGACAAACATTGCAATACCGCGTTGACGGATGCTGTACTGCCATGAATCTGAAGCTCTGCCACATCCTCTCCGGTGAAACTGGCCGGGGCCTGGAACGTAAGAACCAAGCCATCGTCAAGACGCGCACCACCCTGATCCCGCAATGTCCGCAGAACCATGCCACGTTCAGGCAGCGTGCCACCTGTCAGCCGCGCCGCCGCAGAATGCGAGTCCGGCCCTGAGAGGCGGATGACCGCCACCCCAGCTTTGCCTTGCGCGCTGGCCAGGGCAAATATCGTATCCATGAATAGCCCCCGCGTCAGTACCAGTTCGGCGTCAGGTGTTCATTGAATCGAAGAATTCCGAGTTCGTCTTGGTCTGCTTCAACTTGGATAGCAGGAACTCGATTGCATCGGTCGTTCCCATCGGGTTGAGGATGCGGCGAAGAACAAAGGTTTTAGCCAGATCGCCCTTGTCGACCAACAGATCCTCTTTCCGTGTACCAGATTTAAGGATGTCGATGGCCGGGAACACGCGTTTATCAGCGATCTTGCGATCCAGAACGATTTCCGAGTTACCCGTGCCCTTAAATTCTTCAAAGATCACCTCGTCCATCCGGCTGCCAGTATCGATCAGCGCGGTAGCGATGATGGTCAGCGAGCCACCCTCTTCGATGTTCCGCGCCGCACCAAAGAAGCGTTTCGGGCGTTGCAGCGCGTTCGCATCCACACCACCGGTCAGAACTTTACCCGAGGATGGGACCACAGTGTTAAAGGCCCTACCAAGTCTTGTGATCGAGTCGAGAAGAATAACAACATCTCGTTTATGTTCGACCAAACGCTTGGCCTTTTCGATCACCATCTCGGACACGGCCACGTGGCGTGTTGCGGGCTCGTCAAAGGTCGAGGACACAACCTCACCCTTCACCGAGCGCTGCATGTCGGTCACCTCTTCCGGGCGTTCATCGATCAGCAGAACGATCAGGTAACACTCTGGATGGTTCTGTTCGATCGAATGCGCGATGTTCTGCAGGATAACCGTTTTACCGGTCCGCGGCGGTGCCACGATCAGCGAGCGCTGGCCTTTACCGATCGGCGACACAAGGTCGATCACACGCGCCGACTTGTCCTTGATGGTCGGATCTTCGATCTCCATCTTCAGACGCTCATCTGGGTACAGTGGCGTCAGGTTGTCGAACAGGATCTTGTGCTTGGCCTTTTCAGGATCTTCAAAGTTAATCTTGGTGACCTTGGTCAGCGCAAAGTAACGTTCGTTATCGTCGGGCGCTTTAATTTCACCTTCGACCGTATCGCCGGTGCGCAGCGAGTGCTGACGGATCATATCGGGCGAGACATAGATATCGTCGGGACCCGGCAGATAGTTCGCCTCGGGTGAGCGCAGGAAACCGAAACCGTCCTGCAGCACCTCAAGCACACCATCACCACCAACGGTCCAGCCCTCATCCGCGCGTTCGCGCAGAATCTGGAACATCATCTCGCCTTTCCGCATGGTCGAGGCGTTTTCGATCTCCAGTTCTTCGGCCATCGCCAGAAGGTCTTTGGGGCTTTTGGCCTTCAGGTCGGCCAGATTCAGGGCGTCAGTTGTCATGATATATACCTTCACCGCGATCAGCGCGGCACGAAGTGAAATTTCAGTACGGAAGATACGCCGCCCGGACGGGCGAGTTGTCCCCTACATAAGCGCGACTGCCTTCGGAGTCAAACAGCCCGTCAGAACTTCAGAATGACCGCCAGAACGATGATAACCATCAAAACGGTCGGAACCTCGTTCATCATACGATACTGCCGCCCAGTGAGCTTATTTCGGCCTTCCAGGAAATCCTTGCGACGCGCCATCAACCAGTGATGGAACCAGGTCATACCGATCACGGCCGCGCCTTTGATCCAAGGCCAGGACCAATCCCATCCAACAATACCCGGTGTGAACACCATGATCAGGCCGCACACCCACGCCACGATCATCGCAGGGCGCATGATCACACGCAGCAGCTTTTCTTCCATTTCAAAGAAGATTTCTTGCGCCCCGTCGACAGCCTGAGCTTTTTCAACGTGATAGACGAACAAGCGTGGTAGATAGAACAGACCCGCCATCCATGAGATCACGGCCATGATATGGAGTGACTTCACCCACGGGTACAGCGTGAAAAGAAGATCAGTCATCTTGGCTCCGAGCGTTGTTCGGAACTCTCCCTAATAAAAAAATAAAGAAAGAGAAAGGAAGATGGTTTTGTAGGGAAAACAATTTCCGTGGATTACTTTTTTACCCATGTGTTTTCCCCAGGTGGACAGAACTTTTGGATTTTTCAGTGATTCTGTTGAAACTTAATTTATAGTAATAAAAACAGATACTTAAGTTGGTTACACCCAAGTAGTGTTTGGGGATAACTCTTTGGGTATCATGGGACAATCAGATTATCCCGGTGATCAGACTTATCCTTGTCCCGGTTGGATGGGATTTGAGCGACTCGGGGATCTTTGACACGATTTTCCCGGGGTTGCGTGTCAACCGGAAAACCATACAAAGCACCCGAGAGCTCTCATCGACTTGCACACGGGGTTTTCCACATGTCTGTCCCCATTCTTCTGGCATCGGGATCTGCGATACGGGCGCAGCTGCTTGAGAATGCAGCTGTACCATTCACCGTTCAAACCGCGCGCGTGGATGAAGAGACCGCCAAGCGCGCCTTGCTGGCTGAAAGCGCATCACCACGAGATATTGCCGACACGCTTGCGGAAATGAAAGCCCGCAAAGTCAGCGACAAGAATCCTGGCGCTATGGTGCTGGGGTGTGATCAGGTTCTGGATTTTGACGGTCAGCTGCTGTCAAAACCTGAAAACCCGGAACAAGCAGTGGCTCAGCTAAAAGCGATGCGCGGCAAACGGCACATGCTTTTGTCAGCGGCCGTGATCTATCAAGACGGAGAGCCGATTTGGCGGCACGTAGGACAGGTACGATTGCGGATGCGGGCCAGCTCTGATGCCTATCTGAAAGACTATGTCTCACGGAACTGGGACAGTATCCGCCATGCCGTCGGAGCATATAAGTTGGAAGAAGAAGGTGTCCGCCTGTTCGCCACCATTGACGGCGACTATTTTAACGTTTTGGGTATGCCCCTGTTGGAGCTTCTCAATTTTCTGGCTGTCAAAGGGGTGATCGATCAATGACGGACTACCGGGTTCCTCTGGCCGGGGTGATCGGACATCCCATTGGGCATTCGCGTTCCCCGAAACTGCATGGCCATTGGCTGAAGACGTATGGTCTTGCCGGGCACTACATCCCAATGGATGTTGCCCCAGCCGATCTGGAAACCGTGCTACGTACGCTGCCCAAAGCCGGTTTTGTTGGGGCCAATGTAACTGTTCCCCACAAGGAAGCAGCGTTGAAGATCGCGGATCACGTGTCCGATCGCGCAACGGTGATTGGTGCTGCGAATACACTGGTGTTCCGCGAAGATGGCTCGATCCACGCAGATAACACTGATGGGTACGGGTTCATGGAAAACCTGCGCAGCGGTGCCCCCGACTGGAATGCCAAAGACGGCCCGGCTGTTGTGTTCGGGGCCGGAGGGGCAGCTCGCGCCGTTCTGCAAGCGTTGTCTGATGCAGGTGTGCCGGAAATCCTGTTGACCAATCGGACGCGCGCCCGTGCGGATCATCTGAAAGAGGAATTTGGTCAACGAATCCGCGTTGTAGATTGGGTTCAGGCCGGAAACGTCATCGAAAACGCGGAACTGGTGGTCAATACGACCTCATTGGGGATGCAGGGCCAGCCGGAATTGCGGGTTCCACTGGATGGGTTGCAGCCCGGTGCCGTGGTCACGGATCTGGTCTATGCTCCGTTGAAAACAAACCTTCTGAAAACTGCGGAAGAGGCAGGATGCACCACAGTCGACGGATTGGGCATGTTGCTGCACCAGGCGGTTCCTGGATTTGAACGGTGGTTCGGTGTGCGCCCTGAGGTGGACGCGGATACGCGCGCGGCTGCTTTGGCATGAGTTTTGCGCTGGGTCTGACTGGTTCCATTGGTATGGGGAAAAGCACCACGGCGCAGATGTTTGTCGAAGAAGGCTGCGCCCTGTGGGATGCGGACGCTGCTGTGCATCGGTTATACGCGCCCGGAGGTGCTGCAATTGAACAGATGCGAGCAGTTTTCCCTGCCGCTATTGTTGACGGAGCTGTAAGCCGGGACGCGTTAAAGCAGATCATTGCGAAGGACTCTGATGCGTTGAAAGCAATCGAAGCGATTGTGCATCCTCTGGTCGCGAAAGATCGCGCTGTATTTCGCGAAAACACAACAAGCGACATTCTGGTGTTCGACATACCCCTTCTTTTCGAAACAGGCGGAGACGCAGCCATGGACGCCGTCGCCTGCGTTTCGATCCCGGCGGATGAACAAAAGCGCCGTGTTATGGAACGGGGAACCATGTCCGAGGCGCAGTTCGAACAGATCCGCGCCAAGCAGATGCCGAATGCAGAGAAATGCGCGCGATCAGACTTCGTGATCGAAACAGACACGCTGGACCATGCCCGTCAGCAAGTGCAGGATGTGGTCAGGCAGATACGGGCGGGGATGAATCATGCGTGAGATCGTACTTGATACCGAAACCACCGGGTTCGATCCCGAAAGCGGCGACCGGATTGTTGAGATTGGTGCCGTAGAGCTGTGGAACCACGTCGCGACGGGTGAAACGTATCACGTCTATATCAACCCGGAACGCGGTATGCCGGATGAGGCGTTTGGCGTGCATGGCATCGGCCCGGATCTGTTGGACAACCCGCGTCCACCGGAAAAGGGTGAGGTGACGCTGAAAGACAAACCGGTGTTTGCCAAGGTGGGTCACGGGTTTCGTGAGTTTGTTGGGGATGCGCGGTTGGTGATCCACAACGCTTCGTTCGACATGAAGTTCCTGAACGCTGAACTGAAGTGGATGGGCGCGCCGTTGATCCCGATGGAACAAGCACTGGATACGCTGGCAATCGCCCGCAAACGGTTTCCCGGCTCTCCGGCGTCTTTGGATGCGCTTTGCCGACGTTTCAATATCGACAATTCGAACCGTGTTCTGCATGGCGCTTTGCTCGACTCTGAAATTCTGGCCGAGGTTTATCTTGAGCTGATCGGTGGGCGACAGCCTGATTTTGGCCTGTCCACGTCCGCATCCTCCGCATCCGGCGGCGGCGAAGACTGGCGGCCAATGCCGCGCGGCACACCGTTGCCTTCCCGGATCACCGAGGATGAGCGCGCAGCGCATGAGGCATTTGTAGAAAAGCTGGGCGAAAGCGCCCTGTGGACCCGCGCCTGATCCGGTCAGGCACGGGTCAAAGCCTTAGGCGTCGGTCTTTTCGGCCTGAGCGGCCTGACGTCGCATCAATTCGTTGCGATACAGCGCGACGAAATCGATATTGTCCAGGTTCACCGGCGGGAAGCCGCCATCACGGGTGATGTCGCTGACGATGCGGCGCAGGAACGGGAACAGCATCCGGGGGCATTCGATCATCAGGAACGGGTGCATTTGATCTTCTGGCACACCTTCCACGTGGAACAGCCCACAATAGTCCAGTTCGCACAGGAACAGCACATCATCCATGCCTTTGGCCTTGGATGTCAGGTTCAGCTTGATGGACACTTCGAACTGATGTTCAGCGCTGCGCTTTTTCGCGTCCAGGTTCACCTGAACAGCGATTTCCGGCTGCACGTCGCCTGACACACCCTTTTGCGCCATCACGTTTTCAAAAGACATGTCACGGATGAACTGCCCCAGAACCCGCATTTGAACCTGCGGGGCGGCTTGGGCCGCAGTGTTTTCTGCAGCGTTTTCTTCGGCCATGGATCTACTCCAAAATTAAATTTCGCCACTGCTTAGCAAGTTGGGCGCGGCACCTCAATGCTGGTGGGGCCCTTCCACCCATTTCGACGGCTTAGAAGGGTCTTTTTTCGGGCGAACTTCGCTGAATTCACCGTCAATGATGTCCCCTTGCTCGAAAGGGTTTTGTCGTGACTGAAATCCAGTGCCCGTTCCCATCTGAAAATGTGCCACGGTGACTTTCGACTTCAGATAGCGGAACACAGCGACACGAACGCCAGGTACCAGCAAGGCAAATCCTATGGCATCGGTGAAAAAACCTGGTGTCAGCAGCAGTGCGCCTGACAAAAGGATCATCGCACCATGGGCCAAAGGCTCGGTCGGGTCATCCAGCTCAGCAAAGGAACGCTGCAGATTTCCCAGTGCCATGCGACCTTGTGTCCGCACCAAAACCGTGCCCAAAACTGCGGTCAGCACAACAATGGCAAGGGTTGGCCAAAGGCCGATCAGACCACCAACCTGAATAAACAGCGCAATCTCGATGATGGGCACCAACAAAAATGCCAAGAACAGATACATTTGCGTTATCCTTTCCCTAAGGCCGGGCTGTGGACTTGCCACCCACGCTCACCTACATAGTAGCATGAGGCCGCGTATACAAAGTCGCGGTTCTGAAAAGAGGATGAAATGAACGAACCCATGATCCAGCTACTGGTCCTGGCCGGAATTGCCGTTTTCCTGATCCTGCGCCTTAAAAGCGTGTTGGGTACGCGTGAAGGTTTTGAAAAACCACCTTTGCAGCAACAGCCTGAAGCGCACAAATCGCGTCGCGATTTCGAGGTGATCGAAGGCGGCCCGGATCATGACATCACTGACCATGTCGCTGAAGACAGCGAACAGGCGCAAACCCTGGCCGCCATGAAACGGGTTGAGCCCGGCTTTTCGGTCAGTGAATTTGTTCACGGCGCGCGTGGCGCTTATGAAATGATCGTGATGGGGTTCGAAAAGGGAAACCTAGACGAAATCCAGCCGTTCCTGTCGGAAGAGGTATTTGAGTCTTTCGTTGCGGGTGTTGCCGCACGCGAAGATCAAGGCCTGACCATCGAAGCCGAATTCATCGGCGTCCGAGAGACCGCCCTGTCGGATGTTAAATTCGATAAGGATACCAATGAAGCCGAGATCACCATGAAATTCGTGGGTGAACTGACATCGGTTGTGCGGGATCGCGGCGGTGATATTGTCGAAGGCAACCCCAACACCGTGAAACGCCAAAAGGACAGCTGGACCTTTGCTCGTGTGATGGGCAAGGACGATCCGAACTGGCTGCTTGTTGCCACGGACGCATGATTGCAACGCTCCGGTCGCTTTTTCTGGTGGGTGTAATGACCGCTGCCAGCGCTGCCGGAGCCGAGGCAACGCGATCCATTCTGTCGTTTGACGATCTGCAGGGCTGGGCCGATGATGACCACGGTGCAGCCCTTTCCGTTTTTCTGAACACCTGCGGCGATCTGAAGGACCCGGACTGGCGCGCGTTATGCGCTGTGGCAGAGACGTATGACACGGATGCAGCAAAGGCATTTTTTGAGCTCTTCTTCCGCCCAGTTTTGGTCGAGGATGGCGAAGAAGCCCTGTTCACGGGGTATTTTGAACCCGAACTCGATGGTGCGCGCCGCCGAACTGATCGCTTCAAATATCCTATTTACAAGATGCCGCCCGAAGCGCGAGATGGGCCATGGCTCAGCCGTCGGGAAATCCTGACTGGTGATGTGATGCAAGGGCGCGGTCTTGAGATTGCCTGGGTGGACGATCCAGTTGAGTTGTTTTTCTTGCAGATTCAAGGGTCTGGACGTGTCCGGCTGCCCGATGGCGGTGCTTTGCGCGTTGGCTATGGCGGTGCGAATGGTCATCCCTACAGATCTATAGGAGTTGAGTTGGTGCGGCGCGGGGTCTTGGGCGCGCATGAAGTTAGCGCCCAGATGATCCGAGCATGGGTGCGCAAGAACCCAGAATCTGGTGCCGAGCTGCTGTTCCACAACCCATCCTATGTGTTCTTCCGCGAAGTTTCGCGCGTTGCGCCCGAACTTGGGCCGCTGGGCGCGATGAACCGGTCAATTACCACGATGCGCAGCATAGCTGCAGATCCGACCTATACCCCGTTGGGGGCTCCGGTCTGGGTTGAGAAAGACGGCAAAAACCCAATGCGTCGCCTGATGATCGCGCAGGACACAGGTGCCGCGATCAAGGGCGCCCAGCGGGCAGATATCTTTTTCGGAACGGGTGACGAGGCCGGGCAAGCCGCCGGCAGGTTAAAAGATCCGGGTCGGATGGTCGTACTGTTACCAATACAGCGGGCCTATGCTCTATTGCCGGATGAGTTCTGATGACCCGGCGCAAACTGACGACAGAAGAGATCGAGCTGTGGCGCAAGGTCGCCAAACAGGCCGAGCGGATGCATCCGGAAATACCGCAGACGGTTCATCCGACCTCTTTGCCGAAACCCAAGCCCAAGAAAACGCCGAAACCCCGGTTTGAAGCGTTTGAACTTGGTCAGGCCCACCAGGCAAAGCCCAAGCCGAACGATTTGAAGCCGTCGGTCACAGATGCGCTGCGCAAAGTGCCGGTTCAGATGGACAACAAGGCTTTCGGTCGGATGAAACGAGGTAAACTGAAACCCGAAGGCAAGCTTGATTTGCATGGTATGCGGGTCGACACCGCGCATCCCGCTCTGATCCGTTTTGTCTTGACCGCGCAGGCACAGGGAAAGCGGCTTGTTCTGGTCGTGACCGGGAAAGGCAAAGACCGGGACGAACCTGGCCCGATCCCAACACCGCGCGGCGTTCTGCGGAACCAGGTACCTCATTGGCTGTCCATCCCACCATTGGCACAAGCGGTGATGCAGGTCACGCCTGCTCATATCAGCCACGGCGGCGATGGGGCGTATTACGTTTACTTGCGGCGTATTCGCTAAAGGGTACGTACCGCGCGGGTGACACCTATGTGGACCAGTGCACTGACCAAAAGGAAAAAGATGCCAATCCAAAGGAATTGAGTGTCCACCGAAACGCCCCAATCGATCAGCACTCCGGTCAAGCCCGGTCCGATGGCTGATCCAAGGACCATAACGGCCGTTGCCATCGCCTTGATCGCGCCGATGTGTCGGGTGCCATAGAACTCGGCCCAGAAGGCGCTGGGCAAGGTGCTGTTGGCCCCGACGGTCAGGGCCAACAGGATCAGCCCGATCGTAGCACCCATGACCGAGGTCGACAGGCCCAGAACGACAAAACCAAGAGCTAGAGGCAACTGGTAGTAGGGCATCATCCGCGCCGTGCCCCATCTATCCAAGGCCCATCCGGCGGCAAACATCGAAAGCAGCGACACCCCGGTATAGACCGGGAACAGGGCGACCAATTGGATATGGGCCCATCCTTTCACCTCGGCCAAATGGACCTGATGAAAGAAGAATGCCGTAATAAAGGCCGACGGACCCAGAACAGCTGGCGTCATGAACCAGAACAATGGGTGGCTTAGCGCATCGCGCCGTGTCCAGTGACGGCCGTGCATCCCGGTGGCTGAGTACGCACTGGCCAGGCTCTGCGGTGTGCGTTCTTCCCGAAGCAGGCGCGTCAAAACAGGGATGCCCAGCAGAGTGATGACGGCAGCGACCCCCCACAGCAATCGCCAGTCCAGAAATACCATGGCGGTGACAAAGATCAGTGGCAGTAAGGCTTCGCCGAGTGCATAGCCGATGGACGCAATAGAAAGCGCTTTGCCTCGTGTCGCGATAAACCATCGCGCCATCGCGACCATCGCGAGATGGGTGCTCATACCTTGTCCAAACAGGCGCAGAAGGAAGATTGCCGCCGGCAACAACACAACCCAGCTGTTCATTGCCATGGCCAACGCTGCCAATGCCAACCCAAGCAGCACAACAGGCCCCAATACGCGGACACGAAAAACATCTGTCAGGCCGCCTGCCCATATCATTACTACCGCTGACACGAGCGTACCCAAAGAATACAACCCACCCCACGCGCCGTGGCTAAGCCCGAAAGCGGCGCGGATTTCACCTGCAAAAACCGAGATAAAGAAGGTCTGACCAAAGCTGGACAGGAAGGTCAGCAATACACCCGCGCCCAGCCACGCCGCGTTGTCGATGAGAAAGCGGCGCAGGCTAAATTGCGTCACGGAGTATTCACCTGTGCCTGTCCTGTTTCAGTTAGCACAATTTCCGTTGCGCCATCAGGGTTACGCTCGCTGGGCGGCACCAGAATATCGATTGCTGGGCGGTCCTCGCGCCCAAAGGTATTGTTGACGCGCCTCAATGAGTTGAGGATCGACAGCAATGCCGGAGACGTCGCCGCAACGAAGTGCGATGATGTCGCATCGCTGTTAAACGCGGTTGTATCAATCACGCTGATCGGGAACTCCTCGAGCGTCTCAACCGAGCTGATGTTTCCAAGCCTTTCGCCCTCATCCGTGCCGCGCAGTCGGGCCGAGATGTTCAGGATTTTGTCTTTCTGGGAAACCATCACAAGGAATGGATCGGGTGGATTGTCGATCCGTTTCATTTGCGAACGGAACAGATCAAGATCCAGATCAGGTGAGATAAGCACGACGCCCTCGATGTTTCGATTGGCCCATCCGGGTTCCTGCAGTTCAGCTTGCCGCATCATTTCCATCGACAAGGCCCCACCCATGGAATGAGCAACCAGAATAACGCGCTTCACACCCATGGATTTTAACTCGCGGATGGTCTGTTCCAAACCGTCGCGCGCAAACAACATGCTGTCCAGGTCATAGGCGTACCCATAGCCGGTGGCGCGGCTTGGCCATGAATACACCAGCGTCGATCCCGGAAGACCAATGTCATGCGTCAGCTGGGCGGCACGAAAGATCGTTTCAGTCTGGGTCGAGTTGTAGCCGTGCACAAAAATCGTGACGTCGTCCTGCCCGCGCAGGTGTTCGCGCAACCCTTTTGGCCCGTCCAACTCTGTCACATCCGCCAAAACAAATTCTTTCTGCGGATTCGGGTTTGCATATGAAAATTTGAGCGTGCCCGGGGTATGCGTTGGCGGAATCGAAACCGTGGTTTCCAGAAACTTGAGCGCCTCGCCACGACGAAACCCATAAGAGCCGTCGGCTTCACGTGCACGGGTCGTGCTGGCGAAGATGGTTTCAGGTGTGCCGATATTCACCGCATTAGGCACAATCTCGGACACCGTCCGGTCAACGCAGGCGCTGAGTGAAAGGGATACGAGTAAAATGATGAAATAGCGCAGCACGGGCCAGCCCTCGGGGTGAATCGAGCATACGCTAGCGGATTCTCGACCAACGTCCAGCGGGGCCGACCGAAAACAGCGGCAAAAACCGGCCTGTACCGTTACAAAACGTAACGGCTGAGGTCGGTTGATTTGGTCAATTCACCTAGATTGTCGCTGACAAACTGGTTATCCACAGTAATTTCTGTGCCAGCCTTGTCCGGTGCTGCGAAAGACAGGTCCTCAAAAACCCGCTCCATCACCGTATAAAGCCGCCGTGCGCCAATGTTTTCAACGCTTTGGTTTACATCCGCAGCAATCTTCGCCAGCGCCGCAATCCCGTCATCGGTAAAGCTGACCGTGACTTCTTCGGTCCCCATCAGGGCGGTGTATTGCCGGGTCAGCGCGTTGTCGGTTTCGGTCAGAATGCGCACAAAGTCTTCTTCTGTCAGGGCGCGCAGTTCCACACGGATCGGCAGACGTCCTTGCAATTCCGGCAGCAGATCCGAAGGTTTGGCGATGTGGAATGCACCAGACGCAATGAACAGGATATGGTCGGTTTTCACCGGACCGTGCTTGGTGCTGACGGTGGTACCTTCGATCAGAGGCAGCAGGTCACGTTGTACGCCCTCGCGGCTGACATCGCCGCCGCGTGCGTCCGAGCGGGCGCAGACCTTGTCGATTTCATCCAGAAACACGATGCCATTCTGTTCGACCGATTCCATAGCGATCCGATTGACGGTTTCGTCATCCAGTAGCTTGTCGGCCTCTTCCCCGATCAAAGCATCATAGCTTTCGGCGACGGTCATGCGTTTTTTGACAGTGCGCCCGCCAAACGCCTTGCCGAAAATGTCACCCAGATTCATCATGCCCATCTGACCGCCCGGCTGCCCTGGAATGTCAAACATAGGCATCGGGTTTGAGGTATCTGATAATTCCAGCTCGATCACTGTGTCGTCCAGCTCCCCGGCTTTCAGTTTTTTGCGGAACATCTCACGCGTGCCTTCGCGGGCGTCTTCGCCCGCAATCGCGGCAATCACGCGATCTTCTGCGGCCTGATGCGCGCGCGCCTTGACGTCTTCACGCATGTATTCGCGGGTTTGGACAATCGCTGCATCCGCCAGATCGCGTACGATCTGTTCTACGTCGCGACCAACGTACCCTACCTCGGTGAACTTTGTGGCCTCGACCTTGATAAAGGGCGCACGGGCCAGTTTGGCCAGACGACGGCTGATCTCGGTCTTGCCAACGCCGGTGGGGCCAATCATCAGGATATTCTTGGGATAGACCTCGTCCCGGATATCATCAGCCAGCTGCTTACGCCGCCACCGGTTGCGCAGGGCAACGGCCACCGCTCGTTTGGCATCCTTCTGGCCGATAATGAAGCGGTCCAGTTCCGAGACGATCTCGCGCGGGGTCAGGTCGGTCATGTGTATTCAATCCGGTTGTTTCGAGACGGAACCTAATCATAAGACACGAAAACACAAGCTGATCACGGAAAACTCACGCCAACTCACAGGTGCCACACGGAAATTCGTGACGATGTGAATCGCCAGAGGCGTTTCGCGTGCTGCATAGTTATTGCGACGGGCAATTCAGCCTGGATACATCAGTGGAGATACCAAATCATGATGACTCGTCGTTCGCTTTTTGTGAAAGCTGCTGCCACGGGCGCGGCCCTGACACTGGCCGGCACCACCGCTGCTGTGGCTGGCGGTGCCAAAAAGAAAGGATCGTTCGAAGGCCGATCGAACCACATCACAACCGGTTCCGTGAAGCTGGTCAAAGACGGTGATCGGTACATCGTCGAACTGGGTGACGACTTCTCGCTGGACAACGGCCCTGATCCTCGCGTCGCTTTTGGTAAAGACGGAACTTATGCCCCGGACAGCAAACTGGGTGCGCTACTGCACCTGACCGGCAAGCAATCCTATGCTGTGCCGCCCACAATGGATGTGTCTGGCTACAACGAAGTGTACATCTGGTGCGAGGTCGCCGGTGTGCCGCTGGGCGTCGCGTCACTGAAGTAGCTACATCGCTCAGAGGCCGACCCATCCGGCCTCTGACACATCGTTAGGTAACAGAGCAGCTGTCTGTTACAATCGCCCCAAGCCATTGGAACCGGGGGCGTTTTCATGACCAAGATTGCCAAGATCACCTTGTTGTTCGTGGTTTTTGTCGACCTGATCGGTCAAGGCTTGGTTTTTCCTATCATCAACTCGCTCATCATGGAGACGAAATCAGGCTTCCTGCCGGATGGCACGCCCGTGGGGCGGCGCCATTTCTACTATGGTCTGGTGATCGGGTGCTTCTTTCTGTCCTGGTTTCTGGGGGTCGTTTATGTTTCGAAAGTCTCGGACTCCATTGGGCGCAAGAATGCACTTCTTGTTTGTCTGGGCGGAGCGTTGGTCGGTTACGCCCTAACCATCGCGGCGCTGTACATGAACAGCCTGCTGCTGCTGATCGTCGGGCGGTCGGTCACCGGCTTCACTGCCGGAAACCAGCCCATCGCTCAGGCAGCTATGATTGACGGCAGCACCGATGCGGCCGACCGCGACCGCAACATGGGTTATATCGTGACTGGCGTCAGCTTTGGCCTTGTGGGCGGCCCGATCATCGGGGCGGTTCTGTCCGACGCCGCTCTGCTGGGCAGCTACGCGACACTTAAGACCCCGTTCTATGGCGCATTTGTTCTGGTGCTGATTGCGATATTTCTTGTGATGACCTTTTTCAAAGACACCCGGACAGAGCGTGAGCCCTTTGTTTTTCGCCCACGTGACATCACCGACAGCCTAATTGCCGTGCGTGGCCATCCGATGGTTCTTAAAATCCTGCCGGTCTACGCATTCTTCATGATCGCCAACGTGACGTTCTATGTCTTTGTCGACAACTTCCTGACCAGTGCTTTCGGCTATGGTGTGATTGGCGGCAGTATGGCGATGGTGGTGATTGGCTTTGCGCTGGCGTTCTCAAGCACCTTCCTCGTCAAACCCGCGCAAGAGCGATTCAGCAAACACCAGATCATCTACACGTCTCTCATAGTAATGGTGATCTGTGGACTTGCCTTTGCATTCAGTCCTAATGGTGTGCTCAGCTATGTGCCGGTCTTCTTCTTCTACTTCCTGTTCGGCGTTGCCTACCCGACCATGCTGGGTCTGTTTTCCTCCAGCGTTAGTGAGACGGACCAAGGCTGGGTCATGGGCGTGACCACCGCCGTCTTCTGTCTGGCCGGAGGCATCATGTCCCTGATCGGCGGCGGGTTGATGAGCATCGACATCCGTGTGCCTTACTACATCGTTGTCATTGTCGCGATTTTCGGGCTGATCGGAATGCACCGTCGCTGGAAAGGGAAAGAGATCAAGGCGCTGTTAACCTGACAGGCGACCCGCGGCTGAGTTAAAGCGAAGAAAGCTATTACTCTTGATCTTCCTCGATCTCTTCTTCGTCCAGTTTGCGTTGGCTCTCTGGTAACGGCGCTCTTTCGATCAGCGCCCAACCTTCTTTCTTTGATTTCCTCAAAACGGTGCCCCGAGCACCCAACTCAATCAACAACGAGCGTGTTTCATCCTCGGTGCAGCCAATCGTCCTGCTGAGCCTTTCCAAAGATTTGAACTTGTACTTCGAGTCCTTCAACATGGATTTCAGGAGCTCTTTGCGAGGCTCTTTCCATTCCTTGTTGTGCTTCCTGCTCCGATATTCCTCTAGGACAATTGGCCCGATAATACCTCCGATTAGGCCGCCGAATATGGCTGCGAGAACCGCACTCATGAAGCTATCGTCTCGACCGTCAGGTTACCATTTGTATAGACGCAGATATCGGCGGCAATCGCCATCGCTTCACGCGCCACTTGCTCGGCGTCTTTGTCGCCGTCCATCATTGCGCGGGCCGCGGCGAGTGCAAAGTTCCCGCCCGATCCGATGGCGGCCACGTTGTGCTCAGGCTCCAGCACGTCCCCTGCCCCGGTGATGACCAGCAGATCCTTGCCATCAGTGACAATCAGCATCGCCTCAAGCTTTTGCAGGTATTTGTCAGTGCGCCAGTCCTTGGCCAGTTCGACCGAGGCGCGCGCCAATTGGCCGGGTGTGGCCTCAAGCTTGGCTTCCAAACGTTCCAGCAGTGTGAAAGCATCTGCGGTCGATCCGGCAAAACCCGCCACAACCTCGAATCCGCCGGGCGACAAACGGCGCACTTTGCGGGCCGTTCCCTTGATCACGGTCTGACCAAGGCTGACCTGACCATCACCGGCTATGACAACCTGACCGTTCTTTTTGACGCCAATGATCGTCGTGCCGTGCCAACCGGGAAAGTCGTTATCTGCCATGATCGTCTCCGTTTTCGCTGGCGGTATATATGGGCCGGGTAAGGTGTTGGCGCAACCCGTTCTTAAAGTGCCCAAAAGATATGCAGAAAATGCAATCCGGGGTTACCAGACCAGCAATTGTGAGTCCAAGCGCGCGGGACTACATGAGGCTTACAACCGACAACGGGTCGGCTGTTTCACATCTAAGGACTGCGCACATGGCAACCACAGCTAACATTCATGCGCCGCTCGGAGCAGCTACCATCCTGCACGTGGCGGACGCGTTCTCAAACGTCGTCAAATCTGTTGCGAAATGGAACGACGCACGCAAAACACGGAACCTTCTGTCGGAGCTCAGCGACGCACAGCTGGAAGACATCGGTCTGACCCGCGAAAGCATCGCAAATCTCTGATCCTTCGTCTGGATTACCGAATTGGAACAGCCGCCCGGAACCCCGAGCGGCTTTTTCTTTGTCAGCTTTGCACGAATTTCCCTGACAAGTCGGGCAGGAATGCTTCGACCGCTGCGGTCGCAATCACGTGGTGTGTTCCAGCGTCGCTGTCTGCTACGTCCAGACCGCCCTTGACCGCGCGCACTTCGGCGCGGCCCCGCGGCAGATCGGCAGCAACCAGATCACAATCCACCTGATCGGGCTCTTGGACGCCGATGGTCACGCCGACCCGCATCTGAGAATGATCAATGCCCAGCTTGGAAAACAATGTGATTGATGAATGATGCAACGCATCCTGCACCGCGCGACGGGCCGCTTTGGTATAGTCCTGACCGTATAGGTCGTTGCCTGTTCCCATTTCCAGAATAATGCGTTTTTCGGTCATTGTGCGGGCTCCATATCAAAAGAAACAATCAGTGCGGCATTTGCGATGACCGTATGTCCGTCGCTATGGGGTTTCTCTATATCCAGCCCGCCTTTTGTGACGGTGATGTTCGGCTGGCCATATGGAAAGACCGCCTTTAGCGCATCAGTGTCCACCTGATCCGGTTGCTGCACCCCGATTTCGGCATCGATGATCATTGCCTCTTTTGGAAACCCGAACAGTTCGGCCATGTTGACCGAGTTGTGCCACAGCGCATCCTTGATCGCCCGCAACGACGCCTCTGTATAGTCCATTCGGCGCAGGGATGTACCCATGCCGAATTCTACAAGCACCCGCGTTTTTGCCATTGGTTTCTCCGATGTTTGCAACAAAAAAGGCGCCCCGATCTGAGGCGCCTTTGGAACGTTCTGCTAGAACCAGATCAGATGGATTCGTCGATCCAGCTTTGCAGTGCAGCCTTAGGGGCCGCACCTGCGCGGTTTGAAACAACCTGGCCATCCTTAAAGATGAACAGCGCCGGAATACCGCGCACGCCCATTGCGGCGGCAGAGTTCGGGTTGCTGTCCACATCGACCTTGGCGATTTTCACCTTGTCACCATACTCGGCGGCCAGTTCTTCCAGCGCCGGGCCAATTTGCTTACAGGGACCGCACCATTCTGCCCAGAAGTCCACGACCACGGGAACGGTCGAGTTTTTGACTTCGGCGTCAAAGGTGTCGTCAGTAACGGCTACGGTCGACATATTCTGTCTCCTGAATGGGGTAAACTCGGAAACAGAACGTAGGTGTCGCGCCGGGTAAGGTCAAGGTATCCGGGTTCGGGTCAGTGCATCCGTCACAAGATCGTGTGGCAACCACATGAGGTTTGCTGTCCGGGTCCACAAAATAGCGGTTCGGATGTTCCGGCCGGGGTAGATCTGAGCAAGCGCCTGCGCATAAGCCCCCATTTGACGTAACAGGCCCTCAGGGCAGTCTTCAACGCGAATTGGAACAGTTACATTTGTTTTGAAGTCAATCACTTGTACGTCCGTATCCGAAACGATGAGCCGGTCGATGACCCCATGCATACGCTGCCCATTCAAATCTGCGGTTACTGGAACTTCGGCCAGAGTTTCAGGTGCAAAAATATTCCTTAGCGATTCTGCCGTCAGAACCTGGGTGGCTTCGGCCAAAAGCTCTTGCCGGTCTGTGTCTTGCATATCCGGTAGAAGCCGTGCGCAAAGTTCGGGCCAAATCTCCGGTTCAGCTATCGGCAAGTGCTCCAGCAACAGGTGAATACGTGTTCCACGCAGTTTCGCAGCGTCTTCATCCAAACCAGCTTCACCGGGTAGCGCTTTGACCCCCCCCAGATCCGAAGGGCTGAGCGTGCTTGTGGGTTCAATGGGGTCAGGTGCCGGATGCAGAAATATGTCTGGTAACTCGGATCGTTCAGTCGTCATTTGCGGTTGATCGACCAAAGGCAGCGCATCCCAATCCCCATGAGACAGTCGGCGAATGTCGGAACCCGGCAGCTGCGCGGCTCCGGCCCTCTCCATCGCGGCCTCGACCATTTGATACCAGCTGTTGCCGTCTTTCCCCAATTCGCCGGCTGCGGCCACGATCAACCGCTTTTCGGCCCGTGTTAGAGCCACATATAGCAGCCGGAGCCGTTCATCTTCCTCACGCGTACGCGCCTGTTCCCGCGCCTGTGCGATCAGTTTGGGCGATGCATCTGCCGACACTTTCCACAGCGGAATGCCTTCGGTCACCATGATCTCGGCATCGCGCGGTGCTTGGCGTTTGGCGGTATCCGGCAGGATCACGATTGGAGCCTCAAGTCCTTTTGAGCCATGCACGGTCATCACCCGGATCATGTTGCCCACACCGCTCATCTGCCGTTTGATTTCCAGATCGTCGGTCTGCATCCAGACCAAAAACCCAGTCAAGCTGGGGATATCGGTGCGCTCATAGGCCAACGCCTGGGACAACAAGGCGTTGATGCCGTCTTCAGCTTCGGCCCCCAGACGGCCTAGCAATTTGCGCCGCCCGTCATGGCGGGTCAGAATGCGCTCGATCAGGTCATAGGGGCGCAAAAAGTCGATCTGACTGCGCAAATCGTTCAAAATGGCAAGCGTTTCGGGAAACTCCTCAGCCCGGTTGCGCAGCGCGGCCCAGAGGAATTGCTCCTTTCGCCGGTGCGCCAGATCGAAAAGCTGTTGTTCAGACCATCCGAACAAAGGGGATTTCAGAACCGTTGCCAGCGACAGGCTGTCTTCGGGCGTGGCCAGAAAGCTCAGCAACGCGGCGAGGTCTTTGACCGCCAGTTCAGCACCCACCTTAAGCCGGTCGGCCCCGGCGATGGGCAGACCGGCGGATTTGCAGGCGCGGATGATTTCGGCAAAAAGATCCGAGCGGCGCTGTACGAGGATCAGGAAATCCCCCGGCTTCACCTTTCGCCTTTCGAACTTGCCGTTCTTGCCATCTTCAGGGATCGTTTCACCCCGTTCGATCATGGCCTTGATCGACTGTGCAACCTGTTCGGCCAGAATGACAGTATGGTGCCGCGCGCCAGGGCGATCCACCGGATCGGTCCAGTCGCCCTCCTCGGCCTCTTCGACCTTCTCCACAACTGGCCAAAGATCAACCCGGCCCGGCAGGTCAGCTTTGAAAGCACGGTGCTGGCTGTCCTTGTGAAACCCTGCCTCGATCCGGTTTTCAAATAGAATATCGACCAAGGACAGGATCGCGCTGGAGGAGCGGAACGAATATTCCAGCGTCATATCCCACAGTTTAGAGTCTGATTCAGCCAGTTTCCGGCCAAACTCTTCCTGCATTCTGTCAAACGCCTGCGGGTCTGCGCCCTGAAAGGAATAGATCGACTGTTTCTTGTCGCCCACGACAAAAATCGTGCGTTCAACCCCGGATCGGGCCCCTTCCCCACTGGTGAATTCCTGAGCCAGTTTTTCGACCACGTCCCATTGGTCTGGGCTGGTGTCTTGTGCTTCGTCCACCAGAATATGGTCGATGCCGCCGTCCAAGCGATACAGAACCCATTCGGCCACCGCCGGGTCATTCAGCACTTTCCGCGCGCGCAGGATGAGGTCATCGAAATCCAGCCAGCCCCGCAACTGCTTGCGCCGTTCGTACTCTGGCAGGTAGGCTGCGGCAAAGCGGTGCAGGACAGCGGTTTTTTGGGCCGCGACCAAGGCTAGACGCTGTTCGCGCGCGGCCTCGACCCGCAGCATGAAGGATTCCAATTGCGGCATCCGGTCGGCCAGTTCGCCCTCACGCAGGGGTTTGGTCGGAAACCCATTGATCTTGGCGGTGAAAGGCTCTTTTGCGCCTTTTCCGGTCAGCAACACGCCTTCCAGAATAGGCAGATATGCCAATCGGGCCTCAGTGAACCCGGCTAGCTTCGCCGCTGCCTTGCCATCGTTGACGCCGCTTTCTGTCAATGCGGGCAGCATGGACTGGATCAACTCGACTTCGCCGCCCAGAAACACCCGCTCGGCCAGGGCCGTTTCGTCAAAGCCTTCCGGCAGATCGAACCGTTTCAACAGATCGGACCAGCCCAATGGCTGGGCAAACAGACTGCGCCTGTGCGTGATCGCAGCTGTCAATTTGTCAAAGCCCGTATCGGTCACGAACCGCGCCACATCTTCAATCAGCCCGGCTTGCGGACCTTCTGCGAAATCCTCGACGATCTCTTCCCGCAACAGGGCGGCTGCACGGTCTTCCATTTCGGAGAACTGAGGGCTGACCCCGGCCTCCAGCGGGAAGCGCCGCAGCAACGAAGCGCAGAACGAGTGAATGGTCTGGATTTTCAAACCGCCCGGCGTTTCGATGGCGCGGGCAAACAATGTGCGCGCTTGCGCCAATCTGTCCGAGTCGATGTCGCCAGGCACGCCTAGATCGGTCAGTTGCTCCAAAAGAGCAGCGTTTTCCAGCATTGCCCACTCACCAAGGCGCTTGAACAATCTGTTCTGCATCTCGCTTGCTGCCGCCTTGGTATAGGTCAGGCACAAGATGTGTTGAGGTTGAACCCCACCCAACAGCAACCGCGCCACGCGGTCGGTCAGAACCCGCGTTTTGCCGGACCCCGCGTTGGCCGCTAGCCAGGTCGAGGCGTCGGGGCGCGCGGCCTGCACTTGCCGTTCGGTTGCATCGTTGCGCGGGCTCATTTCAGGTCCTCGGGGCAGGTTTCAGCAGTACGGTCCCATTCGCCGAACCGCGCCAGATGATCATAGTCACCGATATCCGTATCCTTGTGCAGCATCCGACGGGATGAAAACCCCTGATCAGGCTCTAAATAAGCCGAAATTAGCTCTTTCAGCTCAGCAATAACTTTATCGGTCGGCTCTTTGACCAAGGGTGCGGAGACCTCTTTGTAACTGCCGCCCATGCCGATGAAGATGGCTTCGGCTACATCAATTGGGTCAATGCCTTCAATCCCGCCCTGCTCAGCCATGGCCGCCTCGATCAACAGTTGTTTGTCGAATTTGCATTGCTGACTTTCCGTGGGCGGCGCGCCGGTTTTGTAATCGATGATCCGCAACGCGCCCCGGCCATTGTGATCGATCCGGTCCGCACGTCCGACTATGGTAAAATCCACTGGATCCAGCACCAGCTTCATGGCCGCCTCAAACGCAATTGGCCCGCCGTCACCTCGGCGCGTTAGTTCAGCGCCTAGGAAGTCGTCTGCGATCCGTTCCAACCGGGCCAGCCAGAGTTTGCGGGCGGTGGGCCAGGCCACATGCTGTTCCAGAAGGCTGTGCGCCCGTTTGAGGAAATTCTCACGTGTCAGCAAAGCGCTGTCGAGAACGCTGTCTTTAACGAAATGCTCAAGGATTTCATGGATCACGATCCCACGCAGCAAGGCGTCAGGGGCCTGTACAAGCGGATCGAGTGGTTTCAGGCGCAGCACGTGTCTGGCATAGATCGCGTATGGATCGCGGATCAGCCGCTTGATTTCGGTCACAGACAGGCGACGCGGGCGCGCGGCGGCGGGTGGCCGTGGCGAGGGGCGAGACGCGGGTTCAATGCGCGGCGCTTCTTCCAAAGCTTCCGACCAGTTCAGCCAGTGCTGACCACGCGCACGCATTCCTTCCAGAGCGTTGCGACCACCCTGCTCCGGCAACCCTTGCAACAGGTTTGTCAGCCGATTCAACCACCGTGACGGCACCGTTTCCGCGTCATCCGAGCGGATCGCGCGGGTCAGCCAGACCTCGGGCGCGGCGATGGCTTGTTGGAAATCATGCGCCGACAGACCGATCCGGCGTTCAGGCAGCAGCAATCCGGCCTTGTCGCGCATCTGACGGTTGAGCCACGGATCTGGCGTCGGGGCCTCGGGCCAGCTTCCTTCATTCAGCCCGCCCAGAATCAGCAGGTCGGCACCCTGCACCCGCGCCTCAAGCGTACCCCAGATCATGATATGCGGGTGCGGGGCATCGCGATCACGAACCTCTTCGCTGGCCAAAAGCGCGCCCAGAAGATCGGCAAAATCATGGGCCGTCATCGGGCCACCATGCTGCGCTTCATCTTTGAGAGAGTTCACAACCGCCAGCGCCTTTTGACCTGCGTTTTTGTCCCAAAGCGTGCCGGTTACACCTGTACTACCAGCCGAGATCGCTTCGGCCATTGTTGTCAGTCGGTCTACCCAGTCGGACAGATGCAGCTCGCCGCTGATGTGCTGGTCGCAAAAGTGATGTACGACCCATTTGACCCAGCTTTCCGGCGCTTCTTTGCGGATCGCAAATGCCGTCAGGCTGATACTGTCGGGGAATGGCGGGCCATGGCGGCGAACGTCCAGTTCCAGATCACGGGTATGCAATAGATGAGCGCCGCGCTCACCCCCGTCATGGCACAGCGGGTGTTTCAGCAGCGTCAGCAACGCCTCGCCTTCAAGGCGGCGCGTGAACAGGTTGGCCACATGGCGCAGAAAACGACCGGGCGGCGAGAGTTGCAGAGGCAAGCCCGCACTGTCATCCGGCAGGATATTCCACCGATCCAGTGCGGCGCTGACCTGACGGGTCAACATGCGATCCGGCGTGATCAAAGCGGCGGTTTGTCCGGTTTCAGCAGCTTGTCGCAAGCGCAAGGCGATGGCCAAAGCCTCCGCTCTGGGCGATTGCGCCTCGACCAGGGTCAGGTTCTTGGTTGCGGCCCCCAAATTGGTAAGTTTTGGCCCTTCGGTCATCCAGGCGTCTGTTACCGGCGCTGGGCGCAAAGCAAGTGAAACCAAACGGTTGCGAGCAGGAGAGGGGGAGGACAGATCAGTCCATACTGCAATTTGATCAGGCACTAGTTCCAACGCGCGCATGAGTTTGCGGAACCGGTATTGTGGGTGATCTTCCGACGTCAGCGCGTCGTCCAGCCCCTGCCATACACTATCGGGTTGGTCGAAATCATAGCCCGGCAGAACCAGCGCCCCTTGTGGCAGACGCGCGATGGCCTCCATCAACATAAGCGTTGTTCCACGCGACCCGGTGGAGCCCGCCAGAATGACCGGATGGTGCGGAGGATTCTCCTGCCAGCGCGCGATCAGGTTTTCGACAACGCGGCGCTGGCGAGCTTGCGCATCCATCGCCTCTGCACTGGTGTCAATGAAGTGATCCGCAATGCTGATGAAAGCCTGCGCTCGTGCCCAATGCCCCGACATGTCGCTGACATCCAACTGCCGAATGGCCTCGGGCGACACACCTTCACCCTGCATTTCGTCAATCAGCGCGGCCAGGCTGTCAGAGAGGTCGAAGACCGAGGAGCGCGCCGCTAAATCCGGTTGCTGCTCCAACAGTTTGGCCACCAACTGCGTGAGTTCCAGACGTCGTCGAAGCGGTGGAATGGCAGGGGGAATCTTTGCCAAATCAACGCTTTCCCCCAAATCGGTGACCAGCGACAGACGTGGCAGCAGGCACGGTGGACCTTGATTGAACAAATCGCGGACGCGCCGTTCCATACGCCGCGTATTCAACACCAGTTCCACCCGTGCCAAGGCTTCCGGCGGGCCAGAGCAGCGTTGCCGCAGGCCATCGACCAATGCTTTTGGGAAATCCGTGCCTGGTGGCACAGCAAAGACGCGGGGCAGGGCGCTGGGTTCAAACATCAGCCAACAGACCTTCGGCCAGGGCGATACCCTCGGGTCGTCCAACATCACACCAACGCCCCGGATACTCGGCTGCAAACAGGCGGCCTTGATCTTGCATCTGGTTCCAAAGCAGGTTCAGCGAAAAAGCGGGTTGCGCAAACCTTTGTAATCCATCCGTTTTGACAATTTGCGCCCCCCCATAGACCAAACCGGGACCGCGTGTGATGCGACCGTCCGCGTCGACCGAGAAATCTCCGTCTCCCGTGTGACCAATGGATTGGGCGATTGGAATACACATCAAAAGCGCATCCATACGGGTCGGATCCCACGCTTTTTGCAACAGGGTCAGAGGGTTTGGGCCCGACCAGATGGCATCGGTGTTCAGCGTGAAAACCGGGTCGGTGCCCAACAAGGGTAGGGCGGCCCTTAATCCGCCGCCGGTTTCCAGAATCTCTGGTTCTTCGCGTGAGATCATTACCCCTTTGGGGTTGAGATGCGCATACAGCTGATCGGCGTGGTAATGCACGTTCGCCACGATGCGCACAGGGTTAAGTTCGTGCGCAAGATCCAGCGCGTGATCAATCAGAGGGCGCCCAGATACGTTAATCAACGGCTTGGGACGGTCCTTGGTCAAAGCGCCCATGCGCGTGCCAAACCCTGCTGCAAACAGCATCACGCCAAAGGGTGAACCGGTCATTGCGCCCTCAGCTTGTTCAGGTTTTCAGGGGATGGGCTGGGCAAAGCCTCGTGCAGCAACGGTGCGATCGACACCAGGGCCGGATGATCCAGATCGCGCATCAGATGATCCCAGACCGCTGGTATCATGTCCACGTAGTGCGGTTTACCAAAATCCGCGGCAAGGCGTGCGAACACACCTAAAATGCGCAGGTTCCGTTGTGCGCCCAGCACGCTGTAGGCCGTGCGAAAATCGTGATCGTCCATGCCAGAGGCCGCGATATACCGGTTGATCATCTGCATCTCAACTCCGGGAGAGACCTTGCGGCGAATGTCTTGCAGCAGGGAGACCAGATCATAGGCGGGATGGGCCAGAACGGCTGATTGGAAGTCCAGCAGGCCAACGCGCTTTAGCCCGTCGCGATCCGGGAGCCAAATCAGATTTTCCGCGTGATAGTCCCTGAGCGCGACCACTTTCGCACCTGATGTTTCGCGGTGCAGAACATCCGCGAAACGGTGTTCAAACCGGCTTAGTGCACGTGCGTCGTAAGACCCCACAATTCCGGCCGCGTAACTTGTAAAGGCCAGCGTGCACAGCTCGGTCATCAGCGGCGGGTCAAAGGATGTCAAAGACAAAGACGGCGCTTGATGCAGGTGCAGCAAAACGTCTGTTGCCGCTTCATACAAAACACGTTCCTTCGAAGGATCCTTTGCCAGCACTCGGCTAAAAAGATCGTCACCCAAATCTTCCAGCAACAGAAAACCGTATTGCGCATCTTCTGCGTAGATCTCAGGCGCGTTCAGACCAACTGAACGCAGGTAATTCCCGATACGCACAAAGTCCTCGACATCCTCGCATTTTTCAGGAGGTGCATCCATCAAAACAGCCGTGTGTCCACTGGCCTGGTCGGTCAGCCGTTCGTAGCGGCGGTCCGAAGCGTCGCCCGCCAGCGGTGCACGGTTGGCGTTGGCCCACTGGGTTTGAGCAATCAGGGCTTCGGCGAGGACCGTCCTGTTTGTCATCCAAAGGTCTCCAGTTTTTTCGTCCATTTCGGATCATTCCATGACAGGGTCAAATGGCGCAAATCTTCAGTGTTAGGGTCTGTTTTGAAGGTCAGTTTCAAAGCGGCACCTGGGGTAAGTGGACCAAGTTTGTCAGGCCACTCGACAAGGCAGATAGCAGTTTCGAAAGCGTCAATCAGGCCCAGTTCCTCAACCTCGTCTACTGCACTCAAACGATAGAGGTCGCTGTGCCAGATTTCGCCAATCGGCGTATCGTAGACCTGCACCAAAGTAAACGTGGGCGAAGGGACATCTTCGGGCTCGGACATGAGCGACTGAATAAGCGCGCGCGCAAAATGGGTCTTTCCGCTGCCGATCTCACCTTCCAACAACACAACATCGCCCGATCGCAAGTTTGCACCAAGATGCACGGCGAAATTGGCTGTTTCTTCGGGGGACTGGAACGTTAGGGATCGGGGCAGCTTCGTCATGGCGCCACAATGACCTTGCGCCCGACAGGCTGCAACCCGGTTCAGGCGCTGATCTGCTCGATCAGAGGGATTTTTGCCGGGGTTTTAGTAGCCGAAAACCGCACGATTGTCGCGCCATTGTGAACCGGAATGATTGTGCATTCCACAAGGATGCCGGATTTTAATTGAATGTCAGCTGACCATTCAGCCCGGTCGTCGCGTGTTTCGACAAAATCCCGGATTTCACCCAAGATCGGGGTCGCGAAACACTGATCCTGCCAGCGCCGCATTACGTCTGTGGCTGTGTCCGTCTGAAACCCGGTCTCTTCCGTGCCACCCCAAAGCTTTTGATAAGCATAATTTGTAAAAGCGAGGGTACCGTCGTCGGCAAAAACGGCAATTGCATCTGCAAGCTTGTCGAAAATGGATTGCATAAGATCCATTTCAGACCGAAAGCGGCGCGTCAGGGTGATTTCGGCGGTAATATCCTCGAACAAAAACGCCACTGCTCCGTCCGGGTGGGGTCGACCGCTGACGGAATAAACCGATCCCGATGGAAGCGACCATGTCTCGTGATAGTTTCCGTCTTCTGCCGCTTCGAGAAGATCATTCATCTGTCGCCGCCAACTGCGATAGTTTTTGGGTTCCGGCATCATATGTTGATCCCGCAAGCGGTCAAAAAAGCTGCTTAAGCTAGGACGGCAGCTCAGGAAATCGGGTGGAAGAGTGGTCAGGTCGATCAAAGCGGGGTTAAAAAGTGCAAGCTGCCGATTGCGATCAAAGATGGCCAAACCGATCGAAAGTTGAGCAAAGGTCTTGGTCATGGTCTGAACGAATTTACGCTGTGCGGTTTCCGCTTCGACTATTGCGTTGATGTCTACGGCATAACAAAGGTGGCCGGGCTCCTGCTCAATCTGGGTCAGGTCGAACCAAAGCTTGTTGCTGCTGCCTGAAACACCGACCGAAACTCTGGTTCTTCCGACGGATCGTTCTTCAGGGGCAGAGGGAAACAGGGGGACGGTCAGATCGGTGTCCTGATCTCGCGTTTTTCGGACAAGCGAAACATAGGCGGCGTTGCACCATTGCACCCGATTGTTTTGATCCAACAGCCACACAGGGTATGGGGCTTGATCCATGGCCAGCCGCGTCGGGTTGTTCAGAGCACCTGACACTTCGGGCTTTTTCTCGGTAGATTCACGTAGCCGAACGCGGACAATTCCGTCAATCCACTCGCACAGAACATCACGTTCAACCGTGCAGTCGATTGGAGAGACCACAACATACCCACTGTCTCGCACGGTATCCGGAGATTCCGGAAAAGTCGGGAAATCCCTTTGCAGCAATCGGCGCAAATCTGGCCAGTTTCTCACGTGTTCGAAACCCGCAAGCGCAATGTCGGAATGGCTGATCAGCCGTTCTCCCTCGAACAGAAACACCGCATCGAACAGAAAGGTAGTCGAAAACAGCCCATACGACTGATCCCTGTACGCCCGGCGCGGCACAAGCCACAGAACGGCAAAACAGCCCGAGACGATGCTGATTGCGGCCAGAATGATCGAATCGGCCATCGTATTCCCCAAAGCAGATCCCAACCCGGTCTGACTATGGGTGTGTTTGGTTAACGGTCTCTTAACTTACACCTGGATACGTTCGTTCAAACCCGAAGGGACGGGTGTGTCACCTTTTTGCGCGTCGATCAGTTTGCGGGGCCACGACACTTTGACAATAGCCCCCTTGCGCGCCGGGTCGTCAGTCAGGTTTTGATAAGGGTCCGCGCCGTTGGCGAATTCCAACTCGGCACCGCTGCGCTCCAATAAGGTTTTGGCGATGAACAGGCCAAGGCCCATGCCTTCGTATTCAGGCCGGGCTTTCTTGTCGGCGTCAGCGCGCCTGCGCCTCATAAAAGGATCACCGATGCGTCCGATCATGTGTGAAGGATACCCTCGACCGTCGTCCATGATGCTGACTGTGATCACTGTGTCGGTCCACTCGGCCTCGACCCAGACATTGGCTCGGGCAAAATCCACTGCATTCTGGATCAGGTTGCGCAACCCGTGAATGATTTCGGGTTTTCGCAGGATTGACGGCTGCTGCACATCGCCGTCCAACGCCGGTCCTTCCGAGAAATGAACCTCTTTTCCGCGCCCCACATGTGGCTCGGCCGCCTCGTTCACCACGGTTGACAGTGGCGCCTGTCGCAAATGAAGGTCGTCTTTGCCGGCTCGGCCCATATCCCGCAGAATATCGCGGCACCGATCGGCCTGCTCGCGGATCAATGCGGCGTCTTCCTTCAAGTCCGGGTGATCGTCCAGTTCTTCGATCAGTTCCGCGCTGGTCAGTTTGATTGTTGCCAAAGGTGTCCCCAGCTCATGCGCGGCAGCCGCAACAACGCCACCCAGATCGGTAAGCTTCTGTTCGCGCGCCAATGCCATATGCGTTGCGGCCAATGCCTCGGACATGGATTGAACTTCCGAGCTGACGCGGTGGGAATAGGCGCCGATAAACACAATAGCGATGACAATCGCGGCCCAGTTTCCGAACAGCAGAATATCCGGGATATCCAGAACAAGTCCCAGACTGGTGCGTAGCGGCAGGTGGAACTCGGCCAGCAGGGTTGTCAGAACAATCGCCACGGCCCCAACAATCAGGGTTGATCGGGTGCTCATAACATTGGCGGAAATTGTAACCGGCCCTAACAGAAGCAGTGCAAACGGGTTGTTCAACCCCCCCGTCAGATACAGCAATATCGACAGTTGCAGCAGGTCGAAAAGAACCATTAAGAAGTTTTCGAACTCGGTCAGGCGCTTGTTTTGTGGGAACAACAGGATGGCTGTCAGGTTGCCCATGACGGAAATGCCGATGGCCAGATAACACAGGCCCAGTTGCAGTTGCACATCATAATATTGCTGGGCAACGGTTATGGCTGTGAACTGGCCAATGATGGCCACCCATCGCAACAGGATAAGGGTGCGCAGGCGAATCCAGCTGCTGCGTTCCTGGCCGCGCCAAAAGGTCTGGTTGGATTCTGCCATTGGTTCCTTATGTCCTGTTGCATAGGCTGATCATCTTGATAGGTGTCCCGGCCGAAACGTTCAACAACCCCTTGCAACCGGAAAACTGAAATGACCCGTCTATACGCAATTCTTGCAGCTGTTGTGTTGGCAATTGGCCTTGGGGCCATGTGGCTTCTGACGCGTGGTAGCGGTTCTGATGACCAGTTCGCGCAATGCCGGTCCAGTCAGATCGCCGGAGGCGCGGCGGCCATCGGCGGGCCCTTTGAGCTGGTTAATGGCAAGGGTGAGACTGTCACTGACGCAGATGTGATCACCGAACCTACGCTGGTTTATTTTGGCTATACGTTCTGCCCGGATGTCTGCCCCTTCGACATGTCGCGCAATGCAGAGGCCGTGGATATTCTGGCCGAACGGGGTTATTCCGCAACGCCGCTGTTCATTTCAATCGACCCCGAACGCGACACGCCAGAGGTTGTGGATGACTATGCCTTTAATCTGGGCGGCAAGACCATCGCGCTTACCGGCTCGCCCGAGCAAGTGAAGGCGGCCAGCAAGGCCTACAAGACCTATTACAAGGCGCATGACAAAAGCGACGAGTATTATCTTGTCGATCACTCCACTTTTACCTATCTGGTCACGCCCGAACATGGTTTTCTTGAGTTTTTCAAGCGCGATGACACGGCCGAGCAGATGGCGGACAAAGTTGGGTGCTTTCTGGATCAGGCCGCATCGTAACAAGGTTGTTTGACCTTTGTTCGCGCGCTGCTATTACTCATACCCAAGCCAAAGGCATGAAATAGCAGAAAGACCCAAATATGGCAGACAGTTCTCAGCTTGATATCGGCCCTGACAAATCCCTGCTTCTGGTAGATGATGACGAGCCGTTTCTGAGACGTTTGGCCAAGGCCATGGAAAAGCGTGGCTTTGAGGTCGAAACCGCGGGTTCCGTTGCAGCAGGACGCGCGATTTCAACCGCGCGTCCTCCGGCTTATGCCGTTGTTGATCTTCGGCTCGAGGATGGCAACGGGCTGGATGTGGTCGAAGTGCTGCGCGAAAAGCGCCCCGATAGCCGGGTTGTGGTCCTGACCGGGTATGGCGCCATCGCCACCGCCGTGGCCGCTGTGAAAATCGGCGCGACGGACTACCTTTCAAAACCTGCCGACGCGACTGACATCACAAACGCGCTGCTGGCCAAGGGCGACGAACTGCCTCCGCCCCCTGAAAACCCCATGAGCGCGGATCGCGTGCGGTGGGAACATATCCAGCGGGTCTACGAGTTGTGCGACCGGAATGTCTCTGAAACCGCTCGACGGTTGAACATGCACCGCCGGACTTTGCAGCGGATTTTGGCGAAACGCAGCCCGCGGTAAGATATTCTGGTATTGCGACAAAGACCGCGACCCAAACTAAAAGAAAGACAGTCCAGCCACGGCTAATTTGACTGGCATTAAACTGCCTGCACCATTACTTTTCGTCGTTCGGATTGCTGATTATAGCTGTGCAAGCAGGTCTTCATGCCGCGCGGTATAGGCTTGCCGCACCTCAATCGGAGGTCTCAGCGTAATCTGCAACCCCTCCATCACCGCCCGATCCGGGCGGCCAAAGAACTTCGTTGCCTCGGCCTCGGAAAACCCAGCGATTTGGGTTGCCTCCATCCAGGCACTGATCTTGTCGGCCTTCTTGATTTGACGTTTTACGGTCTTCGGCACCTCGGCGGGCAGACCGAACCGGATATGAATGGCGGCCGCCAACCGATCATCCAGCGCGCCATAGTCGGGGCCAACAGCGGATTTGACGGGTGAGATCATGTCGCCGATCACATATTCCGGTGCGTCATGTAACAGCGCCGCCAGCCGCCATTTTATCGGTGCATTTAGGGCAATCCGGCCAAAAATTTCTTCGACCAGCAGGGAATGTTCGGCCACGGAATAGGCAAAGTCGCCGTTCGTCTGGCCGTTCCAACGGGCGACAAAGGCCAATCCATGCGCAATATCTTCGATCTCGATATCTACCGGGGTTGGGTCCAAAAGGTCCAGCCTGCGGCCTGACAGCATCCTCTGCCATGCTCGGGGTTGTGTTGCCATTTTGCCATGCCTTGTGAAGTCGGACACATAAAAATCGTATTTTGTGGTATGATTTACCTGTCAGGATCACTTGCTGCCAACGTTTTCTTGAGCATTCGTGCTTTGAAACAACATCATCCGATCCCGACATAAAAACCGAGGGGGGCACACGCTTCTCCCGGTGTGCTCCTCTCACAAGCGAAACGCGAAACGAAAGGAGTTTGCCATGTTCAAGCGTTTGTTCGCCCTTGCACTGACTTTTGGAATGGCTGCCACAGCCCCACCGGCCTTTGCCAAGAATTGCGCTGAGCGCGACGATATTATCGCCAAATTGCAGGAAAACTACGCCGAGGAATTGGCCTTTGGTGGTCTGCAAAAGACACGCGGGGCGCATTCGGTGATGGAGGTTTGGACCTCTAAGGAAACTGGTAGCTATACCGTTTTGGTCACCAATGCGAATGGAATCAGTTGCATTGTTGCCGTTGGCACTGATTTTTTTGAAGCGATACCAAAGTTAAAAATTGAAGGAATCCCAAGCTGACAAAGACTTACATCTTTTGGTTGGAAGTCGTCTACATTGCCTCCTGCCCCAAGGAATGCTAGGGCAGCCGGGACTAAGATTAACCGGAAAATGGAGCGCCTGATGGCCGGGGACTATATCGTTAAGGACATTTCACTGGCCGGGTTCGGCCGTAAGGAATTGGACATTGCCGAAACCGAAATGCCGGGCCTGATGTCCCTGCGCGCGGAATACGGTGAAAGCAAGCCGCTCAAGGGTGCGCGCATCGTTGGATCGCTGCACATGACCATCCAGACGGGTGTACTGATCGAAACACTGGTCGCACTGGGTGCGGATGTGCGCTGGGCGTCATGCAATATTTTCTCAACCCAAGACCACGCAGCGGCAGCGATTGCCGAAGCCGGTGTTCCGGTCTTCGCCATCAAGGGTCAGACGCTGGAAGAGCATTGGGATTATCTGGACAAGTCCTTCCTGTTCGGAGACGGCCCGAACATGATCCTGGACGATGGCGGCGACGCGACGCTGTATATCCTGCTGGGCGCTCGCGCCGAAGCGGGTGAGGACATCATCCCGGTCCCGGGCTCGGAAGAGGAAGAAGTGATCAAGAAGCAGATCGCTAAACGCATGGAAGCATCGCCGGGTTGGTTCACCAAGATGCGCGACCAAATTCAGGGTGTGTCCGAGGAAACCACGACTGGTGTGAACCGCCTGTATCAGCTGGTGAAAGACGGCCACCTGCCGTTCCCGGCGATCAACGTGAACGACTCGGTCACCAAGTCGAAATTTGACAACAAATACGGCTGTAAGGAATCGCTGGTCGATGGCATTCGCCGCGCCACCGACACCATGATGGCCGGTAAGGTTGCCGTGGTTTGTGGTTATGGCGACGTGGGCAAAGGCTCGGCCGCTTCGCTGCGCGGCGCCGGTGCCCGTGTGAAAGTGACCGAAGTGGACCCGATCTGCGCCCTTCAGGCCGCTATGGACGGCTTCGAAGTCACCCTGTTGGAAGACGAAGTTGCCAGCGCGGATATCTTTATCACCACCACCGGCAACAAGGATGTGATCCGCATCGAGCATATGCGTGCGATGAAAGACATGGCCATCGTTGGCAACATTGGTCACTTCGACAACGAAATCCAGGTCGCCAGCCTGAAGAACCACAAATGGACCAACATCAAGGAACAGGTGGATATGATCGAGATGCCCTCGGGCAACCGCATCATCCTGCTGTCCGAAGGCCGTCTGCTGAACCTCGGCAACGCCACCGGGCACCCCTCGTTCGTGATGTCGGCATCCTTCACCAACCAGGTTCTGGCGCAGATCGAGCTGTTCACCAAAGGCGACCAGTACCAAAACGAGGTCTACATCCTGCCCAAGCATCTGGATGAGAAAGTGGCTCGCCTGCACCTCGACCGCATCGGCGTGAAGCTGACCCAGATGGACGCCGATCAGGCCGCCTATATCGGCGTGAAGCCGGAAGGTCCCTACAAGCCGGAACACTACCGCTACTAAGTGCTGTCTGACGATGACGCAGACTTCTGGACGCCGCCGGTTTTTGTACTCGACGGCGTCTTTCTTTTTCAGGCTGGCGGTCGTGGTGATCCTGCTGGGCGGTGGGGGATGGTGGCTATTGACGCATCCCAATACGCCGGTGCCTTCTTACTGGAATCCGTTGCGCGATCTGAAAATCAGCGCGCCGGTGACGCCGGTCACAAAATGGCAGTTGAACCGTGCGCTGGCAAATGAGGCGCAGTGCAGGGCTGCTTTGGCAGAGGCAGGTGTGCAATTCCCAGCAATGCAGGATCTGATTGTCGATCAGAATTGCGGCATCAGCGGGCGTGGTTTGCTGTCGCAACTGGTGACGGCTCGGATGGAGCCTGTGGAAACGAGTTGCACCACCACGTTGCGTCTGGCCATGTGGGAAAACCACGTTGTGCAACCCGCCGCGCAGGATCTGCTTGGGACCGAAATTACCCGATTGCGCCACATCGGCAGTTACAATTGCCGTCGTATGCGCACAGCGCAGGGCGAAAACAGCGGGTGGAGCAGCCACGCGCGCGCAGACTCGATTGATGTTATCGGGCTGGATACTGCCGATGGTCGGACGCTGACCTTACTGGCTGACTGGCAACGTAATGAACCAGAGGCAGCGTTTCTGAGACAAATCTGGCGTGGCGCCTGCGAATGGTTCCGCGTAGTTCTTGGCCCTGATTTCAATCGTTTGCATGCCGATCACTTTCACTTGCAAGGACCGGGTTGGGGATACTGTCGTTAGATTGTTTAGAAGCCTTCATCCCAAATTTGACCAAGGGGGAGAAATCGCGAATTTTTTTCCTTTTGGAATACACACGGGCGCGGCTAGTCTTCCGGCCATCGGTGATAAGGGCCGAATTAACGCATTAAGGAGATTGGGATATGGGCAAGCGCGACGAATTGATCGCCAAATACGCAGAAGACCTGAAGGACAAATGTGGGATGGATCCCGATATGGACCTTTTAACCAAGGTTACGATCGGTTGTGGTCCGGCGATCTATGACGCAGATGCGGCAACTGTTGCAGCCAGCCAAGAGTCCGAACTGGAAACCGTCAAGAACAACTTCCTGATCAAAAAGCTGGGTCTGGCCGATGGGCCTGAATTGATGGAAGGGATCAATAAAGCCATGGAAACCTATGGCATGTCCGAGCGTAACAAATACCGCGCTGTGGTCTATTACATGCTGACCAAGCATTTCCGTAAAGAGTCTGTTTACAGCTGATCATCGCGCAAAGTCATTCTGCGCCCGTCGACTAATGACGGGCGTTTTGTTTTTGAATTGAAGTTTAGGGACTTGGTATTTGAAACCATGGTCATGGTTGGGTTAAGTTTAAACCGTGACCAGGACGGTCAGAACCAGACATTTCCATACGCGTGTGGTGAGTAGGGAGCACGCGGGGGTAGGGAAGGTTCTGCATGGTCAGAACCTTCCCTTATTTGTTATCTAAGCTCATTCAGAATGCGTTCTATAAAGTTGTCGAAACTGTTGGGTTGATTGTCTGAAGTGCGGTTTGCACCTCCGCCCGCGCCAGCAAGATAGACCTCAATGCGCCCAGGGCGTGTTTTGCTGCCAGAACCTGTGAAGTCCCGCGCAATACCACCCAAAGCCTTGGCAGCAAGGTCGGCGTTTTCAGCGTCTGCAGGGTGATAATACCGCACCTGAGTTTCTCTGATCCGATAGCCTACACGCGCGGTCGCAACCACATTCGCTTGGCTTTCGTTCAAAAGTTCGAATGCCCGGTCGCTGGTGTCTTGTGATACCCGTGCCGGAACGAACAGTGACACTTCAAGGTCGATCGAAGGTTTAGAGGGTTGAAGTGGTTTTACCTCAGAGTAATTCGGAGTCGCTGATTGCGTGATCTCTTTGGGCAATGGGTCGAAGACTGCCTGTGTCGGCTGTAAAGAACTACGCTTGTTCAGCAGGCTGGAAGCGGGATTTTGCGGCGCAACGGGAACTGAAAATGATACTGGTTTGGCAAGCGTTTCCGGAGCCTCCAAAACAGGTTCAAGTAAGGAGGGAAGAAACACAATCGGCGGGGCAAGTGATGCTTCGGTTTCTTGCGGTGGTGTTTCATCAATATCAATGGAAGGGGTAACTGGCTTTTTCTCAAGAATCGGAGCTTGGATTTCTTCCTCAAGCACGGGCGCAGCCGGATCCTCAGGAATTTGCTCGATCGCTGCAGATGTAGGCGAAAGTGTTTCGTCCAATGCAGGTTCGTCGATAGGATCATTCGATTGCACAACAGAGTTTTCTGGCGTGGACTGTCGTGTTTCAATCACCTTTGTTCCGGCCCAATGCAGCAAAGCCCCACAAAACAGAGCCGCCAAAATTATAGGGATTCGGCTTTTCGAAGGCGGTTTGCTGACAGGTTCGTTCAGGTGGAGTGAGCGTACCCGTTCGGACACGATCTCGTCGATCTCAGTGTCATCTGTTGGCGGTAGCAGGTCTGTCTCAGTTGGTTTCAAGCGCGGTGGTTCGCGCGCTTCGACCTTTCCATCAGCCAGCGCGTTTGCACGCTTTTCGCGCGCCTCTTTCAGGCGCGCTTCCCAGGTTTTTGTGTTCTTCGCAGCGACGGCGTCTTCGAGAATCCCACTGCCGCCTTTAACGTCAGACATGGGGTCACACTTTCAAGAAAGACCGAATTTTATTCGAACACCACCAAGCGTCTGCGGTTGTAAAAACCGCAGATGGCAAGCCCCCACCCGGCGAAGCCCAGAGAAACATAGCATTTTGTCGAGCGCTTGAGAAGTTTTACGCCAGACACAGGTTTACACGTCAATCAGGCTGCGTATCGCCCAGTGCGCAAATCACCTTCCATTCGTATTCAGTCACCGGCTGCACCGACAAGCGCGAGTTCTTGACCAGCACCATTTCAGCCAGACGTTCGTCCGCCTTGATCTGGTCCAGCGTCACCGGTTTGGCAAAGGGCCGAACTGCCTTGATATCCACGCATTCCCACCGTTCATCGTCAGTGGTGCTGTCGGCATGCGCCTCAGCGCAAACCTCGACGATTCCCACCACCGATTTGTCCTTTTGCGAATGGTAGAAGAACCCCCAATCTCCGATGGCCATCTGCCGCATAAAATTGCGCGCCTGATAGTTGCGCACGCCATCCCACTCTTCGCCTGCGTCCCCCTTGGCGACTTGTTGGTCCCAGCTCCAGGTTGAGGGTTCGGACTTGAACAGCCAATATGCCATCAGCCAATCACTTTTTTCCATGGAATCAGGTCAACGGATTGGAACAACCCTGCTTTGGCGTAAGGGTCGTTGTCGGCCCATGTTTGTGCAGCAGCCAAATCTTTGACATCCAGAATTACCAGTGAGCCGATCATGGCATCGCCATCCAGCAGAGGGCCAGCCTGCGCCACAACACCTGTTTCCTCGATATACGCCAGATGCGCGCTGCGATTGTCCAGCCGGGTTTGCAGGGCACCGGGTTTGTCTTTGGCGATGAGAGCGATCAGCATGTTATTCCTCCTTAAGGGGTCGATTGAGCAGGGTTTGAATGGCCTCAGGTACACTGTAAGCACCGCGACTCAGGTCCGCCACAGTTGTACTGATGGGCATGTCCAAGCCTTCTTTGCTTGCGATGTCGGACAAGGCGCAGGCAGTCGCGACACCTTCGACTGTCGTCTGGCTGTCAAAGCGCTGATTTAGACCCAAACTAAGGCCAAAACGATAATTTCGGGACAGATCGGATGAGCAGGTCAGCACCAGATCACCCAGCCCGGACAGGCCCATCAGCGTATCTGGTCGCGCCCTGCGCGCTGTGGCGAAACGCTGCATTTCGACAAATCCGCGTGTCAGCAAAGCCGCCCGCGCACTGTCACCCAACCCGGCACCCATCGTTGCGCCACATGCGATGGCCATGACATTCTTCAATGCCCCGCCCAGCTCGGCCCCAACCGTGTCGGTCGTGCGATAAAGACGAAGATTTGTCGTTGTTAGCTCGGCTTGCAGCGATTTGCCGATCTGGGCATCTGCACATGCCAGTGTCAGCGCTGTTGGCAGGCCGCGTGCGATGTCGTCTGCAAAGCTGGGCCCGGTCAGCAGTGCGACGTCGGCGGACGGCACAACACTTTCAATCACGGCTATCGGACCGAGGCCCGAGGACAGTTCAATCCCTTTGCAGCAGGCGACCAGCGTTTTGCCCTGCAGCAAGGGCGCATGAGACGTCAAAGCCTGTCGCAGTTTCTGCATTGGAACAGCCAGAAGAAGCGTATCTGCTGTGCAAGCTTCCTTGATGTCTGCCGTAGCGGCAATGCTTGGCGGCAGGGTTACACCGGGCAGGCGGGTCTCGTTTCTTCGCGACATTTGCATTTGTTGCGCCTGCTCCGCATCCCGCGCCCACAACGTCACCGGCCCGTTGCCCGCCAGCGAGATCGCCAGCGCGGTTCCGAATGCGCCAGAGCCCAGGACAGAAACGCTCATGCCTTGGCTCCTTTCCTACCGCTGCCCAGCATTGCAGGGCTGCGTTGATCCAGTGGCCACCGGGGACGTGCAGTCAGGTCTAGGCCGTCGCGTGAGCCGGCGCGAAACCGTTCGAGCCCCACATAGGCGATCATGGCGGCGTTGTCCGTACACAGCGGAAGCGGGGGGGCCGTGAATCTCGTACCCTTTTCGGCGCAAACAGTCTCTAACGCGGCACGAATGGCCGAATTTGCCGCCACGCCCCCCGCAACGGCGATGACGGGTTCGGAAGGGTTGAGGGCCAGATACTGGTCCATCGCGCGTCGGGTTTTCTCGGCCAAGGTGTCCACAATCGCCTGTTGGAATCCGGCGCATAAATCCGCGCGGTCCTGACGGGTCAACCCACCCTTTTCCGCGACGATTTGGTCGCGCATCCGCATCAAAGCCGTTTTCAACCCCGAGAAAGAGAGATCACAGCCGGGCCTGTCCAGCAGCGGCCGGGGAAAGCGAAAGCGTTTCGGGTCACCTGTGTGGGCTTCAGCTTCGACCGACGGGCCGCCCGGTTGCGGCAGGCCTAGCAAACGCGCGGTTTTGTCAAAGGCTTCTCCGGGTGCGTCATCAATTGTGCCGCCAAGACGGGTGAACTGTTCTGGCCCGTGGGCGATCAGGTACTGGCAATGGCCGCCCGAGACCAGAAGTATCAAATAGGGAAAGCTGATCCCGTCTGTCAGGCGCGGTGTCAGCGCGTGCCCGGCAAGGTGATTGACGCCGATCAGGGGCAAGCCGGTGGCGGCGCTCAGCCCCTTGGCACACATGACGCCAGACATGACGCCACCGATCAGGCCAGGGCCGGCAGTGACGGCGATGGCGTCCATGTCACGCAGACCAAGGTTGGCGGCCGCTAGCGCTTGTTTAACGCAGATGTCCAGCTTTTCCGCGTGTGCCCGCGCAGCGATTTCGGGCACAACACCACCATAAGCACTGTGCAACTCGGTTTGGCCATGCACCACCGATGACAGGATTTCAGCATCCTCACCTTCGGTTTGGCGCACGACGGCAGCTGCCGTGTCGTCACAGCTGCTTTCCAATCCCAGCACGGTAAGTGTTTGCACCATCACCCTGATCCGTTGCATCATGTTACCAACGGCGGGGTATCACCCTGCGCGGATGCAAACAATCCTCAAGGGCCAAGGCGCCAAACGTTGTATTTGTTGATGACCCGCCCGCGCGCAGCCTCGAAACGGTTTGTCGCGCAGTTGCCGACCCGCACCAGGTCCCGGGTTCAGGTCATCTATTCCCCGATTCTCGAAATTCGCCCCCTGCCCGCTGCGGTTGATACCGTAGGTTTGCAGGGCGTGATCTTTACCTCGGCTAATGCGGTGAACGCGGCGGCGTCAAAGGGTGTCGACCGCGATTTGCCCGCCTATTGCGTTGGCCCCGCGACGACCGGGACAGCCAAGGGCTATGGCTGGCAGGCCGAGATGGCAGGCACCACAGCCGAAGAGCTTGTGGGGCATCTGTTGAAACATCGACCCCAAAGCCCTTTGTTGCATTTGCGTGGCGAGCATACACGAGGCAACATCGCGGAGCGGCTCACCGAATCCGGCCTGACGGTACGCGAACAGCCGGTTTATCAACAGATTCTGTTGCCGCTAACATCCGAGGCGACCCAAGCCGCGAACGACAATTTGCCGATAATCGCCCCACTTTTTTCGCCTCGAACGGCGCGACATTTTGCCGATATTTGGTCGGGCTCGGCTCCGCTTTGGCTGGCTGCAATCAGCCGCGCGACGGCTGATCCCCTTTATTCCTTGGACTATGCGCACCTGAAGATCGCCAAAGCGCCGACACCCAAGAAAATGCGTAAGGCGGTTAAAAAGCTTGTAAAACATGTGTTGCGGGTTGAGAGAGACGAGGTCCCCGATTAACTTAGCTTGGGCTGTTATTCATCTGAATTTGGATTCGATAAGGGGAATATTGCGGTGGCTGGTAAGAAGAAATCCGACGAAAAGCCGGTGGAAGACCCCAAGGTAGACGACGTTGTTGAATCCGAGCTGCAACAGGAAGATACGCCTGTTGACCCCGATAAACCTGTAGCAGAAGACCTTTCCGAAGCCGAAGCCGAAGCCGAAGCCGAAGCCGAAGCCGAAGCCGAAGCCGAAGCCGAAGCTCCGACGGAGGAGATCGCTCCGGTTGCGGAAAAGACGGTTGAGCGCGTGGTCGAAAAACGTGGTGGCTTTGTGCCTGCTTTGCTGGGCGGTGCCGTTGCTGCCGTGGTCGGATTTGCGCTGGGCAATGGCGGGCTGCTGCCGGGTGGTGCTGACAATTCTGACGCGCTGGCGGCGCTGGAATCGAAATTTGCGGACCAGTCGGATCAAATCGCCAAACTGTCACAAGAGCTGACAAACGGCCCGGATACGTCTGGTTTAACGGATCAGATCAAAGCGCTGTCGGATAAATTGACCCCGGTCGAAGGTGACCTGAGCGCGGTCAAATCCTCGGTTGAGGCGCTGTCCGGTCAGGTCGCGCCTTTGGCGGATCGGATAACAGCGCTTGAGAAAGCTCCAATCGAATCCAATACCTCACCTGAAGCCACAGCCGCCTTTGAGGCTGAACTGAAAAAGCTCCAGGATTCGCTGGCGGCGCAACGGGCCGAGGTTGAAAAAATGGTGTCGGATGCGCAGGCGCTTGAGGCGAAAGCATCCGCCGACGCACAAGCTGCGACGAACGCCGCGGTTCTGTCTCGTCTGCGCGGGCAGCTGGATGCAGGACAACCTTATTCCGAACTGGTTGCTGAACTGAAGTCGGGCGGTATGGATGTACCGGATGCTTTGACAGGGCCAGCTGAGGAAGGCGTGGAAACCTTGTCATCTTTGCGGGCGACTTTTGACCCTGCTGCCCGAACTGCACTGGCAGACGCGCGCGATGCGGATAAGGGTACGGGTCTGATCGCTTTCCTACAACGGCAGACAGGAGCACGTTCAGTTACGCCGCAGGAAGGCGACGGGCCTGACGCAGTCCTGTCGCGCGCGCAGGCCGCATTGGCGGATGGAGACCTGTCCAAAGCGTTAAGCGAACTGAAATCACTTCCCGAAGCGGCGCAGACCGCGATGGCCGATTGGGAGCAGGCGGCCCAGACACGGGTTGCTGCTGTTGATGCGGCGAACTCATTGGCTTCCAGCCTGAACTCGAACTGAAGGACCTGCCATGCTGTGGTCACTGTTTAAGATCCTTGTCTTTGTTGCGATTATCGGCCTGCTGGCGCTGGGCGGTCACTTCCTGATGCAAACCAGTGGCGGGGTGCAGATCACCGTCGCGGGTACGGAATTTACACTGGGGCCGCTGCAATCCGTGATTGCGCTGGGCGTGCTGGTGTTTGCGGTCTGGCTGTTCTTCAAACTGCTTAGCCTTTTGGTGGCGACGCTGAAGTTCTTGAATGGCGATGAAACGGCCCTGTCGCGGTATTTCGACCGTAGCCGTGAACAGCGCGGGTATCAGGCTCTGGCAGATGGATTGATGGCTTTGGCTTCAGGTGAAGGGCGTGCGGCCATGACCAAGGCCAACAAGGCCGAAAAGCTGCTCAACAAGCCGGAATTGACCAATCTATTGGTGGCGCAAGCGGCCGAGATGACGGGCGACACCAAGAAAGCGGCCGACACCTACAAGAAACTCGTGACCAATAACGCGACTCGATTTGTCGGCGTGCGCGGGATCATGAAGCAGAAACTGGCCGAAGGTGATGACGAAACCGCTCGCAAGCTGGCCGAAAAGGCGTTGGCAATCAAACCGCGCCATGAAGAAACGCAAGATGTTCTGCTGAACCTTCAAACCAAGGCGCAGGACTGGGCCGGTGCGCGCTCGACCTTGTCGTCCAAATTAAAGGCCGGTTACCTGCCGCGCGATGTGTTCAAGCGCCGTGATGCGGTTTTGGCTTTGTCTGAAGCCAAGGACATTCTGGACGAAGACGCCAGCCTGGAACAGCAGGAACATGCAATCGAAGCCAATCGACTGTCGCCAGATCTGGTGCCTGCGGCTGCGATGGCCGCTCGTGCGTATATTGCCAAAGGTAAACCCCGCCCCGCGACCAAGATCCTGAAAAAAGCCTGGGAGGCGCAGCCGCATCCTGACCTGGCCCACGCTTTCGCCGAGATAGCACCGGATGAGACGCCCGCGCAAAGGATCAAGCGCTTTACCGCACTTACGCGTATTCACCCCGAGAATATGGAGACCCGTCTGATTCTGGCCGAGTTGAACATCGTGGCCGAAGACTTTCCCGAAGCCCGCCGCGCGCTGGGGGATGTGGTTGAAAAACAAGGTGATGCGCGGGCGTACACTCTGATGGCGGCGATCGAACGGGGCGAGGGCGCTTCGGACGCTGTTGTACAAGGCTGGTTGGCCAAGGCGCTCAACGCGCCGCGTGGTCCGCAGTGGGTCTGTGACAACTGTCACGACATCCAACCCGAATGGGCCCCGGTCTGCCAGAATTGCGGCAGCTTCGATACGCTCAGCTGGCAAACGCCGCAAACCCCCAAGATCGCCAGCGCAACCGGTGTTCACATGCTGCCACTCATTGTCGGCGCGCTTGAGGATCAGTCGGACGAACCTGAAGAGGTGGAACCATTGGACGAAACCGACACAGTTGATGTGACGGCAGAGCCTGCTGAGTCTGCGGACGAGGCAGGAGTGCAGAAACAAGCCTGAGCGCATCAATGACCATTGGTGTGGCGGCGTCACATCCGCTTGTTTGTTGTCGTCAGGCGCGGGCTGGTTGTTTTTTAAGCTTCCGGCTTACCGCGACTGGGATTGCCAATGAAATGGTGACCAGGCGCACTGCAAGCGAATATGGGTCCGTGTCAATCAAATCCGCACCCTTGCCGGAATTCAGTGTGATGACACACAGCTAGCAGTACCGTTTTGATCTGCAACCGGCACTGATGCCGATCCGAAAGCAGGATTCAAGCAGTGTTCGACGGTCACAGAACAACCGTACGAGAACCACGTTTGTATTCAGGGTTTTAGGAATAATTTGGTGCCCAGGAGAGGACTCGAACCTCCACGTCCATACGGACACTAGCACCTGAAGCTAGCGCGTCTACCAATTCCGCCACCTGGGCAGGTGTCGTGAGGGGGCGTTTAAGCCCAGTGGCAGAGGGCGTCAACCAGATTCGCGGAGATTTTTGAAAGTTTTTTGAATTTGGGCTTTGCCCCCCGATTTGTGCCTTTGAATTTCACCATCCTCGCGGCGAATTAGCGCCTTGTTTGAAAGGGCTGCGGGCGTTAGGTCTAGGGCGCAATTTCTCAGCAGGAGCCCTCTCATGTCGAAACTTGTGACGATTTATGGCGGATCTGGATTTGTCGGCCGCTACATCGCGCGGCGCATGGCGAGTGAGGGATGGCGTGTGCGTGTGGCGGTGCGCCGCCCGAACGAGGCGATGTTCGTGAAACCTTATGGTGTCGTCGGCCAGGTTGAGCCGGTGTTGTGCAATATCCGCGATGACGCGTCGGTTGCCCAGGCCATGCACAGTGCGGATGTCGTGGTCAACTGCGTCGGTGTCCTGAACGAGTTGGGCAAAAACGACTTTGGCGCTGTACAGGCCGAAGGGGCGGAGCGGATCGCGCGTTTGGCGGCAGAGCAGGGGATTGAGCGGATGGTTCATGTCTCGGCTATTGGAGCCGATGCAAATTCTGCCAGCGAATATTCTCAGACCAAGGCGCGGGGTGAGGCAGGTGTGCTGAAGCATATGCCAAACGCGGTGATCCTGCGGCCATCCGTGATCTTTGGCACAGAAGATCAATTCTTCAATCGCTTTGCCGGAATGACACGCATGGGGCCGTTCCTGCCGTTGGTTGGGGCCGAAACCAAATTCCAGCCGGTCTATGTGGATGACGTGGCCCAGGCTGCAGTTAAAGGCGTTCTGGGACAGGCCGAACCCGGCGTGTACGAGTTGGGCGGGCCCGAGGTGAAGACTTTCCGCGCTTTGATGCAGCAAATGCTGGATGTGATTCACCGTCGCCGCGTCATCATTGGTATGCCGTTTTTTGCAGCACGGATCATGGCGGGTGTTCTGGACATCATTAAGTTTGTCAGCTTCCAGTTGTTCCCGAACAATATTCTGACCCGAGATCAGTTGAAGAATCTGCGGAATGACAATGTGGTTGCCGATGAGGCCAAGTCTTTTGCCGATCTTGGGATCACACCGACCACCTTGGAATCGGTGCTGCCCGAGTACCTGTGGAAGTTCCGTCCGTCGGGCCAGTATGACGAAATTCAGAACTCGGCCAATAACCTGCGTATCTGATCAGCTATAGGCCATGATCAGCAGGACAACGCCAAGAATGACTCGGTAGATGACGTAGGGCGTGAAACTGACGCTGCGCAGTAGCCGCATCATCAGGCTGAGCGCTAGCAGGGCCGCAATGAACGCAAAGACAGCGGCAATGGCGCCGTCACGTGCCAGTTGCGCGTCAGCGCCGCGCACCACGTCCACTGCCAACAATGCGCCAGACGCTAGAATCGTCGGGATTGACATCAGCATGGCAATTTTCGCCCCGTCCTCGCGGGTATAGCCCAATTTGCGCGCCCCGGTGATTGTGATCCCCGAGCGCGAGGTGCCGGGAATCAGTGCAAGAACTTGCCACAGCCCCATGATGAACGCATCACGGACGCCCCACGCACTGCTCTCTTTGGTTTCCGGACTGCTCTGATCGACCCAATACAGAACCAGGCCAAAACCAAGCATAGCCCAGCCGATTACCGCGATCGAGCGCATGGCATCGCTTAACCCGGTCAGATGTAGAATCAGACCTGCAATCACCGTTGGAATCGTCGCTAGGATGAGGCCCAGTGCCAGTCGCGTCTGTGGCGTATCTGCCCGGCCAAGCAAGGCCCCGGGCAACCCCGCAAGGGCTTGTTTTACATCCGACCAGAAATACAGAACAACCGCGCCCAGCGTTCCAACATGCACTGCAACATCAATGGCTTGACCTTGATCCTGAAGACCAGTGAGGTTTGGAAGCAGGATCAGATGACCTGATGATGATATGGGCAAAAACTCAGTGATTCCCTGAACAATTGCTACGAGAATCAGGTGAAAAAGACTCATCTGCCCTGCCAATTTGCGGTCACGTAATGCTTGCGAATTATGGGTATAAGGGTGGTGGGGAAAAGGAAAGCGCACATATAGGTCCGATACGGAACTAAAAATAGTGAACTTTTCAAGAATATTAGCTCTACACAGTAAACTTTCTTTATTTATGTCAGTATGATTGACTTTTAATCCCCTACGGTATCTCTTAGAGAAACCGGACCAAGCCAATTCATGGAGTCTGACCCGTGGCCAAGCAACCGATGCTGAAATTTGTGCAGATCGACCGAGTCATGCCGGAAAAGCGTGCTGCAAGTGACCGCAAGGAAGACTTTGACGAAATCTATGCCGAATACGCCGCCGAAAAAGCTGCCGAACAGGCCAGCCGCTGCAGCCAATGTGGTGTGCCGTATTGCCAGTCACATTGCCCGTTGCACAACAATATTCCGGATTGGCTGCATCTGACTGCCACTGGCCGACTGGAAGAAGCCTATGAGACAAGTCAGGCGACCAATACTTTCCCCGAAATCTGCGGGCGAATCTGCCCACAGGATCGCTTGTGTGAAGGCAACTGCGTCATCGAGCAATCGGGTCACGGTACAGTTACCATCGGCACCATTGAGAAATACATCACGGACACCGCCTGGGATAACGGCTGGGTGAAACCGGCCACCCCATCTGCGGAGCGCAGCGAGAGTGTGGGCATTATCGGCGGTGGCCCCGGTGGATTGGCTGCAGCGGATATGCTGCGCCGCGCAGGTATTCAGGTGACAGTATATGATCGTTACGACCGTGCGGGTGGCCTGTTGATGTATGGCATTCCGGGCTTCAAGCTTGAAAAGGACATCGTGCAAAGGCGCAATGACCTTTTGGCCGATGGCGGTGTCCGGTTCGAACTGAACTGTGATGTTGACGCCACCAAGTTTGAAGAAATTCGTGCCCGGCATGACGCTGTGATTATTGCCACCGGCGTTTATAAATCCCGCGACCTGTCCATGCCGGGAAGCGGTCTGGGTGGAATTGAAAAGGCGATCGACTTCCTGACCGCCTCGAACCGCAAAAGTTTTGGTGATGCCGTCGAAGATTTTGACAATGGCCGCCTGAATGCCGAAGGAAAAAAGGTCGTTGTAATTGGCGGCGGCGACACCGCCATGGATTGCGTGCGTACTTCGATCCGTCAGGGAGCGACCTCGGTCAAATGCCTCTATCGTCGCGACCGAGCCAATATGCCAGGCTCGCAGCGTGAAACGCAAAACGCCGAGGAAGAAGGCGTTGTTTTTGAATGGCTGAGCGCGCCCAAAGGTTTCACCGGTGACGATAAGGTCACGGGCGTGATGGTTCAAAAGATGCGTCTGGGGCAGCCTGATGCGTCGGGTCGCCAGGCCCCCGAAGTCATCGAAGGTGCGGATTATGTGGAAGAGGCCGATCTGGTGATCAAGGCGCTGGGCTTTGAACCCGAAGACCTGCCCACCATGTTCGGCCAGCCGGACCTGCCTGTGACACGCTGGGGCACCGTAAAGGCCGCGTTCCAGACCGGAGAAACTGAAATGGACGGTGTCTACGCCATCGGTGACATCGTGCGTGGTGCTTCACTGGTGGTCTGGGCGATCCGCGACGGCCGCGACTGCGCCGACGCGATCATCGACCGGTTCAACGCCAAAGCGGCCATCGCAGCCGAGTAAGCCCAAGGTTTAAGAGGGTTCGTCGCCAAACGTTCCCTTGAAAGAAGGAAATAGCCAATGACCAAATATGATGCCGATTGGGTGCGGGCCGAGGAAGCCAAGCGCAAGTGGATGGCGGAAAACGGTCTCTATTCCGAGGAAGAAGAGCATTCTTCCTGCGGTGTGGGTCTTGTCGTATCCGTCGACGGCAAACCGTCGCGCAAGGTGGTAGACGCAGGGATCGATGCTCTTAAGGCGATTTGGCATCGCGGTGCAGTTGATGCCGACGGTAAAACCGGTGACGGCGCGGGTATTCACGTGCAGATCCCGGTTCCATTTTTCTATGACCAGATCCGCCGCACCGGCCACGAACCCAAGTTGGATGAGCTGATCGCAGTAGGTCAGGTTTTCCTGCCTCGTACCGATTTTGGCGCCCAGGAACAGTGCCGGACCATCGTAGAAACCGAAGTGCTACGCTTGGGCTATTACATCTACGGCTGGCGTCACGTACCGGTTGATGTGACGTGCCTGGGCGAAAAAGCCAATGCGACCCGGCCCGAGATCGAACAGATTCTGATCTCGAATTCCAAGGGCGTGGATGAAGAGACCTTTGAGCGTGAGTTGTACGTAATCCGCCGCCGCATCGAAAAGGCTGCAGCGGCTGCTGGGATTTCTGGGCTCTATCTTGCCTCTCTGTCCTGTCGTTCGATCATCTACAAAGGTATGATGTTGGCCGAGCAGGTAGCGGTTTTCTATCCCGACCTCATGGATGAGCGTTTTGAATCAGCTTTTGCGATTTACCACCAACGCTATTCGACCAACACTTTCCCGCAATGGTGGCTTGCGCAACCGTTCCGCATGTTGGCGCATAACGGTGAGATCAACACCCTGAAGGGCAATATCAACTGGATGAAAAGCCACGAGATCCGGATGACTTCGGACAGCTTTGGCGATTATGCGGAAGATATCAAACCGATCATCGCGGGGGGATCATCAGATTCGGCCGCATTAGACTCGGTTTTTGAGGTTTTGGTGCGCGCAGGCCGTTCCGCACCCATGGCGAAGACCATGCTGGTGCCGGAAAGCTGGTCTAAACAGGCGGTTGAGTTGCCGCAGGCGTGGCGCGACATGTATTCCTACTGCAACTCGGTGATGGAGCCATGGGACGGCCCCGCCGCGCTGGCGATGACCGATGGTCGCTGGGTCTGTGCCGGTTTGGACCGGAACGGACTGCGCCCGATGCGGTATGTCGTGACGGGTGACGGGCTTGTTATCGCGGGCTCTGAGGCGGGCATGGTTCCGATCGACGAGGCCAGCGTAACCGAAAAGGGGGCACTTGGCCCGGGCCAGATGCTGGCCGTGGATATGAAAAAGGGCAAGCTGTACCGCGATACGCAGATCAAGGACAAGCTGGCCGCTGCGCTGCCATTCGGTGAGTGGGTCGGCAAGATCAACGATCTTGACGGCACGCTGGCGGGTGTCACCGAAGCCCCGATCTTTTCCGGCGAAGAGCTGCGCAAGCGTCAGATCGCGGCGGGGTATTCGGTTGAGGAGTTGGAGCAAATCCTCGCTCCGATGGCAGAAGACGGTAAAGAGGCGCTTGCGTCGATGGGTGACGATACCCCTTCGGCGGTATTGTCGAAACAGTACCGACCACTTAGCCATTTCTTCCGTCAGAACTTTAGCCAGGTGACCAACCCACCGATCGACAGTTTGCGTGAATACCGGGTGATGTCGCTGAAAACGCGCTTTGCCAACCTAAAGAACGTGTTGGACGAGGACAGCAGCCAGACCGAAATCATCGTCCTCGAAAGCCCCTTTGTCGGCAACGCGCAATGGGACAATTTGGTCGAGAATTTTGATGCACCGTTGGTCGAGATTGATTGTAGCTTTGAACCAGGTCGTGGCGCGTTGAGCGCTGGTTTGGCCCGTGTTAGAGCCGAATCTGAAGAGGCGGTACGCTCAGGCGCTGGGCACATCGTGTTGTCCGACATGAACACAGGCGAGGGTCGGGTTGCGATGCCAATGATCCTGGCGACCAGCGCGATACATTCTCATCTGACCCGGCAAGGGTTACGGACATTCTGCTCGTTGAACGTGCGTTCTGCCGAATGTATCGATCCTCATTACTTTGCCGTTCTGATCGGCTGCGGGGCGACGGTTGTGAATGCATATTTGGCCGAAGATTCTCTGGCTGACCGCATTGACCGCGGCCTGCTGGACGGAACTTTGACCGAGAGTGTTGCGCGGTATCGCGAAGCCATCGACCAGGGCCTTCTGAAGATCATGGCCAAGATGGGCATTTCAGTGATCTCATCCTATCGTGGCGGGCTGAATTTTGAGGCCGTGGGCCTTAGCCGCGCTATGGTTGCCGAGTATTTCCCGGGCATGACCAGCCGGATCTCGGGTATTGGCGTGACCGGTATCCAGACCAAGCTTGAGGAAATCCACGCAAAGGCCTGGGACAGTGGTCTGGACGTGCTGCCTATCGGGGGATTCTACAAGGCGCGGAAATCGGGTGAGACCCATGCGTGGGAAGCCACATCGATGCACATGATGCAAATGGCATGTAATCGCGCTTCCTATGAGCTGTGGAAGCAATATTCCGCCAAGATGCAATCGAATCCGCCGATCCATCTGCGTGATCTGATGGACTTCAAACCCAAGGGCAAAGCGATCCCGATTGAAGAGGTCGAATCGATCACCTCGATCCGCAAGCGGTTTGTCACCCCGGGCATGTCGCTGGGCGCGCTGTCGCCAGAGGCACATAAGACGCTGAACGTGGCGATGAACCGGATCGGTGCTAAGTCTGATTCAGGCGAAGGTGGTGAAGATCCGGCGCATTTTGTGCCGGAACCGAATGGCGACAACCCTTCGGCCAAGATCAAACAGGTGGCCTCGGGCCGGTTCGGTGTAACCGCCGAGTATCTGAACCAGTGCGAAGAGCTTGAAATCAAGGTCGCGCAGGGTGCGAAACCCGGTGAGGGTGGTCAGTTGCCTGGCATGAAGGTTACGGACCTGATCGCGCGTTTGCGGCACTCAACCAAGGGCGTGACGCTGATCTCTCCGCCGCCGCACCACGATATCTACTCGATCGAGGATCTGGCGCAGTTGATCTACGATCTCAAGCAGATCAACCCGCGTTGCAAGGTGACGGTCAAGCTGGTTGCATCTTCGGGCGTAGGCACGATTGCGGCCGGTGTAGCCAAGGCGAAAGCAGATATTATCCTTATTTCGGGTCACAATGGTGGCACTGGTGCGTCTCCGGCGACCTCAATCAAATATGCCGGTCTTCCGTGGGAGATGGGCCTGACCGAAGCGCATCAGGTGCTGGCGATGAACAACCTGCGCGACCGCGTAACTTTGCGGACCGATGGTGGCCTGCGCACTGGACGTGACATCGTTATGGCCGCGATGATGGGGGCCGAGGAATACGGCATTGGTACTGCCGCCCTGATTGCGATGGGCTGCATCATGGTGCGTCAGTGTCAGTCGAACACCTGCCCGGTCGGCGTGTGTACGCAGGACGAAAGCCTGCGCGCCAAGTTCACCGGCAATGCAGACAAGGTGGTGAACCTGATCACCTTCTACGCGCAAGAAGTGCGCGAGTTGTTGGCCAGCCTCGGCGCGCGTTCGATGGATGAGATCATTGGCCGGGCGGATCTACTGGCGCAGGTCAGCCGTGGGTCTGCGCATCTGGACGATCTGGACCTCAACCCGCTGCTGATCACCGTCGATGGAGCACAAGACATCGTTTATAACCGGGACAAGGACCGTAACGCAGTTCCGGATACACTTGACGCCGAAATCGTGCGTGATGCAGCACGGTTCCTGAAAGATGGCGAAAAAATGCAGCTGTCTTACGCCATTCAGAACACGCATCGGACGGTAGGTACGCGTGTGTCCAGTCACATTGTGCAGAATTTCGGGATGCGGAACACGTTCCAGGATGACCATCTGCATGTGAAACTACAGGGCTCGGCCGGTCAGTCTTTGGGTGCGTTTGCCGCGCCGGGACTGAAGCTCGAGGTTTCGGGCGATGCCAACGACTATGTGGGTAAAGGTCTGTCTGGTGGCACGATTGTTGTGCGCCCGCCGCAGGTCAGCCCTTTGAAGGCGGATGACAACACGATTATCGGCAACACGGTCCTTTACGGGGCCACCGACGGTCATCTGTTCGCCGCTGGTCGTGCAGGTGAACGGTTTGCTGTGCGGAACTCAGGTGCCAAGGTGGTCATCGAGGGCTGCGGCTCGAACGGATGTGAGTACATGACCGGCGGTGTTGCAGTGATCTTGGGCGATATCGGAGCCAACTTTGGCGCTGGTATGACAGGCGGCATGGCTTATCTGTATAATCCCGAAGGCAGGGCCCAAGCGCTGATGAACATGGAGACGCTTGTCACCTGTCCGGTTTCTGTCGCACATTGGGAAGAGCAGTTGAAGGCTCTTGTTGCTCGCCACGCTGAAGAGACCTATAGCCGGAAAGCCGTTGATATTCTGCAACATTGGGACATGGAAAAAGGCAACTTTTTGCAGGTGTGCCCCAAGGAAATGCTGAACAAACTGAGCCATCCGCTGAGTATCGAAGCCACCGCAGTTCCTGCTGAATGAAGCCTGATGTAACAATCTAAGGCTGAACAGTATTAAAAGTCGGGCCTCGCGTGTCATTTGCACCACGCGAGGCCCGGTTTGTTTACGCTGTCTTAGTAGGTTTCTTGCCTAATCACAGGAATTTCGCCAGTCTTTGTAGAATTTGAACGAAAACCAAGGATGATTTTGGAAATCCTGTGGTGCAAATCGAGGGCAGAAGTATGCCAACAACGTATCGCGACCAGTTCTATACCTTCGATCCGGCGAACCCGCCGCCGGCGGGAACATCTGTTGCGGTCGTCAGTCTTGATTTCACGGATGTGGATGATGACAACGAAATCGATGCGCCAAGCGGTGATACCGTAAATGGGCAGGACGTCACAAACTCCTGGCCAGGGGACACAATTACGATCAATGTGGCAGGTGTCGGCAACGTAACATATGTCGGAACCACGTTTTATCTTGCCGATGGCTCTCGGGTTTTTACGCCGACGGACGGTCAGGTGCTACAACCCGGCACGTTGGTTTCGACCACATTTGTCACCACGCAAGGGCCATTGGATGTCGGTACCCTGGGTCCGCCCTGTTTTACACCTGGCACGATGATCGCGACCCCCGAAGGGGACCGCGCAGTGGAAGACCTGAAAGCCGGTGATCTGGTCACAACTCTGGATCATGGCCCACAACCATTGATCTGGGTGGGGCGTACGGTGGTCAAGGCCAAGGGTAAATTAGCACCGATCCGTTTTGAGACAGGCGTTTTTGATCTTGATCGTCCACTTCTTGTCTCGCCGCAGCATAGAATGCTGATCGAAGATTGGCGTGCATCCTACTTTTTTGGACATGCCGAGGCGCTGGTTGCAGCCCATGTTCTGGTCAATGGCGATACCGTCACACGTGTCGAAGGTGGTGAAGTGGAATATATCCACCTGTTGTTCAGGCAGCATCAGATTATCATCGCCAATGGGGCAAAGAGCGAAAGTTATTATCCGGGTCATGCCTTATCAGCGTCAGACCGGGAAACTCAAAGCGAAGTGTTACATTTGTTCCCCGAACTGGCGGGGGCGGATCCAATGTTTCTGGAAACAGCGCGGCCGGTGGTTCACCCGCGCGAGGCGCGCGCATTCGTGATTTAGGTCGTTTCAAACGCAGGCGGTGCGTCGTATAGCTGAGACATGGCGAAGAAAGCAGCCCGCAAATCAAGCGGTAAGAATAAGAAGGCATCCAGCAAGAAAACACCAGTGGCGCAACAACTTCGCCGTTGGGTGATGCGAGTCGCATTGGCGGCTGTCGCGTTGGTTGTCGCGTTGGTCTTGCTGTATTCAGTTGTAAATCCGCCGGTAACCCACACCATATGGTCGGAGTGGCGTCGGTTGGGCAAGGTTGAGCGCGAATGGGTCTCGATTGAAGAAATCTCTCCCATCATGGCGCGATCCGTCGTTGCGGCTGAGGATGCAAATTTCTGCCTGCACTGGGGATTCGATGTCGAGGCCATTCGTGACGCGATTGAGGGCGGCGGCAATCGCGGTGCGTCGACCATCACACAACAGGTGGTGAAGAACGTATTCCTGTGGCAGGGGCGCAGTTGGGTCAGGAAAGCGATGGAAACCTCGATCACTCCGGTCGTCGAGGTTTTCTGGAGCAAGCAGCGCATTCTGGAAGTTTATCTGAACGTCGCGGAAACCGGGAATGGAGTGTTTGGCGTTGAAGCAGCGGCACAGCGTTATTTCAACAGAAGTGCAGCGCAGTTGAGCTCGGTTCAGGCGGCGCGGATTGCTGCCATCCTGCCATCTCCGCGCAATCGTTCGGTCACGGATCCAAGCGTGCGCACGCGTCGGCGTGCGGCTGCGATTATGGATGGGGCGGCCACCATCCGCGCAGATGGTCGCGCAGATTGTTTCGAGGATTGAAACCCGCCTCCCTCAAGGGCTAAATCAGTCAGGAATTCACTGGTTCGATTGGAAGCCCATGGCGCGTCTGTTTCACGTTCCCCTCTCTCCGTATTGCCGCAAGGTCCGATTGTCTTTGGCCGAGAAAAAGATCGAGGTTGAATTGGTCGAGGAGCGATACTGGGAACAGGATCCGGACTTTCTGCGCCGAAATCCGGCGGGAAAAGTGCCGGTGTTGCGTTTGGACGGGCAAATCATGTCGGAAAGTGCGGCGATCTGCGAATATATCGAAGAAACCCGCCCCGAGCCGCCCTTGATGCCGAAAAACCCCGAAGCTCGGTTTGAAGTTCGTCGCCTTGTGGGATGGTTTGACGACAAGTTCCATCACGAAGTGACATCGAAGCTTTTATATGAGCGAGTGAACAAGAAAGTGACCGGTCAGGGATACCCGGACAGCAAGAATGTCAAACAGGGTGCCAAGGCGATCAAGTATCATCTGGACTATATGGCCTGGCTGCTGGATCACCGCCGATGGCTGGCCGGGGATCAAATGACTTTGGCCGATTTCGCGGCGGCGGCACATTTGTCGGCGCTGGATTATATCTCGGACGTGGACTGGAACCGCAGCCAGGTGGTCAAGGATTGGTACGCGAAGATCAAGTCGCGCCCAGCGTTTCGGTCCATTCTGGCGGATCAGGTGCCAGGGTTTCGGCCGCCGCCTCATTACGCCGATCTGGATTTCTGATAGGGTTCAGCAGGGGGCTGCCTGCCCCCATCGCGCCGGGCGCGCGATTCCCCCGGAGGTATTTTGGGCCAGATGAAGAGCGGATCGGACCTGAAGAAAAAGCTGGTGCAACAGGCCCTGGCAGAGGGGTTTGTGGCGTGTCGGGTGTGCCGTCCTAGGGATGTTCCGCAGGTGCCCGAACGCCTTGGGGCGTTTTTGGAGGCTGGGTATCACGGACAGATGGGGTGGATGGCTGAGCGGGTGCATTGGCGCGGTGATCCCGCTGCCCTGTGGCCTGAGGCGCGGTCTGTGATCATGTTGGCTGAAAGCTACACACCAGAACATGACCCGACGGAGGTTCTGAATTATCCAGACCGGGGCGCGATTTCGGTTTATGCGCAAAACAAGGATTACCACGATCTGGTAAAGAAACGGCTGAAGCGATTGGCGCGGTGGCTGGTTTCTGAAGCCGGAGGTGAGGTGAAGGTGTTTGTCGACACCGCACCCGTCCCGGAAAAGGCATTGGGGCATGCGGCTGGACTAGGGTGGCAGGGAAAACATACCAACTTAGTGAGTCGGGAATGGGGTAATTGGGCCTTTATAGGCTCTGTCTTTGCAACAATTGAACTACCGACGGACGAGCCGGAGGTAGATCACTGCGGTTCATGTCGCGCTTGCTTGGACAGCTGCCCGACCGACGCATTTCCAACCCCGTATCAGTTAGATGCGCGGCGGTGCATTTCATATCTGACCATTGAACATAAAGGTCCGGTGGAGATCGAGTTGCGTAGCAAGTTGGGTAATCGAATCTATGGATGCGATGATTGTCTGGCGGCTTGCCCATGGAACAAGTTTGCTGTTGCCGCGAGCGACATACGTTATGCCGCCCGGGACGATCTGAAAGCGCCTGTACTGAGCGAATTGGCTGCGTTGGATGATGCGGGTTTTCGCACGAAATTTTCCGGATCACCTATCAAGCGCATCGGGCGAGATCGGTTCGTGCGAAATGTGCTTTATGCGATTGGAAACTCGGGACAGCCGTGTTTGATATCTGTCGCTCGGGCGCTCACAGAAGATCCGGATCCAGCCGTGGCTGATGCTGCGCGCTGGGCGGTGGAACAGTTGTTATAAATGCCGCAAACAGGCTGGACGCGTCGCGCATAACCGCTACACCCATCCGCAGCAAACAGTAAGGAGGATCCGATGACGCTGTCATTGGGGGTAGATACAGGCGGCACCTATACTGACGCGGTGTTGATCCGGGACGAGAAAGAGGTGATTGCTTCGGCCAAGTCCCTGACCACGCGCGCGGATCTGGCGATTGGCGTGGGCAATGCGATTTCGTCTGTTTTGGAAGAGGCGCAGGTTGCGCCGGATCAGATCGCGATGGCGTCTTTGTCGACAACACTGGCCACAAACGCTCTGGTCGAGGGGCAGGGTGGACGTGTGGCCCTGATCTATATCGGGTTCAAGCATAGCGATCTGCAAAAACATGGCTTGAAGGACGCACTAAAGGACGATCCGGCCCTTGTGATTGCGGGTGGGCACACACATTCGGGCGGCGAGGCCGCGCCGCTTGATGTCGCCGCCTTGGAGGCGTTTTTAGACACTCATAAAGGGGTTTCGGGCTTTGCTATTGCATCTCAGTTCGCGACCCGCAACCCGGCGCATGAGCTGGAAGCAGCGCGGGTTGTGTTGCAAAAGACCGGTGCGCCGGTGACATGCTCGCACCACCTGTCTGCCAAGCTGAACGGCCCTAAGCGCGCTGTGACGGCGGTTCTGAATGCACGATTGATCGGCATGATCGACCGTCTGATCGGGCGTGCGCAAGATCAGTTGCGCGCATTGGGGATCACGGCCCCGATGATGGTGGTGCGTGGCGATGGCGCATTGATGAGCGCCGAACAGGCGCGGGAACGCCCGATTGAAACGATTCTCAGCGGCCCAGCGGCCTCGATCGTCGGGGCGCGCTGGCTGACCGGGGCGGAAAATGCGCTGGTGTCCGACATTGGTGGCACCACAACGGATGTGGCGTTGATCCGGGATGGAAAGCCCGCGATTGATCCTGCCGGTGCGCAAGTGGGTGGGTTTCGAACCATGGTCGAGGCTGTGGCGATGCGCACCCATGGTCTGGGCGGCGACAGCCAGGTGCACGTAGTGACCGAAGGATTGCAGAGCGGTGTGTTTCTGGGGCCACGGCGTGTTCTACCTGTGTCTTTGATCGCGGCAGAGGCGCCAGATGTTGTGCATGCCATTCTGGATACACAGTTGCGGGCCACAACGGTCGGAGAACATGACACTCGATTTGTGCGACGCGTGCCGGGGGTCCATGCTGACGGCGTGGGCGTACGGGAAGAGATTTTGTTGGAGCGTCTGGGCGATCAGGTCCTCCCCCTTGGCGCGTTGCTGCGGTCACGGATGGAGAATGGCGCTCTGAACCGCTTGGTCGACCGCGGGATCGTTCAGGTCTCGGGTGTGACACCCTCGGATGCCAGTCACGTACTTGGGCGCGTCAATGCCTGGGACGCCGAAGCAGCGCGCAAGGCCTTGGAGCTGGTGGCCCGCAAACGGGTCGGCTCGGGGGACATACTGGCAAATTCGCCGGAAGCCCTGGCACAGATGATTGTGGATCAATTGACGGAACAGACCAGTTTGACCTTGTTAGAGGCTGCTTTTGACGAAGAGCAGGATGGTTTCGGCTTGTCACCACAAGAGTTGGCGCGACATGTGTTGACGCAGCGTGGGTTGGCGCAACATCGTGGGTTGCTGTCGTTGAATGCCGCGTTGAATGTGGATGTGGTGGGTCTTGGGGCGTCAGCCCCCAGCTATTACCCGGCTGTGGGTGAGCGGTTGCATTGCCGCATGATCCTGCCCGAACACGCGGGTGTAGCGAATGCAATCGGTGCTGTTGTTGGTCGGTTGACCATGCGGCGGTCAGGTACGGTCACGTCACCGACCGAAGGGCGGTATCGTGTGCATCTGGAGGATGGGCCACAGGATTTCGCGGTGTCCGAAGAAGCTCTGGATTTGTTGGAACGTGTTCTCAAGTCCGAGGCTGAGGGCGCTGTAAGAGAAGCTGGTGCGGAAGATATCCGGGTGATTGTGGATCGCGATATCAAAACGGCGCGGGTCGAGGCCAAGGATGTGTTTGTCGAAGCCATGATTACGGTTGAGGCAAGCGGGCGACCAAGGGTGGCGACAGGCTAGCCCCCCTGAAAGGTTCAGAGGGGCCGGGCAGGTGGTGCTTTATTCTGCGGCGCTGGCGCGTTTGGGCAAGACCCAGTCCGGGCGCGGGAAGTGGCAGGTATAGCCGTTGGGGATACGCTCCAGATAATCCTGGTGCTCTGGCTCGGCCTCCCAGAAATCTCCGACAGGTTCGACTTCGGTCACGACCTTGCCGGGCCACAAGCCACTGGCGTTCACGTCAGCGATGGTATCGACCGCGACCTGTTTTTGCGCGTCGTCCAAATAGTAGATCGCCGAGCGATAGCTCATGCCGCGATCGTTGCCCTGACGGTTAATCGTGGTCGGGTCGTGGATTTGGAAAAAGAACTCCAGCAGGTCGCGATAGCTGATCTGCGACGGGTCAAACCAGATCTCGATCCCTTCGGCGTGGGTACCGTGGTTGCGATAGGTCGCGTTGGGCACATCGCCGCCGGTGTAACCGACGCGGGTGCGTGAAACGCCCGGCAATTTGCGGATCAGGTCCTGCATGCCCCAAAAACATCCCCCGGCCAGTACAGCGCGTCGTTCGGTCATCAGATGTCCTCCACATGAATCAGATATTCGCCATACCCTTCGGCTTCCATGTCATCGCGGTGGACGAACCGAAGAGAAGCGGAATTGATGCAATAACGTAGCCCGCCATGTTCGCGCGGGCCATCGGGGAAGACATGCCCCAGATGGCTATCGCCGTGTTTCGAGCGGACCTCGGTCCGGATCATACCATGGGTCGTGTCGCGAAACTCTTCCACATGCTCATGGATGATCGGCTTGGTAAAGCTGGGCCAGCCACATCCGGATTCGTATTTGTGGGTAGAGGCAAAAAGAGGCTCACCCGATACGATGTCCACATAGATACCCGGTTCCTTGTTGTTCAGGTATTGTCCAGTGCCCGGACGTTCGGTGCCGCTGCGTTGAGTGACGTGAAACTCTTCGGGCGAAAGCGCAGCGATGGCCGTGGGGTCTTTGGTATAGCGAGTCATGGATCCTCCGGCAGAATTTTTTATTGCGCCATTATCTGAGGGCTGCAGGGTGGAAAGCAAAGCGATATTTCAAACCGCTCTCGCAGTCGTGCAAGTGATCTGGAGTGTGCCGTTCTGCGTATCAATTTAAAAAGGGAGGGCAAGACATGTTCAGATTGCTGCTTTTGACTGCCTTGATCTTGTTGGGTCGCGCCGTTCAGGCTGCGCCGGTGACCGGTGAGTTCGCCTCGATCGACGGGGGCACATTGGCCATTGAAGATTGGCGTGGCCAACCCGTGCTGGTGGTCAATACCGCGTCACACTGTGGGTTCACCGGGCAATATAAGGCTCTACAAAGGGTGCATGAGACCTATTCCGGCAAAGGGCTGGTCGTGCTTGCGGTTCCCTCAGATTCGTTCAATCAGGAACTTGGGTCCGCGGAAGAGGTAAAGCAGTTCTGCGAGATGAACTATGGGCTGACGTTGCCGATGACAGATATCACGCCGGTTAAGGGAAAAGACGCTCATCCGTTTTACAAGGCTGTTGCCGCCCAGACTGGGTTCACACCGAAATGGAACTTTAACAAGATCCTGATCGACCCAGCGGGCGAAGTGGTTGCGACTTATGGTTCAAACGTCAAACCCGACTCACGCAAATTGTTGAATCAGGTGGAAGCTTTGCTGCCCTGAGCGGGTTGACGCGATAGTTGGACTGCAAGAATTCCAAGCGTTGTGACAGCGACACCAACCGCGTCCAGCGCGCCTAGTTTTTCACCTAGCAATATCGCTGCGATTGTGACCCCGAATACGGGGTTCAGGAAGTGGAAGGTCGCTGCCCGGACGGCACCAATGCGATCCAGCAGCAGAAACCATATCAGTGTGGCAAGCAGCCCAGGGAACAAGGTGGTGTATGTGAAAGCCAGTGCCAGCGGCACCGTTGGATGGATGTAAATGGTTTCAAAGATCGGCGCAGCGACAAACAAGACAGCCGAGCCAACCAGCATTTGCAGCCCCACGACCATCATGAAATTCCCGCCAGACGTCGCGCCGCGAACCGCTAGTGTGGCGAATGTCAAAGCAAGCGCTCCGATACCGCAAAGCGAGACACCGAACATGTCAACACCAGCGCTTATCCTGCTGCTCATGATCAGGGCAACACCTGCGAAACCAGCAAAGAGACCCAGAATGCCCAGCGGAGGTAGCTTTTCACCAAAGATCAGCCATCCTGCAAGTGCAACCAACAAAGGCATTGTAGATGCAATAATGGCCGCAACCGAAGCCTCAACTGTTTGCATAGCGTAGAAATTCAGACCCAAATAAAGGGCATTTTGACAAATCCCGAACAGGATCGTCGCGCGCCACTGGTTTTGGGTGAGGTGCCAGCTTTGGCCCATTGCCCTTGCAATTATCACGCCCAGAACACCAGAAATCAGGAACCGCAACGCCAGCGAGAACAAAGGTGAGGCATCTGCAACGATGATCCGCGCCGAGGTAAAGGCAGATGACCAGATCAGAGCAAATGTAAGCCCCATGGCTATGGCGCGCAGATCCATGGAGACCCCCTGTCATGTTCGGCGGACTGTTCCCGATTTTCCAGCTCGCTGCAAGTTGCCTGCGCCAAAAAAGACACGCAGGTAACATGCGGTGTGATTTGTGCATGTTTTTATTGATTGATCAGCCAATAAATTATAACGGCGTGACGATCTGACCAAACAAGGGAGGTTTGTCAGTGCTTCTGGAGTACATTCTATCTTTTGGCGTCCTGCTGGCATTGGGCCTGGTCGCTTTCTTCGTCGTGAAATGGTGGAACCTGCGTTGCGTTGGTGTGACACCGGTTCATCTGTTCACGTTCATCGCGATCCTGTTCACATCCGGTCTGGATGTCGGCCTGATCATGTTCCCACTGACAGAATTCGGTGGCTATGCCGAGGACCCTGCTTATGCATTTGCCAACCCGCTCGCGATCGAGTTTGGGTTCTGGGGCTTCCTGATCTGGGCGTTCTACTTCCTGACAGCCTTCTATTTCTGCGTGATCGAACCACGCGTGAAGTTCTTTGAGATTCCGCTGGTCAAGCTAATCAATAACGTGGTCATCATCGGCACCTGCGCCTTCACCGCCAGCCTGTTCCTGATCTATCTGCCCGGCTATCTGCCCGAAGTCGGAGACGGAGAGTCCGTTGTAACAACGTTCTACATAATCGTTTTTGTCGTCATTCTGGCAGCAGCCTACTCGTCGACTGACCTGAAATACGTACGCATCCTGTCGGTGGGTTCGACCTTTCTGTTCCTCGCGCTGATCATCGGAATGTGGGTTGCGGCAGGCATGGGTGTGACTGGCTTTGTGGAAACCGGCAGCAATATCGGCGCTTATTTCGCCAACCTTCACAAGTTTGTCCTGCCGCTGACCGACTATCACGCCTTCTATCTGTTCTGGTGGTTCGCTTGGTCGATCATGATTGGTCAGTTTACCTCGCGATTTGTGGGCGGTCTGACCACGTGGCAATTGCTGGCGGCGCTGCTGATCTTTCCATCCATCCCGCTGGGGATCTGGTTCACCGTCCTCTACTATTACCATTTGAACGGTATCAGCACCGCAGGAATCACCAATATCGCGATGGTGATCGTTGGCGTAACCTTCGTGATCAACTCGCTCGACTCGTTGATCCGCTTGTATACCGACAACCTGAATATGACGGTCGAACGGTTCGGTAAGGCCGCTTATGTGGCCGGCAACGTTGCGCTGTTGTTTGTTCTGACCCTGTTATTCCAAAGCCAGTGGCTGCAAATCCAGTGGATCGGAGCGGTGGTTGTCGGTCTGTATCTGGCCTGCGTGGTCTATATCCTGATCACAAAGCGCAAGGAGGTGTTGAGCATCGATGCGATGCCAGAAGACCGCGATCTGGACTTCCATAAGGTTGAGACGGTTCACTAATTATCCGTCACAAGAATGTTCCAAGGGGCGCCGTTTGTGGTGCCCCTTTTTCGTCTTATCTTGGCGACTGCAGGTTTTGCCCTATGTTTCAAAGGGCATTTGAAAGGGTCGGAACGTGTTGGAAGAAAAACGCAAAGATCTGGACTCGGAGAAGCAGAAGAAAATTCTGCTGCGCCTTGTGGATGCGCTCAGCCAGCTTGATCCCGATCTATATTTTCGGCCGACCAGCGACATCGCTTTGTATCTGGAAAAGTACATTCGCAGCGATGCAAAGCTCACATCCGACGAACGGTCGCTGATGGAGAGGTTGAGTCGCCGCGACCTGGAGGTTTTGCTGAGCCTGCACTGAGGCCAAAGAAAAAGGGCCCCCAATTGGCGGCCCTTGATCATGTCGAAAAAAACGGAACTTAGCCGTTCACGCTGTCCTTCAGCGCTTTTGCAATGGTCATTTTCACAACCTTGTCGGCTTCTTTGGTGAAGGTCTCACCAGTGGCCGGGTTGCGAACCTGACGCTCGGGGCGCTCGCGGCAGTAGATTTTGCCAACGCCGGGCAGGGTGACTGCGCCACCGGCAGAAACTTCGCGTGTGATCAGGCCGGTCACGGCCTCAAGCGCGGCGTTCGCCGATTTCTTGTCGGTTCCCATTTCCTCAGCGAGAGCAGCAACCAGCTGAGTCTTAGTCATAGGCTTTGCCATTTCTTGGTCTCCTTAACGTGCCCGATCCATAGGGCCTCACCGCGTAACTGTAACGGGATATTGTGGCCAAACACAACGAATAGTAGCGCTGAAACCCCTAAAAATATAGGGAAAACGTTGCTTTTTTGCGTCAGAGGAAGGCTGTTTCGTCAAACGAACGCAATTTCCGGCTGTGTAACCGTTCAAGCGGCATGCCGCGCAAGTGTTCCATCGCTTTTATTCCGATAGCCAGATGACGGCTGACCTGCGTGGTATAAAAGGATGAGGCCATACCTGGCAGCTTCAATTCGCCATGTAGCGGTTTGTCCGAAACGCACAGCAACGTGCCGTAGGGAACACGGAAGCGGTAGCCATTTGCAGCGATGGTGGCGCTTTCCATATCCAGCGCAATCGCCCGCGATTGGCTGAGGCGCTGGACCGGACCGGATTGATCGCGCAATTCCCAGTTGCGATTATCGACCGAGGCTACAGTGCCCGTCCGCATGATCCGCTTCAGTTCGTACCCTTCCAACTCTGTCACTTCGGCCACGGCGCGTTCCAGCGCTACCTGGATCTCGGCCAAGGGTGGGATTGGAACCCAGACCGGCAGATCGTCATCCAGAACCTTGTCGTCGCGCAGATAGGCATGGGCAAGGACGAAATCCCCCAACGCCTGCGTGTTGCGCAGCCCGGCACAATGGCCGACCATTAACCAGGCGTGTGGGCGCAGCACCGCAATGTGGTCCGTTGCGGTTTTTGCATTCGACGGACCAACACCGATATTCACCAACGTGATCCCCGAACCGTCTTCCCGCTTGAGGTGATAGGTCGGCATCTGCGGCAGTTTCAGCGGCTGTTCAATCGCTGCCTCTGGGTCCGTGATCTCGGCGTTTCCGGTCGAAACAAAGCTGGTATAGCCGCTGGCGGGATCTGCCAATTGCTCGCGGGCGTAGTTTTCGAATTCCGAGACATAGAACTGATAGTTCGTGAACAGCACGTGGTTCTGGAAATGGCTTGCATCGGTCGCTGTGTAATGCGCCAGACGAGCCAGCGAATAATCCACGCGCTGGGCGGTAAACAGCGACAGGGGTCCAACGACATCCTCGTGATCATGCACACCGTTGACGATGTCGTCGTTGGTTGTGCTCAGATCTGGTACATCAAACACGTCACGCAGGGTGAACGCGGCCGCTCCCTGATGTGGCACAACCAGATCAGAATTGTTCGCCACAGCAAAATGCACCGGGATGGGCGTTTCTGACGCCGCAATTGTCACCGGCTGGCCGTGGTTCTTGATCAACAAAGCAATCTGTTGTGTCAGGTAAGACCGGAAAAGATCGGGCCGTGTCACCGTGGTGGCATGGACGCCGGGCTCTGAGACGTGACCAAAGCTCAGGCGGCTGTCGACCTGCGCGTAAGTGGACGTTTGAATGCGAATTTCCGGGTAATAGGCTCTGTATCGTGCGGACGGAGCACCTTCTTGCATCGCCTTGGAAAAGCTGTCGCACAGGAATTCCGTGGCTTGTGTGTAAAGCTCTTCCAAACGGGCAACGGCGGCTGCTGGATCGGTGAATTGCTCTGGCGCTTGTGAGTCAGGGGTCAGAAGTGTCGTCATGCCAAAGGTTCCAAAAGGTCGATTTTTTCGAAAGTGCGCACGTCTACCAACCCCAGATCCGATATTCTGAGTTCAGGGATCACGACCAGCGCCAGCAGAGAGTGCTGCATATACGCGTTGTTCAGATGACAGCCGCAGTCCTGCATGGCTTGCACCATCTCATCGGCTTTGGCTGCGACCTCGGCGGCGGGGCTGTCGGACATCAGGCCAGCAATGGGCAATTCGACCAGCGCCAGTTCCTGCCCGTCGCGGAAAATGGTAATGCCGCCACCCACTTCGGCCAGTCGGTTGGCTGCCAGTGCCATCTGTTCCTTATCCGTGCCTACGACAATCATATGATGACTGTCATGCGCCACGGTCGAGGCCATGGCCATCTTGCCCTGATATCCAAAGCCCGAGACAAACGCATTGGTCACTCCACCCGTCGCCCGATGCCGTTCGACCAGAGCGATTTGGCAAACATCACCTTCGCCCTCGACCAGCCCGCCAATGATTGGCAGTTCGGCCTTCAGCGCCTTTGTCGGGGCTTGGTTTTCAACTACGCCGATGACATTGGCCCGTACCCGGTTCGCACCGGCCGGTGCCTTGATCTCAAAATCGGCCGAGCTTAGCGCATGGCCCAAATGAACAGTGTTGCGCGCTTTTTGGGGCCAGTTCAAATGCGGACAATCGACCTGAATTACTCCGTTTTCCGCGACCACTTTCCCTCGTGCAATCACTATCTCGATCGGCAGGCTCGTCAGGTCCGAGCTGAGAATGATATCCGCCCTCCGTCCTGGCGTGACGGATCCGATTTCGCGTTCCAGCCCGAAATGCGTGGCTGTATTGATTGTCGCCATTTGCAAGGCGATCAGAGGCTCACATCCACAAGCAATCGCATGGCGCACTACGCGGTTCATATGTCCGTCATTCACCAACGTGCCCGAGTGGCAGTCATCGGTACACAGAATGAAGTTGCGCGGGTCCAGCCCTTTCTCGGTCACGGCGGTGATTTGGCTTTCGACATCATACCAGGCCGAGCCCAAGCGCATCATCGACCGCATTCCTTGGCGAACCCGAGCAATGGCGTCGGCTTCGCAGGTGCCTTCGTGATCGTCCGCTGGCCCACCGGCCACATAAGCTGCAAAATTAGATCCTAAATCAGGCGAAGCGTAATGCCCGCCCACAGTTTTGCCTGCTCGCTGTGTGGCTGCAATCTCGGCCAACATCTTGGGATCGCCGTGGATTACGCCCGGAAAATTCATCATCTCACCCAGCCCGATGATGCCTGGCCAACTCATGGCTTCTGTCACATCTTCGGGCGTGATTTCATAATCCGTGGTTTCCAGCCCCGGCGCAGATGGCGCACAAGATGGCATTTGGGTGAAGATATTGACCGGTTGCATCATCGCTTCGTCATGCATCATGCGCACACCTTCAAGACCAAGCACATTGGCGATCTCATGCGGGTCGGTGAACATGCTGGTCGTACCGTGCGGGATGACCGCACGGGCGAATTCGGTCGGGGTGAGCATGCCAGATTCGATATGCATATGCGCATCGCACAGGCCGGGCAAAATATAGCGCTCGCGCGCGTCTATGATCTGTGTGTTCGGTCCGATGCAATGCGAGGCGTCAGGTCCCACAAAAGCAATCCGTCCTTCTGCAATCGCAACGGAATGATCCGGCAGTAACTCGCGGCTGTGTACGTTTACCCAAACACCGCCCTGAATGATCGTGTCTGCAGGCGCGCGTCCGGCCGCGACTTCGATCAACTTGGGGGCGACATCGGGCCAACTTGGGAAAGGTGTGTATTCCATGGCTCAACTTTCACGAATGCGCGAGCGGGTGCAACCCCGGTTCTGCGTCGTCACAAATAGATCATAGATTCCTGTTTGGCCTCCATCCACTTGCAGCCAACTCGTGCTGCCCGACCATCGGACAGGTGCGCAATGGCCTTGGGCAACGGCGGGAGCTTACCGGATTACGTTGTTGACCCAATTTCGCGCCGAATCCAATTCGCAAAAGCCACTGCACCGGGCGTGTCCTCGGCCTGCGGGGATAGCAGCAAATAATATGCCTCGGGCATTGGTGCGCGATGTTCGAATGGCGCGACAAGCTGCCCGCGTTCGATCAGGTGTTGTGCAATGGCGTCGTGCGCCAGGCACAGGCCCCCGCCTGCCGTGACTGCAGAAAGGCAAACCAGATAGGTTGTTGCATAGGTAATCGATGGATTGCCCCATGTTAGACCCTGCTCCTCTGCCCAGCTTGACCAATTGGACAGCAGATTGGAGCAATCAAACAATGGCTTCTCCTGAAGATCGTCCAGACTCACCTGATACCCCGGGGCACAGACCGGATAATAGTGTTCAGTGCGCAGCATTTCAGTCCGGGTGGTGTCCGACGGGCGCAACGAAAAGCGAATCTCAACCGCGGCGCCTTCGGCCATCTCTCGCGGTTCCCAGAGTTCGGTGAAGATATTTAATTGTACATCGGGATGCTCGGCCTGAAACATCGGCAGGCGCGGGGCCAGCCAATTGACGGCAAAGCTGATGTTGCACTGCACCTGAACGGCGTTTGGTTGCGCACCGGTGACAGCCTGTGTGCCGCGCATCAGAGTTCGAAACGCTTCTCGGACCACTGGCAAATAGGTGATTCCGGCCTCGGTCAGTTCTAACGCCTTGGGGCGGCGCAGGAATAGGGGCTGACCCAGATGGCCTTCCAGCGATTTGATCTGTTGGCTGACGGCGCTTTGGGTCATGTTTAGGTCCCGAGCCGCGCCAGTGAATGACAAATGACGCGCTGCGGCCTCAAACGTACGCAGCCAGCCCAGCGGAGGCAGCTTATTCTGCATCGACATAATCCCGGCATTAGTTTTGCTAATGGGATAGTGTTGTTTTTTTCGTTGGTCAAACGGGCAGACCAAATGCAGGCTTTACAAAAGGTCAGCCGCAATAGGAGCCCACGCATGAGTGTTACCAACCTTCGCCCCAATATCGACCACTGGTCCGAACGCGTGGATATGGCTGCCGCGTTCCGCTGGACTGCGCGGTTGAATATGCATGAGGCTGTCGCCAATCATTTCAGCCTTGCTGTGAACGATGACGGCACGCAGTTCCTGATGAACCCCAACCAGGCGCATTTCTCGCGCATCCGCGCGTCGGACTTGCTGCTGTTGGATGCCAATGACCCCGAGGTGATGTCTCAACCTGGCGCGCCGGATCCCACGGCATGGGGATTGCATGGGTCAATCCATCGCCACTGTCCGCACGCGCGTTGCGTCATGCACGTGCATTCGATCTTTGCGACAGTTCTGGCCTCGTTGGCCGACAGCACTTTGCCACCGATCGATCAGAACACCGCAACGTTCTACAATCGCTATGTGATTGACCAAGAGTTTGGTGGGCTGGCCTTCGAAAATGAAGGTGAACGCTGTGCTGGAATGCTGACGGACCCAAAGAAAAAGGTCATGATCATGGGCAACCATGGCGTTTTGATCATCGGTAGTGACCCCGCAGATACCTTCAACAGGTTGTACTACTTCGAACGCGCCGCCGAGACGTATATTCGCGCGTTGCAAACGGGCCTGCCCCTGCGTGTGTTGTCGGATGAGATTGCCGAGAAAACCGCAAAAGAGCTGGACGACTACCCCGATCAGGCCGAAGCCCATCTGCGTGAGATAAAGGCGATTCTCGACACAGAGGGCTCGGACTACGCATCCTAACCGCCAATTCTTCAGAGAGCCTCATGACAGATATCGCCCCGGATCCCGAAACCGCCCGCTGGCACTATCATCCCGAAGGCCCCGTAGGTCTGAACCCTCTGTTCAGCTGGCCACCGCGCCCTGCGGCTGTGCTGAAATGGTACAGTGGCGCGTGGTTACAGATCACGTCCCTGACCTTGTGCATGGTCCTGGCGGTAACGGCCTATGCCTTCTTTTTCCCCGAATTAGAGACGATGAAGAGCTTCGCGCCCGGTTGGATGTTTCGGATCTGGCTGTTGAACATGGTGCCGCAAATCCTGGTCGCCGGTGCGCTACACTGGTGGCTTTACATGCGCAAAGGGCAGGGCATGTATAAAAAGTTCGACCGCCGGGATCTGCCGCGGAACAACGGCGTGTTTACCTTCCGCAATCAGGTTTGGGACAATATCTGGTGGACGCTGGGCAGCGCCATGACAGTGGCAACGGTTTACCAGTGGATTATCTACTGGGCGATGGCCAATGGTTGGGCACCAACGATCACTTGGGCTGAAGCTCCGGTTTGGTTTGTCGTCTGGATGATGTTCATCCCCATGTGGTCTGGCTTGCACTTTTACTGGATACACCGGTTGGAGCATCATCCAAAGCTCTACAAACACGTCCACGCCGTTCATCACCGTAATGTAAACGTTGGACCATGGTCTGGCATTTCGAACCACTGGTATGAAAACCTGTTGTATTTCACCACCTACTTCATCAACCTGATTGTGCCGTCTCATCCGCTGCATCTGTTGTTTCACAGCTCTTTCCAACAGATCAGCCCGGTTCTGTCGCATTCAGGGTTCGAAAAACTGAAGGCAGGAGAGACCGACGCTGCGCGGGCCGGGGATTTCTTCCACCAGCTTCATCACCGGTATTTCGAGTGCAACTACGGCACGTCCGAAATCCCGTTTGATAAGTGGTTCGGCACCTACCACGATGGATCGGCTGAGGCGACGACACGTACGCGCGCTTATAAAAAGCAGATGTATACTTGATTGGGCCGATTTAATCGCCTTGGGTTAAACCCGTTCGAACAAGGCAACAAATGCCCTATCGTCCTTGTTCGGACCGGCGGCAAGATCGCCATAAATACGAACCTCGGGCAGGGTCAGATTTCGAATCTGACCTTGTTCCAATTGGCGCAGCATGTCTGTGAAACCCAGCTTTTCGAAATGACGGGCATTGATCGAAATGGCAAACTGCGCGCCGGGCCGTGCGATACGCAACAGCGCGGGAAAGACCTCGGGGCCAAGATGACCATGGGTGAAGGTCCCGGATGAGACGACGCCGGAATAGTTTTCGCGCGGTACCGGGATACCTTGGGTCACGTCTGCTTCGATCGCGTCGCGGTAGATATCCTTGCGCATGGCCTGATCCAGCATTTCCGTGCTCATATCAGTTGCGTCTATCGGCCCGACGCCCAGCCCGGACAACACAGCGCCGCAAAGGCCTGTGCCTGCGCCGACGTCCAGAACCGGGCCTTGACCGCCAGCACGCACAAATGCCCGCGCCGTGTGGGTGTGCAGCAAGTAGTCTTCGCGCGCGGCGATGCTGTCATCATAATCCCCAGCCCATTCCGCATAGAGGCGTTTGTGTTCATCAGGTGAGTTCAGCGTATAGGCCGAATGCAAATCGGGTTTCTTGTCGCTCATACCCAACAGAAAGCCGCATCCAAAGATTCGAATCAAGTGCGTCCATGCAGCGCTTGCATCCCGATGCGCTGAGGCCCATCAAAGGGGCATGACTCAGACGCTTTTTTCATTTGGCCATGGTTATTCCGCACAGGCCCTGTCCCGACATATTGCTCCGAAAGGCTGGCGCATTCTTGGCACCACACGTGACAGCGAGGGTATGGAAGCCATCCGTGACTCGGGTGCAGAGCCGTTGGTCTGGCCAGGACAGGAACCGAACCTGGATGGGGTGACGCATCTGCTGATTTCGACCGCCCCGAATGCAGGGGGTGATCCGGTCTTGGCGGCGCTGGGTGATGAAATCGCCCGCCGCGCGGCTCAATTCACATGGGTTGGATATTTGTCGACAACTGCCGTCTATGGCGATCATCAGGGTGGATGGGTTGACGAAGATACGCCTCCGGCACCAACGGCCAAACGCGGCAAATGGCGCATGCTGGCCGAGCAGCAATGGTCGTCCATTCCCGACCTACCCATCCATATCTTCCGGCTGGCGGGAATCTACGGGCCGGGCCGGGGTCCACTTTCCAAGCTCAAACGCGGCGGGTTGCGGCGTATCATCAAGCCGGGGCAGGTTTTTTCGCGCATTCACGTGGAGGACATCGCGCAAATCCTCGACGCCTCGATGACCAACTCCAACCCGGGTCGCGTCTACAATGTATGTGACGATGAACCCGTCCCGCCACAGGACGTCATTGGTTACGCTGCTGAGCTACAAGGTCTTCCCCTTCCGCCGGCGGTATCCTATGAAGAGGCCGACCTGACGCCAATGGCGCGCAGCTTCTATAATGAAAACAAGCGTGTGCGTAACAGTCGGATCAAGGACGAGCTAGGCGTGACTTTGATCTATCCCAATTACAGGGTCGGGTTAGACGCCTTGATGAAAGGCCAGTAGCACCTTAACCCGCTGCTGACCTGATCATGTCCGCTGCTTTTTCCGCAATCATGATGGTCGGCGCATTTGTATTTCCGGATACCAGCTTTGGCATGATTGACGCATCGACAACACGAAGCCCCTCCAACCCGTGCACACGCAGTTGGGGATCCACAACTGCCATCGGATCGCGCCCCATTTTGCAGGTGCCGACCGGGTGATAGATCGTATCGGCGCGGGCGCGGATGTGTTTTTCCCAATCGGCATCCGTCTGGGCGGTGTCCGTTCCGAACATCTCTTTGTGTCGGTATTGTGCCAAAGCAGGCGCTTCAAGGATATCCCGAGTCATCCGCGCCCCTTTGATCATAGTTTCAAGATCCCGCGCGTCGGATAGAAAAGCGGGATCAATGGCCGGTGTGTCCATTGGGTCGGCGCTGCGCAGCCCAACTGCCCCCCGGCTGTCCGGGCGCAATTTGCAGACATGACAACCATACCCGTATCCGTAGTGCAGTTTGCGTGCATGATCATCGACCATTGCGATTGTGAAATGTAGCTGGATATCGGGGCGTTCCAGATCAGGGCTGGTTCTCAGAAAGGCTGCCCCTTCGGCAAAGGGTGTGGCG